>JAQTTQ010000069.1 GCA_028710685.1 Candidatus Omnitrophota bacterium | reverse complement strand
CAAAGGCGTGATTAATAAAACTGCCATTATAAAAATAACATTAACCATAATCTATTGCCTTTTAAAAATGGTAACCTTTGGCCGATTCTACCCGATACAACACCTTTTTTACCCTAAGCTTTCTTAGTCCGGCAGGAACATTCCACTCAATAATATCTCCTACTTTATAGCCTAATATTGCTGTCCCGATAGGAGCTAAAACAGAGATCTTGTTTTGTTCAATATCCGCGTCTTCAGGATACACCAACTGATAAACCTCATCTTTTTTTGTTTCCATATCTTGGAGGCATACTTTGGTATTCATTGTTACTATTCCTTGAGGGATATTATCATCATTAACTATAATTGCCCTGTTTAGCTCTATCTCAAGCTCTTCGATCCTCTTCCATTCAGTGCCGTTTTTTGAGTTTTTGACCCTCCTTGCATCCTGAATCAAGCCAAGTTCGTCACGAGATCCATAACTACGCTCCAGCTCTTCTAATGATCTTCTGTCAGCATCTCGCTTCAGCATCATATTTTTCACTGTTTCTTTAAGGCGCTTAAAATCCGTCTCTGTAATATATATCTGTTTATTATCCATTCTCCCCCCTAGTTTATACTTTTTGCATTAGATAAGTATTTCATTTTCTACGCGGTGTTTTGAATCCCTTATTGATTTTATAATAATCGGGTATATCTGTGACTGATAAAATAAACAATCCATAAACCTTCCGAAACAATGTTTTTTTCTTCTTTTAACATCAGGACGGAATAATCCGTCTCCGTAACAGCCGCATAAACCAATCGGTTTTGTAGACACAAAATACGGGCACATAACTAAGCTCCGTTTATGTTTATCAATTTGTCAATTGTCATGATTAAGCCTGCTGCGTCTTTTGACTTATCGTAATACCCATCGGCATTAGGAAGAAAAAGCTCTTGATCTTTTCTTGTAAAAACGCTGGCTATTAAGATTTTTATATCCGGAAATTCTTTTCTTATCTGTTTATAAATTTCAAACCCGCTTTCTTTAGGCATGGCAAGGTCAAGTATTATTAGCGCAATATCGCTATTTTTCCTTAATATGCCTAATCCGTTATTTCCGTCATAGGCCTCAACAATGCGATACCCGTTCTCTTCCAGATAATGACGGTAGATTTTTCTAATCCTGGGCTCATCGTCAATTATTAGAATAATCTTTTGCTGTTTAATCTTTAGCTCCAGCCTTTTGATTTTATCTAACAACATATCAACTCCTTGTGATTTATCATAATAATCCGCAGCACCTTTGATCATTTTCTTCTGTTCGTCAACAGGATAAACGCTGGCAACAATAACCTTTACTTTCTTATGAAACATCTGTATAACATCATAAAACATACTGCCGTATACCTGAGGCATTTTTATATCCAGAAGCATTATGTCTACGGGCTGTTTATTTAATTCGTATGACGCTTCAATGGCATCCATAGCCTCAAAAACTTCAAATCCTTCGTTTTTAAGCACGGTGCTATACATTTTTCTTACACCTTCTTCGTCTTCAACAATAAGGATTCTTGTCATTTCTCTTCCTTAAATAAGCGGGCGGCTGCAGCGTAAAACATTATTTATTGGCACACCTCTACAGCCACCCAATTTTTCCTTCTTCTTATCTTCGGATAAGACTATAACATTTTCCGGATTAAAGCAGGATTAAAAAGAAATTAAAATTTTTAATGATTGGCTATCCAAAAATGGGGAGGATTTAAGATTTGTTAATTAAGAGGGGGATGGAAACGGTAAAATTAGAGCCTTGACCTGCGCGGCTGGTTACCGAGATTTCGCCTTCGTGCAGCTGGGCTATTGATTGGGCAATACTTAAGCCTAATCCGCTGCTGGAAGATGTATCTTTAACCTTCTCATCGATACGGAAAAACTTATCAAAAAGCTTTGGCACATTTTCTTCTTCTATCCCGATCCCTGCATCAATAATAGAAACCGCCGCTTTCTGATTTACATACCTTAAAACTATACTTATATTTCCGTCAACGGGAGTAAATTTTATTGCATTATCTATTAAATTAAAAAACAGGCGCCTTAAATGCAGCTCATCGGCATTCACCATCTCTGTCTCCTCGGGAATACTTATACTTACCTTTATGTTTTTTTTGAACGCCAATATCTTTGTCTGCTCATAAATTATGCGGATAAACTGAGTTAAATCAACCTGCTCAAATTTCAAAACGTCTGGCTGGTAATTCATCTTAGTCAGCAGCAATAAATCTTCGATAATTTTAAGCATTCGTTTGCTTTCTTCCAGGTTTACGCTGATTACTCTTTTGTATTCCTCTTTTTCGCGCTCCTTCTTTAAAGCGTATTCCGACTCTCCCCTGATAATGGCTATCGGGGTCTTTAATTCATGGGCGATGTATGAGCTCGAATCTGTTATATATTCAAATGACTCTCCCAAACGCGAAACCATATCGTTCAACGCCTCTATCAAACAACGCAATTCTTCATCAACATTTTTTACCTTTATCCTCAAACTAAAATCTTCATGGGTAATATTATCTATAGTATCGGTGATTTCTTTAATTGGCTTTAAAACTCTTGTAAAAATCAAATAGCCAACGAAATAACCGGTCAATAAAGTCAAGGGGATAGGGATTAATATCCAAAGCAATTTATTTCTCTCTAATAGGCCGGCGGGCATAACAAACAAGGAACCGACATATAAAGATAGAACAACCCCTAATACAGATGCGTACAATATACTGACTTTAAATTTTATAGTTTTGGCGCGCATGGCTATTCTTTTAAAACATACCCCTTGCCGAAAACGGTATGGATAAGCTGCTTTTTATGCCCTTTATCGATCTTATTGCGTAAAAAATTCATATACACGTCAATAACATTTGTAAGGCTGTCAAAATCTTCATGCCAAACATGTTCAGAAATCATTGTTCTGGTAACAACATGGGTGGCATTAAGCATAAGATATTCTAAAAGGGCAAACTCTTTGCTAGTTAACTTAATCTCATTTCCTGCCCTTATAACTTTATGCCTGAGTTGATCAATCTCTAAGTCGGAAATTTTAAGAATACCGGTTTTATCTGCCTTATCTCTTCGTAATAATGCGCTGGCCCTGGCTAGCAGTTCCTCAAAAGCAAACGGTTTAGACAAATAATCATCGGCTCCGGCATTTAAACCTAAAACCTTATCTTTTACTCTGTCTTTTGAAGTAAGCATTAAAATAGGGGTATTTATTTTCTTGATTCTTAGCTCACGACATACAGTAATACCGTCTTTAACCGGCAGCATTATATCAAGGATTATGAGGTCATACGGATTAATTTCAGCCTGGAATAAAGCCTTTTCTCCGTCATTAGCAATATCGACTACATAGTCCTCTTCTTTCAGGCCGCGCTCAATAAAACTTGCCATTCGGGTTTCGTCTTCTACCAATAAAATTCGCATTCCTAACTCCCTATGTAGGCTTTTTTATTATTATACCACTTACTTTTTAAAATTCAAAACATATGCCCCAAACCCAAACCTTTAACTGCCTAGAACGTAATAATAGCGCTGAT
>JAQTTQ010000068.1 GCA_028710685.1 Candidatus Omnitrophota bacterium | reverse complement strand
AATTTAAATGATGATGAATCTAAATTATTAGAGAATCTGCTCTATGATTTAAGAAGTATCTACCTTTCTAAAGAAAAAGGAGAGAAGAAATGATTGATAAAGAGCTTCTGGATATCTTGGCTTGCCCTTCATGTAAGGGTGATATTTTTAAGCAGGAAAATAAGATTGTCTGCAAAAAGTGCGGTAAAAAATACCCCATTAAAGAGGGTATTCCGGTAATGCTCATTGATGAGGCAGAGGATTAAGTATGAAAAAGGTACTGGTGATACATGGCCCTAACCTTGATTTGTTGGGCAAAAGAGAACCCAAGGTTTACGGAAGGGTCACCCTTAAAAGTATTAATAGCGGGCTGAAAAAGATAGCCAAGGCCCATAAGGCATCCCTTACCATAAAGCAGTCTAATCATGAAGGTGAAATTGTAGATTTAATAACCGGGGCAGGCAAAAGGTTCGAGGCCTTACTTATTAACCCGGCAGCTTATACCCACACCAGCGTTGCTATACGCGATGCTATTGCCGCTACAGGTATTCTAACTGTTGAGGTCCATCTTTCCAATATCCATGCCCGCGAAGAATTCCGGCATAAATCTTTAATCAGCCCGGTTTCGCATGGAACGATCTTAGGCTTTGGTGCCCAAAGCTACTATCTTGGGCTGGAAGCGATCCTAGAATTAATTTAATAATGAATATCCTTCGAGATTTCGTAAAAAGGCTGAACCTGAGCGGTTTAGACGGTTTTATTATCTCTTCCCCAAGCAACCTATCCTATCTTACCGGATATTCTAACCCGGATGCCTATCTGCTGGCTTCAGTAAAGGGCAGTATTTATTTTACGGATTCCAGGTATGCCCAAAGCGCAAAAGAAACCCTTAAGGGTTTTCTCCCGGTCAAAATTGCCAATGGTACTGCCTTTAGTTCAATTCCCCGGGCCTGCAGTGAATTAGGCTTAAAGAGGATCGGTTTTGAAGAGCGCCACTTACCTTATGCAGAATACAAAATGATTAAGCAGTCTTTAAGGACCGGAGGCATCCTGGTGCCTACTTACGGAGTCATCGAAGGGATGAGGGAGATAAAAAGCCCTGAGGAATTGGATAAGATCAGAAAGGCGCTTAAGATTACCGCTTTAGCCTTTGAATTTATTAAAGATTTCATGCATCCTAAACTTAGCGAGACAGAGGTGGCTGCGGAATTGGAGCGTTTTATACGTTACCAGGGGGCAAAGGGTTCGGCTTTTGATATAATTGTTGCTTACGGCCAAAACTCCGCTTATCCTCACCATAATCCTACGGCAAAAAAGCTGGCAGAGGGAAGCAATATCCTTATTGATCTGGGGGTAGATTACCTTGGCTATAAATCCGACTTGACAAGGGTATTATTTTTGGGTAAAATTAATATTCTTGCCCGGCGGATATATGCACTGGTGGCCAGGGCGCAGGAGATTGCGATTAAGAAGATTAAGCCGGGAGCCAAAATCGGCTCTATTGATGCGGCCAGCCGTAAATATATCGCCGGCAAGGGTTACGGCAAGAATTTTATACACAGCCTGGGGCATGGGGTAGGGCTGGATATACACGAAGGCCCAAATATTCACAGTAAAAACCAAGATTTCTTAAGGGAGGGTATGGTTTTTACGGTTGAGCCGGCAATTTACCTGCCGGGTAAATTCGGGATAAGAATAGAGGATATGGTCTTAGTAACAAAAACTGGATGCGAGGTGTTAAGTGGCGCTGTCAATAAATGAAATAAAATCAGGGGTTACTATATTAGTCGACAGGGATGTTTATGTGGTCGTGGATGCCCAGCATGTCAAGCCGGGCAAGGGTTCGGCTTTTGTGCGGGCTAAGCTTAGAAACATGAAGAATTCCAATATCCAGGAGAAGACCTTTCGCGGTGATGAAAAGATCGAGCAGGCCTATGTTGAGGAGCGTAAGCTTCAGTATCAGTATAATTCCGGGCACCTATATCATTTTATGGATCAGGATAATTTTGAGGAGATAGCCGTATCTCAGGATGCCATTGGAGATAAACGTAATTTTCTAAAAGATAATATTGAGGTATTGGGTTATTTTTTCAAGGATGACCCCTTATCTATCAATTTACCTAATTTCATTGAATTTGAGATCACCCATACGGAACCGGGAATAAAGGGGGATACGGCTAAAAGCGGGACCAAACCTGCGCAGGTAGAGACAGGCGCAAATATACAGGTTCCGCTTTTTGTTGACGTTGGGGATAGGGTAAAAGTTGACACCCGCACCGGAGAATATGTCGAGCGGGTTAATTAAAAAGAAGGAAGGCTAGGGATGAATATTAAAGAGATAAAAGAAATGGTTAATCTGATGAATGATAACGGCCTTATGGAATTGGAGATAGAGAAGGACGGCATGCGTATCAGGTTAAAGAAAACTTCTGCCGGCCCTGAGGGTTTCAGCGGTCCGGTCGTTGTTGAGCGCGAAAGGGTAGCTGATGCAGCCCTAAAACAAGCCCAACAGGCCGCAAAAGAAGCCTCTTCCGTTAAGTCGGTTGAGATTAAATCACCTATGGTGGGAACCTTTTACCGCGCCCCAAGCCCGGAGGCCCCTGCTTATGCTGAGGTGGGGCAGAATGTTGAGCCGGGACAGGTAATTTGTATAATTGAAGCCATGAAACTGATGAATGAAATTAAGGCGGAGGTAAAGGGAAAGATACTTGAAGTCTTAGTTGATAATGCTGAGCCTATTGAATTTGGCCAGCCTATATTTTTAATAGAGCCCCTTTAATACATAATGTTTTCAAAAATACTTATCGCCAACCGTGGCGAAATCGCACTGAGGATTATCCGCGCCTGCCGTGAATTAGGCATAAGAACGGTGGCGGTTTATTCTCAAGCGGATAAAAGCTGCCTTCATGTGCGTTTTGCCGATGAGGCTGTCTGCATCGGGCAGGCCGCATCCTCCAGCAGCTACCTTAATATACCCGCCATTATCAGCGCCGCAGAAATTACTGACGTAGAGGCTATTCATCCCGGTTACGGATTCCTGGCGGAGAATGCGCATTTTGCCGAGATATGCGAGTCATGCAAGATTACATTTATCGGCCCTACCCCTGCCAATATCAGGCTGATGGGGGATAAGATGGCTGCGCGTTCCTCAATGCATAAGGCTGGTTTACCGATTGTCCCGGGAAGCGCTGCAGCCATTAAAAATAAAGAAGAAGCGCTTAAAACAGCAAAGGCTATAGGTTATCCCGTAATAATTAAAGCTGCTGCCGGAGGCGGAGGCAAGGGTATGCGCATATGCCATAATGACCTGACCTTGGTATCCAGCATTATGACGGCACAATCAGAGGCTGAGGCTAATTTCGGAAATTCCAATGTTTATATTGAAAAGTACATAGAAAAACCGCGCCATATTGAAGTCCAGATTATCGCGGATAAAACCGGGCATATATTGCAATTAGGGGAGAGGGACTGCAGCATACAAAGGAGGCATCAGAAGCTCCTGGAGGAATCTCCTTCTCCTGTCGTTGACAGCAAGATGCGCAAGAAGCTCGGTGATTTGGTTTTAAAAGGCATGAAGTCTGTTAACTATGTGAGCTGCGGGACTATAGAATTTCTT
>JAQTTQ010000067.1 GCA_028710685.1 Candidatus Omnitrophota bacterium | reverse complement strand
TGTCATCCAACCTACAAGCACTCCCAAGAGAAATGGCAATACATAAAACAGGGAATAGAGCCCGCCCATTATGATATTCATGACCCCAAAAAACTTAATCTCCAAAGGCCTATTGCTCATTCCCTCCCCCTCCCCGCATACAGTTCTCCTCATTATTCTCCCTCACTATTTTAAATTCCGCATAGGCGGTGGTGTATACCGTATTGGCTGAGTATATGTTGGTATCCTCGGTGCTATGCCGGGATTCATAAAATTACTGCGCGGCACAGTAATCGGCGCAAACTTCGGAACCGTAAGGCCCGGAGCCGTAAACCTAATAGGAGGCGGCATAATTATCCTGTTATTATTATACACGTTAAAATTTAATTGACCAGAAGGAAGCGGCCTGAAATTATTTTGAAAAACCAACCGGGGCGCGCTCACCTTAAGAGTTTGTGGGACGGATAATCCTTGATGCAGATAATAGTTATTCGGTGCCCTAAACTTCTGCATTTCGCTTAATGCCGGGCTAATATTTATATTACCTGCCTGGCGAAAATGTCCCAGGGGCGCTACGCTATTGAAATTATATATTCCCGGCCAACTCCCGGCTCTAGGCCTATATATCCATCCTATAGGATCTGACTGTTTAACCATATGGTGGATTTGGGGCATATCCAAACCGGGGAACTTCATTCTTATAAACCTATTGCCCATGGAATAATCGAACCAATCATTATGAGATATCTCCGGGATCCCCATATTCCCTTTTGCCCCCAGATTAACCGGGATAGAAGGGAAAGATAACCCATCTGCAGGAGACCATAAATTTACTATTTTAACAGTCTCTTTATACTTGCTCTCCAAAAAAGAGACCCTATGCAATATATCTGGGGATCCGAGGCAAGATATATTAATCTTTATCCCTGCTTCTCTGGCTAACCTGAATGCCTCCGTAGCTTTCGGGTTCCCGCTAAAGATGGCGCTTCCGATCGGGGTGCCCCAACTATGCCAATCCATATCTATATCTACGCGCATTCTCGCGGCATCTCTCACATTCTCAAGAAAGAAATCTAAAACCCTGGACCGAGATGAAAAGGTATCTTGAGCATTCCCTGACCAGTTAAAGGCCCTACTCGTAACTCCAATTCTCTCCAGCATATCTTTCAGAGGATGTTTGTTAGACCAATCTGTATACTGATTCCTAGCTGTCATAAAAGGGAAAAAATCATCGAATCCAGGGATTAATATCTGCATAGAGCGTATCTTGACCGGGCCATGATTTATATCTTTATTCTTACCGCATTCCAATGCAAAATTAGCATATCTTCTGGCTATCTCATCACTATCAATTGTTGCGGCTTCCTTAATCGGCTCGGTTAACTCAAGATGGGCGCAGACTTTGCTTCCCAAGGCTACAATCGTATCTCTGCGGACAAAAACAGACTCATCTTTTAAGAGCGGTAACATCGATTTTATTACATCAGGCGTATCAAGCCTGGCCAAATTAGCCACCGCGGCCTGGCGGACAAAAACAGACTCATCCTGCATTTTAGGAAGCAGCATTTCCGGAACCCTAGGATGGGTTGACCTGCCTAAGGCTTCAACCGCTGCCTGGCGTACCTGCCAATTATCATCGTGTAAAAAATGGCTTACTGTAAAGGTTAAATGAGGAGAATCATTGATCCTCTGAGCCAAACCAAAAATTGCTGACTGTCGAACTGCAAATTGTTCATCTTTTAATGCCCTAATCAATAAAGGGACTGTTTCTGGCGAATTTATCGCGGCTAACCCCCGGATAGCTGAAAGGCGCACAGAAGGATCGATATCGCTCACCAAAGGAGAAAGAAGTGGCAGTATATTATGATCCGCGAGCTGACTAATAGAGAATGCCGCCATCTGCCTTAAAGCAAGATTCTGATTGTTTAAATACGGCTTTGCGAATTCAGCAGCGAATGGACTCCCTGCTTGAGATAATCCCGATAGGATACCTAAACGAGTTTCCAGATCACCCCGGTCCATAAAACCTATAAGCTTATCCTTTAATTCCGGATGATTGTTTATCTGGGTTGACAGAACAACAGCAGCAGAAGAGGCAACTCTCAATGATACATCACTCATCCTTTCGAAGACCTTATTAAATATCACTGGATCATCAATTCTGGTATGAAGCGCTGCCACAGATACCTGCCTTATCTCTTCTCTCCTGTCACCCAACAGATCGGTAAGATGTTGCATCATTTTGTTATTCGCGTTAAATGCAGCCGATATGATTGCGGCCTGCGCTTCTTTTAAATCACCGTCCGATATTATATTCCTTAATGCTTCCCCTGCAGCATTATCGTTGCTCTCCCCTAAAATACCTATATAAAGCAACCTAACATCACTATTCCTTTCTCTTTTTAATAAACTGGCGATCAAATCAGGTACCCCAGTTTTATCAATCTTTCCGCCCCAAAAACCAAGGGCTGCTGTCATACGTACTAAATGGCTGCGGTCGTTTAATCCGCTGATAAGTGCTTCCCTTACCCCTAATCCGTTAAGTTGCGACAATATTGAAAAAGCCGTCATTCGGACTTCTTCAGCATTATCTCTTGCCTTAGCAAATGCAAGATTTAAAACCCTGTCACCCTCAATCCTATACAGGGCCGCCAAAGCAGCTGATCTTGTATTTGGTGACCTGGACTCTTGTATTATATTTTCAAGATATGCAGCAGCCCGCTTATCTCCTGATACACTTAACCCCGAAACCACAATATCTACCGCATCGATTTTTTTGTCTCTCAATGCACCAACGAAAATATCAAATAATCTAGGATCATTAAATGCTACTAAGCCCCGGAGACATTCCAAACGAACCGATCTGTCTGGATCAGCAGAATACTTAATTAGTATTTCAAGCGCTTCTCGATCATCAAATATAGATAGTGAATATGCAGCATATACCCGAACCGCAGAAATACTATTTGATTCCTCAGATAACATATACCGCAAATGACCTATAGCCACGGAATCTTTCAACCGCGCTAATGCAAAAACAGCTTGCATTCTTACATAATTCCTGATTTCGTCTTGATCGCTGCCTGAATATACAGCGCCCTCCGGGAAGAAATCATTTATATTATACCCTCCCTTCAAACCCTGACTTAACACTACACTACCGGCAGGATCCCCTAACATGGCAAGGCACCTGGCGGCATAAAAAGCAACATTAAAGTTACTGCTTCTTACTAATCCCTGGTAACATTTATATAAATCTTCTTGTGTTATCCCAACCATTTTAAGGTGTTCAGTTGGTTCAAGCATAATATCGTCACCTAAATAACAATTCTCTAGAAAATATTTCTCTAGCCCCTTTTCTTTTCCTGCTTCATTAATATTGCTTATTGCTATTACTTCTTTAAGCGAACGATAAAGTTCCATTCTTCTTGCACCAACGCTAACACAACCGTTATTTACAAAAGAGCTAATTCCTATTATGAACAAACTAAACCAATACCGTAACCCCTTAAACCAACGTCTAGGCGTTGCGCCCTCTCTCCCCTCTCTACTATCAGCCTTCAAACAACCCAAAAACATAATACCCAACAATGATGGCGTTAGATATACCGTTATAATACCTACGATAAAAGCACAAATTGCAGTCCAATGGGTTAAGGCGACTGAAACCATAAAAGCTACCAATGCCCCTAAGCTAAGCAAAGAAACTGAGATTTTGCCGGATTGATTATGGCCTTGTCGTAAGTCATTGTCTCTCAAGAGCTGCGGAGTGCGAGAACCGTCCCCAT
>JAQTTQ010000066.1 GCA_028710685.1 Candidatus Omnitrophota bacterium | reverse complement strand
TAAAGATTTTTACAAGGGATCTTAAGAAAAATAAGGTTTTGGGTAGCGAAGAATTTAGCGAGATGGTGAGATTAAGAATAGAAGCTTATTGGCAGGAAAAATACTCCTTGCAAATGAGTTATTTAAGGCACTCTTTAAGTAACTCTAAGAATGATGATAAGAACTTAAAGAATTCGGGATAAATGAACATAAGCTGGCACGATTATGTCGTTCTTGACCATAGAGTTAAATATGTTGCCGTATATCATAATTTAGATGTAGAACCGTAGGCCGTTAAAATTAGCCGCACAGAAAAGAGTATATGTGCGGGATAAATATGAGTTTTGATTTCTTGATTGGATATAGGAGGGATCTTAAAAATGAAAAATCGAATAATTCAACGGCAAAGGTATAAGAATTGCGTATTCTTTTTTTGTTGTTTGCTTTTTGTATTTTGTTTCCTGATAGATAAAACGGAGGCGAATAATCTTAACGTTTCAAACGTTTCTCTCGGTAATGTCTCTTTAGGTCAAGCGACGGCGGTAGTGCAGTTTGATATTTCTTGGGATAACTCCTGGCGTACAAATACTAATTATGATGCGGCCTGGATATTTGTTAAATATTCCACAAATGCAGGGGCGAGTTGGAATCACGCTACATTAAAGGCAAGTGGTACGGATACTGCGGGGTTTTCTGCGGGGACAGGTACGGCTTTGAATATTGTTGTGCCTGTGGACAAGAAAGGCGCTTTTTTACGGCGTTCCGCTAACGGCGCAGGAAATATCTCCACGAGCTCTATTCAGTTCATTTGGGATTATGGTACGGATGGCGTTATCGGCACAAGCACGGTGCGTGTAAAGGTCTTTGCTGTTGAAATGGTCTATATTCCCACTGCGGCTTTCTATGTGGGATCGGGTGGAAGTGAAACGGCGGCATTTTATGCTTATCCTACTACCACAAACGCTTATTTGATAAGTTCGGAGAATTCAATTGATGTCGGGACAACCAGCGGGTATTTATACTATCCTTCGACCACGTATGGCGGGGATCGAACAGGTCCTATTCCCGCGGCTTTCCCAAAAGGATATACGGCGTTCTATATGATGAAATATGACATCTCGCAGGGGCAGTACGCGGATTTCCTGAATACCCTTACTTCAACCCAGGCTGCGGCAAGATATCCCGGTTATAGCAATTATCGTCATACTATCTCGGGAAGTTATCCGAGTTATTCCGCATCTAGGCCGGATAGGTCTTGTAATTATCTTTCATGGGCGGATTTATGCGCTTATGCGGATTGGGCTGCACTCCGTCCAATGACAGAACTGGAATTCGAGAAGGCATGCAGAGGAACTTCTGTCCCTACACCGAATGAATACGCTTGGGGAAATACCACTATAACCCAAGCCACAACTATTTCAGGCACAGAGAACGGGACAGAGACGATAAGTAATAGCGGCGCGAATTGCAATTACGGAAGCGTTACATTCAGCGGCGGCGATGCAGGACAGGGACCTTTGCGATGCGGTATATTTGCTACAAGCTCAAGCACAAGAATAAACAGCGGGGCAGGCTATTATGGGGTAATGGATCTTTCCGGAAATTTATGGAAAAGAGCGGTTACTGTCGGCAATGCTACGGGTAGGGCTTTTACAGGTTTAAACGGCAACGGAGGATTGGATAGCAGCGGTAATGCTGATGTTAGTTACTGGCCGGATACGACAGCAACGGGAGCCGGCTTACGCGGCGGCAGTTGGAGCAGTGGCACGTCGAACGCGCGTACGTCGGACCGCAGCAACGCGGCGAACACCAGTCCGGGTCGGGGCTACAGTTACGGCGGCCGTTGCGTTAGGACTTCCCCTTAGGTTGCTTTTTGAGTTTTTATTGGGCTTTTTTTGATAACTTTGATGTTAAGGATAGGAGAGCGGATGGATAAACAAGCGGAAGAATACAAAAGGTTAAAGGAGAAACACTCTGAAGAGATATTGTTTTTTCAGGTGGGGGCTTTTTACAAGGTTATGTTCGAAGATGCTATAAAAATTGCGGATATCGCCGGCCTTAAATTAATGATAAGCGGAGAAGTCCATTCTCCTGTTGAGGTGTGTGGTTTTCCGAAAAGCGGATTAGATAAATATGCCGGTAGACTTTTACGAAAAGGATTTTCTGTCGCGGTTTGCAATCAGGTACAAAATGAAAGTGGTTTGATACAGAGGGAGGTTTCTGAGGTAATCAGGTGTCAGAAAGCTTAATGGGGATAATTGCAGAAAAACCATTTGATTATGCATAAGATGACCCCGGTAGTCGAGAAACATTACCGCTTAATTCTGTGGATATTGCCCAAAATAGGGAATTTCCCTAAAGATCAGCGGTTTCTTTTAGCTGATAGGATAGAAGTGATTATTCTGGATATTCTGGAAATGTTGATTGAAGCTGTTTATTCAAAGGAAAGAAAAGGAATATTAGTACGGGTGAATCTCAAACTTGATAGTTTGCGTTATATGATGAGAATCGCCAAGGATATGAAGTACGTTAACGTAAGGGCATATGATTTCTTTTGTCAATCGCTATTGGAAATCGGAAGGATGGTAGGAGGATGGTATAAGTCATCAAATTGATAGGCGCCAGTATCCTGATGTTTACGGATATCAGGAGCGGCTTTTGAGAAAAGGGGAAGTCCAGATGCTATATCCTTCTGAATGAACTTTTCAGAAAAAGCGCGGTAACTTTCTATGGAGAACGTATAGGGTTTTCGATGGAGAGTATTTATTGAAAAAAGGAGTAGCATCCTAATTACGGGAGCCGGCTTACGCGGCGGCAATTGGAACAATGACACGACGAACGCGCGTACGTCGGACCGCAACAACGCGGCGAACACCAATCCGGATCGGAACAACAATAACGGCGGCCGTTGCGTTAATACTTTTCCCTTTATGGAGGAGAGGGGACAGAAAGTAGGCAAAAGAAATATATGTAATATCTTAACCTGCTTTCTGTTCTCTGTTAAAACAGTGAAGAAACTAAGCGATATTTATCCTGCGGTAATCGCTAAAGAGAATCTTTATCAGTCTGCGTATATGGCTTCACGGGGCAGGCGATACCGTGATACGACAGCTGATTTTAATTTCTCGCTCGAGAGAGAAATTGACCGCTTGCATAAGGAATTATTAAACAAGACCTATTGTCACGGTAAATACCGGTTGTTTACAATTTACGATCCTAAGAAACGGAAAATAGCCGCTGCTCCGTTCAAAGATAGGGTTGTGCATCACGCTGTGCACGATGTTATTGAGCCGATAATCGATAAGACATTTATTTACGATTCTTACGCTTGCAGGAAAGATAAAGGAACGCATATGGCCGTGGATAGGGCACAGAGATTTCTACGGGCAAATAAATTCTGTTTTCATGGAGACATAAAACGGTACTTCCCATCTATTAATCGATGTATTCTCAAGAAGATTCTGCTAATGAGGATTGACGATAAAGATTTACTTTGGCTATTGGGGAAGATTATCGATTCGGCAGCACTTTTGCCATATTTGTCTTCTCAACCGGATGAAATAGGTTTACCCATTGGTAATCTCACAAGCCAGTTCTTCGCCAATCTTTATTTAAACGAAATGGATTATTTTATAAAATTCAACTTGCGTATAAGATATTACCTCCGTTATATGGACGATTTCTTGATTTTTAGTAATGAAAAAGCGGAATTGTCCGAGATTAAAGAGAAGATAAGAAGATTTTTGAATGACAGGCTGGAACTTCGACTGCACGGAGAAAAATCCCAGATTTATTCTACGTCCGGCGGCATAAAATTTCTAGGTTTCAGATTGTTTTTTGAATATCGTCGGAT
>JAQTTQ010000024.1 GCA_028710685.1 Candidatus Omnitrophota bacterium | reverse complement strand
GAGCTCATAATATTTAATCATCATCTCATCGGATATGGACATTATCTTGCCGAACATATCCTTTGCCGGCTCGTTTATGCCGATGTAGTTGCCGTAGGATTTGCTCATCTTCTGGATCCCGTCGGTACCCTCAAGAAGAGGCATAGTTAAAACTACCTGCTGCGGCTGATTAAAGTCTTTCTGCAGGTCGCGGCCAACAAGCAGGTTAAATATCTGGTCAGTCCCCCCTATCTCAACATCAGCTTTAAGCATTACCGAATCATAACCCTGAAGTATCGGGTATATAAACTCAGAAATGTAAATTGGTTTTTTATTGAGCCTTCGTTGCGAGAAGTCCTCGCGATCAAGGAGCTGGTTTGCGGTATAATAAGTCATCAGCATCCCAAACTCCTGCCCCTTCATCTTATCTAGCCATTTACTATTAAAGACTATCTTCAGCTTTCTAATATCCAAAACCTTAGATACCTGTTTTTTGTAAGTCTTGGCGTTTTGAACCACCTCTTTTTTAGTTAACTGCTTTCTGATCTCAGAGCGGCCGCTGGGATCGCCGATTCTGCCTGTGAAGTCGCCGATTAGAAAATAAACTTCGTGGCCTAAATCCTGAAACTGGCGGAGTTTGCGCAGGAGCACGGTATGGCCTAAGTGGAGATCCGGAGCAGTCGGATCAAAACCGGCCTTAATCTTAAGCGGCCTTCGAGTTTTAATGCTCTGCTCAAGTTTCTTGCGCAGTTCGTCTTCGGATATGAAATCTACTACCCCACGCTTAATTATCTCTAATTGCTTATTAATATTTTCCATCTTTAATTAGGGACAGCGACCTTTTTTAGAAAAAGGTCGCTGTCCCTATTTATTATATGCGGGCGGTGAGGCCGATTTTTGCCTGCTCGACATCAACCTTAATTATCTTTACCTGTATCTTATCGCCAGGCTTAAGATTCGCCGCTGTTTCCTTATCTATCTCGCTGGAATAAACCAAACCCTCGAGGTCATCTTCCATCTTAACAAAGACACCGAAATCAGTTAAGCTTACAACCTCTGCCTCTAAAACCATATCCAGAGGATACTTTTCGGCAATCTTGCTCCATGGATTCTCCTGGAGCTGCTTTAGGCCTAAGGCAATGCGCCTGTTCTGCGAATCAACAGAGATAACCACCACATCAACCTTCTGGCCCTTCTTTAAAACATCCTGCGGATGGCCCACCCTCTTAGTCCATGACATATCCGAAACATGAATCATGCCTTCAAGGCTTGCATCCAGCTCGATGAACGCGCCGTAATCAGTAAACCCGCGCACTTTCCCGGAGACTGTAGATCCCTGCTGGTATTTTGCTTCAGCCTCAAGCCAGGGGTTCTGCTCAAGCTGTTTTAAACTGAGCGAAATCCTGCGCGAATCACGATCAACGCTGATTATCTGCGTCTCAACCATATCTCCGACGGCAAACATCTCGCCCGGGTTGTTTATCCTCTTGGTCCATGAAATTTCAGAGACGTGGATCAGGCCTTCAATCCCCTTCTCAAGTTCCACGAATACGCCATAAGGAAGAATGTTGACTACCTTGCCCTTAACCTTTGAGCCGACAGTGAATTTGTCCACAATATCCGCCCAGGGATCAGGCATCCTCTGTTTCAGGCCCAGAGAAACCTTTCCGGAGTCTTTGTCCATATTAAGAATCATTACCTCAATCTTATCCCCTAAGGCAACAACCTCTGATGGATGGCTGATCTTTGACCAGGACATATCGGTAATATGCAAAAGCCCGTCAACTCCTCCTAAATCAATAAAGGCGCCAAAATCAGTAATAGCCTTTACTGTACCGGCGGCAATACTGCCGATCTTAAGCTCTCCCCAAATCCTGTCCTTGGCTGTATCTCTTTCCTTCTGGACAGCTTCACGGCGGCTTAAAATAATACTGCGCCTTAAGTTATTGATTTTTACAATTTTGAAGCTGTAAGGTTTATAAAGAATATCCTTATCCAGCATATTCTTAAAGGCGGAAAGCGAAAGAGGCAAAAAGCCTTCAATCCCCATTACGTCAACGAGGAATCCTCCCTTGACCTTCTTAACCGGCCTGCCTTCAACCATAGTGCCATCGTGTGAGAATTTGACAATCTTATCCCATCCCTGGACGCGGATTGCCTTTTCGCGCGACAATACGATATTTCCGGCATCGTTTTCTATCGACTCGAGAAAAAACTCAAGCTCCCTGCCTACCTCTAACTCCTGCTTGGGAAACTCGGTTATCCCCACTACACCTTCGGATTTAAACCCGACATCCACCAATACTTCTTTAGTTTTGATAGCCACAATCTTTCCTGTGACTACCTGCCCTTCCTTAATAACTTTAATACTATCATTGTAAAGTTTTTCTAGCTCTGCTCTTGTGTCTGACATTATTTTGATCTCCTTATAAATATTTGTAATTGTTATAGTTACGAAGCGAAGAACCGTCCCCTAAGATAATTGTTTGACGCTAGCCATTATCAGTTCAGATATTTCCTGATAAGGCTTCCCCCTTTCTATGTGTATTTGTTTACCGAATTTGACACTAACCTTCCCTAATTTCAGGCTCTTTGCGCCTCTTGGGAAAACCTCATAAGTCCCCGAGATATACGCCGGGACTACCGGTAAACTTAGTTTTGCTGCTAGAAAACCAACGCCGGGCTCAGGATTAACGAACTGATTATCCTTCATCCTCCTGGTCCCTTCAGGGAATAACGCTAAACCCATCCCTGCGTTGGCATTCTTAATTGCTGTTTTTAATGCAGAGAGATCCGCGGCATCGCGCTTAACCGGAATAACCCCTACTCCCTTAAGCCATGATGCAAGAAAAGGCGTTAAAAATAAAGAATCCTTTGCCATAAAATTTACACTCCTTGGGCAGGCAACTCCTAAAACAATAGGATCAAGATAACTGACATGGTTTGCCGCCAAGATAAAACCGCCTTTCTTCGGTATAAACTCCCTGCCGCTATATTTAATACGAAATAAAACCTTGCATAAAAGAAGCAGTATAAACCTGCTAAATCTATACCCCATCCTTCAATATAATTTTCTCGGCAAGGCCTAAAAGCTTATTTGCCTGAGTTAAACTTTTAGCCTCTGCATAGGTGCGCATAATCGGCTCAGTGCCGGAACCGCGAAACATAAGCCAGCTCTCATCTTCACAGATAAGCTTAACACCGTCGTAATCCTTAATATCAATAACCTTCTTGCCCAATAGCTCCCCGGGCAGATTTTCTTTTTTAGGCTCAACTCTTTTAGCAAGGTGAAAATCCCTGCGCACATAATAATACTTACCGAATTTTTTCTCGGTTTCATTTAAGATTTTCAGCATATTCTTGTTGCGATAGACCATCATCTCAATAAGCAAGAGGCCTGCCATTGTACCGTCGCGCTCAGGGATATAGTTCTTAACTCCCATGCCGCCGGCCTCTTCCCCTCCGGCAACGATATCTTCGGTCTCCATAAGATTGGAGATGTACTTAAAACCTACCGGGGTTTCATAAAGCTTAATCCCCAGGTATTTTGCGATATTGTCCATCATCGTGCTTCCGCAGATTGTCTTAACCAAGCCGCCTGACCAGCCGCGGTCCTGATTTAAGTGAAGCGCCAACAATCCCAATATTTTCTGAGGGTGGATAAATACCCCGCCCGGCGCAACTGCGGCAATCCTGTCTGCATCGCCGTCCAAGGCAATCCCTAAATCAAACTTTTCTTTTTTTACGCGCTCTTTCAGCTCTTTCAGATTTTCCTCAACCGGCTCAGGCCTGCCTCCGCCAAAAGAGGGGTTTATGGTATTACGCATAAACTCCAGCTTTATGCTCGTGCCTTTTAAAACCTCGGCGATAAAGCTATCCCCGGAGCCATACATTGAATCGACTAAAACCTTAAACTTCTTATTTTTAATTTTCTTTAAATCAATATAATTACGGATAAATTTAATATAATCCTTAGTGATGTCGGCTAACTTCACATCAGAAGAAGGCACACTATCTTTTACCGCGGTTTTACCTAAAAGGCTTTCCACCTCTTTGGTTAATTCCAGGCTTGCCCCGCCGCCTGCGGCATTCTTAATTTTAAACCCGTTATACTCTGCCGGGTTGTGAGAGGCTGTAATCATAACGCCCAGATCAAGCTTGCGTGATTTCACCACAAAACTTAAAGCAGGGGTTGGAGTGGGGCGATCTGATACAATAACTTCGATACCGTTACTCTGCAAGACAACTGCCGCTGCCTTGGCGAAAATATCCGACATAAAACGGGTATCATAACCTATGGCGACTTTTTTGCCGCTGCCTAAATAATCCGCTACTGCCTGCGAAAGGATCTTCACGTTTTCAATCGTGTAGGTGTCTGCTATTATTGCCCGCCATCCGTCTGTTCCGAATTTTATGCTTGAAACTGAATTACTCATCTCTTTTTGCTCCTTATCTTTGGCTTTGCCTATAGGATGGCAAACCATGGTGTTCTCACCTTAAACTTTCAATTGCCTTTTTTACGTTTTTTGCGCCGAAAATATATGAACCTGCGGCAAGGATATTTGCCCCTGCCTCCCTGACTAATTTACCGGTTTCTGAATTTATCCCTCCGTCAACTGCGATATCTTTTTTAAATATTTTGCGAAGCTCTCGTATCTTACTCAGGACCGAGGGGATAAATGCCTGCCCGCCAAAACCCGGGTTAACCGACATAACCAAAACAAAATCCACAAACTTAAGCGCAGGCTTAATTTTGCTAAGCGGTGTTGCCGGATTTAGGGAGACTCCGAATTTAACCCCTTTGCTCCTAAGCTTACTGCTCATTGCCTTAATCTCTTTTAGCGAAGATACCTCAATATGCACGGTAAGCATATCGCTTCCGGCAGCCACAAACGGGTCAAGGTACTTTCCCGGATTCATAATCATAAGGTGAACATCCAAAGGAAGTTTGGTTACCTTACGAACATATTTTACTACCACAGGCCCGATAGTAATATTGGGAACAAAGTGCCCATCCATAATATCTACGTGCAGCATGTCAGCACCCGCACGCTCTACCTTTTTTATATCCTTAGCAAGCGCGCTAAAATCCGCCGACAACAGCGATGGCGCTACCAGGGGACGGTTCTTCGTATTTTTATTCATTGTCTTTCAATAGGTTACAATAACTCCAAAATATGCTTTCAGTGTATCTATGGTTATAAAAAATCGCAGATTACAGTTTCTGTAACTCACTATATATCAAATGTTTACAGGTCAAAGAACCGTCCCCCTATAAAGGTTGTTTTTCCGGATATAGTTGAAGACGGCTTCCGGGACTAAATACCTGAAGGATTTTCCTTCTTTTATGCACTGACGGACGGAAAAACCTGAGATATCCACTGCCCTTATCTTTAATGTTTGGATATACGAGGGGATATTCTCTAAAGGATACCCCGGGCGTGTGGCAGCTATAAATTTTACCATAATCATAATTTCATTCAAGTCTTTCCATTCGTTTAAATACTTCAGCAGATCAGAGCCGATAATAAAATATAGTTCGTCTTTAGGGTATTTCTTCTTTAGCGCCTTAAGCGTATCTATGGTATAAGAACGGCCCGGCCTTTTAATCTCAATTTCTGAGACAAAAAGTTTTTTATTCCCTTTTATAGCGCTTTTAATCATTTTAAGCCGCAGGTTAGGATTAGCTATATCGACGTTATCCTTATGCGGAGGAAGATTTGCCGGAATAAATATTACCCTATCCAGGCCCAACTTTTCCAGCGCCTCTTCGGCTAAAATTAAGTGCCCGATATGGACCGGGTTAAACGTCCCGCCTAAAATGCCGATTTTCATAGATTTAGGTACGGACCTGGCCGTTACCGTAAATTACGTATTTATAAGTAGTCAATTCTTCAAGCGCCATCGGGCCGCGGGCGTGCAGTTTATCAGTTGAGATACCGATCTCAGCCCCCATCCCGAATTCCCCTCCGTCGGTAAAACGCGTGGAGGCATTCACGTAAACACAGGCAGAATCAACCTTATTTAAAAACTGCGCGGCATTATTTTCATCATCCGTAACGATGGAATCCGAATGATGCGAGCCGTAAGTATTTATATGATTGATCGCCTCATCAATTGAGTCTACCACCTTAACCGAAAGGACCAAGTCCAGGTATTCAGTGCGGAAGTCTTTTTCAGTAACCTTCCCTATCTTCTCCCTGGAAATCTTATTAGTAAGCAAACAGCCGCGGATCTCAACCCCTGCCTCCTTAAATTTCTTTATCATTAAAGGCAGAAACCTTGGCGCGACATCGCGGTGCACCAGCATGCATTCCATGGCATTACAAACCCCCGGCCTTTGCACCTTGGCATTTAAACAGATCTTCTCGGCCATATTAAGGTCTGCGTAATCATCGACATAAACGTGGCAGATGCCTTTATAATGCTTAATTACAGGTATCTTTGAAAGGCTCACTACTTTCTTAATCAGCGCCTCTCCGCCGCGGGGCATAACCAGATCGATATATTCGTTGAGTTTAAGCAGGATATCAATAGCCTTCCTATCTTTAGTGGTAATAAGATTTACTGAACCTGCGGGAAGATTATTTACCCTTACTACTTTCTCTATAGCCTTAAAGATAGCAATATTTGAATTCAAAGCCTCGCCTCCGCCGCGCAAAATGACACTATTACCTGCCTTAAAGCATAAACCTATACAGTCTGAAGTTACATTCGGACGAGACTCATATATAATGGCAATAACCCCTATGGGCACGCGCACCTTGTGTATTCTAAGGCCGGAAGGCACATCCCAGGATTTAATCTCGGTTCCAACCGGATCATCCAGCTTAGATACGTTTAACAAGCCTTCAGCCATCTCTGCAATTCTTTTTTCATTAAGCAGAAGCCGGTCAATGAGCGCCGCTGAAAGTTTAGCCTTTTTAGCCAGGGCCAAATCCTTTTTATTGGCGCCTATGATTGCATCCTGATCCTTAAGAAGGCTGTGCGCCATATCTTCAAGTATCCGGTTCTTTTCAGACGTGCTTAGGGTTACTAAAACCCTAGCTGCCACAGCAGCATTTCTTGCTATCTTCGTAATTTGTTCCTTCATAAAATGGTCTTTCTGTAACCAAAATAATCACAACGTGTTACAAGCGGGAGAACCGTCCCCCTTATGGGGGGGGTGTTCCCCGGATGTTTATCCTAAGAGGACGATGTTATTGCAATGCACAATCTCCTTAGGGAAACGCATACCTTTTGCTTTATCCAGCTCTTTAGCTGAAACAACAGTCTTTCCGCGAGCAAACTCGCAGCCCTTGCTATCGCAGATCCCGACGATATCACCACAGGCAAAACCGCCCGCGCAAGAGACTACCCCTACCGCAAGCAGGCTCTTCTTATCAAGCAAGGCCTTCCTCGCCCCTTCATCTACCACTATATTCCCCTTAACCTTGGTACCAAATGCCATCCAGCGCTTCCTGGCATCCAGCAGATCGCCCTTTGCCAAGAACATTGTCCCGCCTTTTAAAGGGTCATCGATCACGGTTTTAATAATATCCTTCTTCCTGCCGTTGGCAATAACGCAGGGAATCCCTGAGTCAACACAGATTCCCGCTGCCTCCAGTTTTGTAATCATCCCGCCGACAGAGGTTTTCTTACCCGTAGAAGAGGCTAACCCCTTAACCGCCGGGGTAATCTTATCCACCACCCTTACTACATTTTTTTCTTTATCCATAAGCCCGTCGATATCCGAGAGCATAATTAAAAGGTCAGCCCCCACCATCGTAGCTACCAAGGCTGAGAGCCGGTCATTATCCCCGAACTTAATCTCATCGGTTGAAACTGTATCGTTCTCATTAATTACCGGCACACTCTTTAATTTCAATAAGGTATTTATGGTATTTTTAGCATTAAGGTAACGCGTACGGCTGGAGAAATCATCCCAGGTTAAAAGGAGCTGCCCGCAATTAAGCGAAGCCTCCCTGAAAAACCTCCTGTAGGCATCCATCAACTCATGCTGTCCGATGGAGGCCGCAGCCTGCAGAAGGCTTAAATTCTTAGGCCTGTTTTCAATTTTCAAGATTGACATGCCTAAGGCAATAGCGCCTGAAGAAACAACTATGATCTCCCTGCCTGCCTTCATCTCCCGGGCTATCTGACCGGTAAAGCTGCTGATTAAATCAGCATCCAGCCTTGCCTCTTTAGAATAAAAAAGGCTTGAGCCGATCTTCACCACAATCCTCTTATACTTTTTTTGCGACTGCATCAATTAACTCCTCTAGCCCTTCTTTTTTCAGGGCGGAGATAGGATAAACCTTATTTTTGATTAATTTCTTAAAACGCTTCAGGTTATCTTCTGCTCCGTCTAAATCCATTTTATTTAAGGCAATAATCTGCGGCTTTCCGGCAACAGACTTATTATATTTCTTTAACTCCTGATTAATCGCCTTATAATCTTCTACCGGGTCTCTTCCTTCAAACCCGGAGATATCCACCACATGTATTAAAACCTTAGTGCGCTCAACATGCCTTAAAAATTTATCCCCTAAGCCCTTACCCTCTGCTGACCCCTTGATCAAGCCCGGGATATCCGCGATAACAAACCTTTTCTCATCGCGTTTAATTACCCCTAAAATAGGAAACTTCGTCGTAAAGGGATAAGCAGCTATCTTAGGCTGAGCATTGGAAACACTGGATATCAAGGTAGACTTACCGGCGTTGGGAAAACCCACCAACCCTGCCTGCGCAATAAGTTTAAGATTAAGGGAAAGCTCTCTTTCTTCACCGGGGCTTCCGGCTTGAGTATCAGGCTGGGGGCTTCTGATATTTCCCAGCCCGCCCCTGCCTCCCAAGGCAGCAATAACCTGTTCCCCTTCTTCCTTTAAATCACGCAGGATACAACCGGTCTTTACATCCGTAATAACCGTGCCTACGGGAATTCTTATAATAACCGGCTGGGCGTCCTTGCCCTTCTTATTATTGCTTGAGGCATGGCCGCCGTGTTTGCCGCGGAAGTGGCGGTTATAGTGAAAATCCAGAAGGGTAAAAATATTCCGGTCTGCCAAAAGGATTATATCCGCTCCGCGCCCCCCATCCCCTCCGTCAGCCTTGTCAAAGCGCGTATATTTATCGCGGTAATGGCTGGCGCAGCCCGTCCCGCCGTTACCTGCCTTGACAGAAATCTTTGCCTCATCTACAAAAACAATCCCCAATTTAGCTTCCTGATTCGATTTCTTTTATTTTGATACGGGTAAGCTTGGCTCGATGCCCCTTTGTCCAGTGCGATGATTTGCGGCGGCGATACTTAAATGAAATAACCTTCTCGCCTTTAATCTGGTCTAGAAACTCGGCAACCACCTTAACGCCTTTTAAATAAGGCTGGCCTACTTCCACCTTCTTATCCTTAGAAAGCAAAAGCACCTTATCGATTACGATATCCTTGCCTTCTTTGGCTTCCTGTTTATGGACCTCAATAATATCGCCTTTTTTTACATTAAACTGCTGCGCTCCAACTTCAATTACGGCATACATTTTTCTACACTCCTTTTTTTAAACTATTTTTACCTCTTCAATATGCAGAACAGGATTAGATACTAGGTTTATCTTAACCCTGAACTTATGTTCGATTGTCTTTAAATCCTCCTTGTTTTTTAAGACCTCATCAACTATGACGGGCGAGAGGCTTAAAGAGACCTCTTTCAAAGACTTTCCCTTCAAGAAACGCTTCAACTCCTTCAAGGCGTAGATAGCTATGGTCATGGGCGACTTAACCTTGCCCCTTCCCCCGCAATAAGGGCAGAGCTGGTATGAAAGCATCTGCACAGTCTTATGGATACGCTCGCGGGTCATCTCCACCACCCCGAATTTGGATATCCCCAGAATATCGTACTTTGCCTTATCAATGCTCAATGCCTTCTTAAGTATATTCAAGACCTCCCGGCGGTGGCCTTCCTTTTCCATATCAATAAAATCGATTACGATTATCCCGCCTAAGTCGCGCAGCGCCAGCTGCCGGGCCACTTCCAGCGCAGCCTCAGAGTTAACCTTAAAGGCAGTCTCTTCCTGGTTAAACTTCTTTTTAAATCCTCCGCTATTTACATCAATAACTACCAGCCCTTCGGTAGGCTCAATTACCAGATAGGCCTTAGACTTCAGGTAAACCTTGCTTTCGTAAATCCGGCTGATCTGCTTCTCAATATCCTTCTCGGCGAATAAATCATCTCCGCGGTAAAACTCAACCTTCTTGGAAAGATAACTTAAGAAGGTGCGCATAAAATTCTGAATGCGGTAAAACTCAGGCTTTGAATCAACCAAAAGCTTAGATACATCCTCGGTAAAGGAATCGCGTATTGCCCTCAAGGTTAAATCGTATTCTTCATAGATTAAGCTCGGGGCCTTCTTCTGCTGCGCGGTCTTCTCAAGCCTCTTCCATAATTTATAGAGGAACTGCGCATCGCGCATTAACTCCTGCTTGGATTTTCCGCAGGCAGCGGTACGCACGATAAAACCGACATCCTTAGGAAGTTTGAGTTCATTAAATATCTGCCTAAGGCGCCTTCGCTCAACCTCATCTTCAATCCTGCGCGATATCCCTACCTGCTTATCCTGAGGCATAATAACAAGGTACCTGCCGGCTAAACCGATATGGGTTGAAAGGCGAGGGCCTTTAGTACCGAAGGATTCCTTAACTACCTGAACTAAAACCTCCTGCCCTTTCTTAATCTCTTTGTGCGCCGGTGTTTTTGGAGTATCCACTAATTCAAAGGCAAACTCTATTTCCGAGAGATACAGAAAGCCTTTTTTTATTAAACCGATATCCACAAAGGCAGCGCCCAAAGAAGGCAATACCGCCTCAATTTTGCCCTTATAGATATTTCCGACAATAGTGCGATCCTGCGGCCGCTCAATATAATATTCCAGCAACTGGCCCTCGGAGACTAAGGCAACCCTTTTTTCCTGCGGCTCTACATTAATTAAAATTTCCCGTGACATTTTTTATTTTTATCCCTTCTGGCAGCTGCATCTGGAGCTTGCTCTTGAATTCATCGGGTGAAGTCGGAAGCGTCAAAATAATGGAACCTTCCTCATTCTCACTCTCCAAACCTAACTTTAATGCCCTTTTAAGGCTTAGTTTAGGGTGAGGGGAGAAACCCTCTGATAACTTAAGCGGCAACATAGCCCTTCGCATTGCGCGCGTCAAAAGCCGCATCAAATCCAAATGCGAAATATATTTCATCATTCCTAACTTTGTAAATACGAAATTTATCCTGTACATTAAGTTATTATTTTATTCTCTGCCACCAGCTCTTCTTCTTATCGTCGCCGAAGTTAAGCGCCTCAGGCGGAACATAACCGGCTCCCTGCTCAAGCTTGGCTATCTCTTCCTTGCTTAAATCACCCTCTTTGATAATCCTGGCAGTTATAAAAATTAAGAGGTCAATCTTGGAAATATTATCGATATCGCGCCTGAAAAACCTTCCTACCCAGGGCAGTTTGCTGATTAAAGGAATACCGATAGTCTCTTTAGTCTTTACGTCTTTTAAGAGGCCGCCGATAACGATAGTCTCGTTATCATGAATTAAAACTTGGGTCTGGGCCTCGCGCACATCAATAATCGGATAATTGGTAGTCGTAGTGATCGCGCCTGTCCCGGTACCGGCTACATTCCTAGCCTCAACACTGGAGCTTGATGAGGTAACGCTGGGATGCACAATCATATTTATGTGCCCTTCCTCGCTGATCTGAGGGACGACATTAAGCCTGATACCGATCTCCTGGTAGTAATCAAGGGTCTGGGTCTGTGTTGGCCCGGTAGTATCCGTACCCGCGCTTACAGTAGAGGTCAGGATAGGGGTATGATAGCCCACGAGTATTGAGGCCTCCTGGTTATCCAGGGTAAGGATGCGCGGCGCGGATAATATATTAGTGTTGGCATCCTCTTCCAAGGCATGCAGAACTGCCTGAAACTTTGTCCCGGTCATTTTATTAAAAACAAACTGTCCGCCGGCAACATAGGGATAAGTCCCGGGAAAGGCAGTTGTCCCTTCCAGCGGATTAAAGGCATTGGGGGTAAATCTACTGCCCTCCGCACCACCGGTTAAACTACGGCCGGCAAGGGTGCCTCCGCTTACAGGAACGGTTACGGGATTAAGGGTAGTTGCCCCGTCAGTACCTAAGCCCCAGTCAATTCCTAAATCCTTTAATTTATCCTGCTTTACTTCCAATATCTTGGTTTCAATAAGCACCTGCTTAGGCTTAATATCAACCTTCGGGAGTATTTCGGTACGGATTCTATCTAAAACACTATAGGTATCGGTAACCACGAGCATCTTTGATTTTATCGACGGGTCAAACTCCGCCTTTTTCATCACCGCATCGCCTGACTCGCCCTTGGCATAAGAGATTGCCTCGGATTTTGCCGTATCGCTCTTTTCTCTCTCGGATGCCGCAATAGTGGTCTCTTTGCCGATTTTAAAGGTGCCAAACTTCCATCCCTTTTGCCCGCGCGAATACAAAACCGAGGTTCTTCCTCTGGGAGAAAGCAGAGGGATAATAATCTTTTGCGCATCCTGGGCATCAAGGAATCTGAGAGTAAAAATCTCTGTCTGCAGCGGTTCCTCAGACTGGATCTTTGCGATATTATCTAACTTGGTAACCAGGATAACATTACCCTGTTTCTGGTAACCAAAACCATAAGTCTTAAGGATAACATCCAACGCCATCTCCCAGGGGACATCAACCATCCTGATGGTGACATTTCCCATTACATCCGGAGTAGTAACGATGTTCACCCCTGCCTTAAGAGAGATTATCTTTAGGACGTTCTGGATATCAGCCTCTTTAAAATCCAAGGTAACATTCTCGCTGGCACTTAAGGTAGCCTCTGCAGAGCGGCGAATATCCTCCTGAGGTAAGGCCTCATCGTCCTGCGCCACCGTATATACAAAGCCAAGAAATAAGAATATCGCAAATATACCTGCTATTTTTTTAGCCATTACTCCTCCTCTTTCTTTAAATCAACTTCGAAAGGTTGGCCGTCTTTTATGAATACAACCTTTTTCTCTTCTATCTTTAAAACCTGGTTATCTCCCACATAATCCCCTACCTTTACCACAAGGCCGTTTACTATAGCATAAGACAAAGCAGTCTTATCATAAATTATCCCTTCGATATCAAGCGCGCCTTGGGTAACCCTAGATTTTACCTTTATCAACATCCCCTCGGGCGTCACTAAAGGCATAAAGGGGTTACGTTCACCCTTTACCTCGTAGACAAAATCTGTTTGGGCGGCACAAAAGGCAGACGTGCCTAAAATAAATAAAGCCGTTAATAAAAACTTTATCGGTTTATCTCCTAACATACGTTTTAATGGTTAAGTTTACCTTCTGCCTTAATGTATCCTGAGGCTGAAGTTCAATCTTAAAATTCTCTACTGATATAAGCACCTGATTATTCTCCAGTTGATTCAGGAATTTTCCGAAATTATGGTATCCGCAGATTAAGTCCATATTTATTAAAACCGGGGCGAACTTCCCGGCAGCGCTTTTTTGCGAATCGCGCAGAGGCTTAATCTGCAGTATCCTTACATTATTAGCGTTTGCCAGTTTAGAGATATCATGCAAAAGTGAGGTTAACCCTGACTCGAATATAACCATCTTCTCCTGCACCTTCAACCCGCTACCCTGGCCTGCCTTGATCGCTTCCATATTCTTTAAGCCCGCATCCAGGGCTCTCAGGTCATTAATAATTCTTGCCAGCTCTGCCTTGGACTTAGAACTTGCAGCTAACTGCCCCTTAAGCAGGAAATTAAAATCTACGTACAAAAAGGCAATACTTAAGATAACAATAAGGGTTATCTTCTGTTTATCTAAAGAGAACCTTTCAATCAGGTTAATCTTATTTATTTTCTCTATTAATTTATCAAATTTCATTTTAAGGACCCGATTAAAGAAAAATCAGCCACCTCATACGCCCCGATGACCCCTTTTTGTATCGAGCTTAATTCCAGTGAATTAAAATTCTTCATAAACTGCGGCTGGTTCTTTATTTCATCCACAAAATTACGTATCAAAGAAACCTCTGTCTTATCCACGGTAACTGCTTTCCCGCGCAGATAAAAATCCTTTCCCGATACTGAAACCAACTCAAACCATACCCCTGCAGGCAGGGATAAACTAAGCTTATAGAGCTTCTCGCTCCATCCTACCCTCTCAAGAGTTAACCTCTGTATAGCCTGGGCATCCCCTGAGACAAGCGCATGCTCGGCATTAAAATCTTCCAATGCCTTTCTCTGAAGAGCAACCTTTTCCCATTTACCCCTTAATAAATTTAACCGTGCTGAACGAATGATACCAGCAAGGCCGATAAAGATATGCACGGTGATCAATAAGGCAAAAATCAGGGGAATAGAAAGAATAAAAAGCTGCGGCCCCGGCTTGAGTAAATTCCCGGAGACAGCCGGCTTAACCGGCTTTACAACCCTGTTCCTCAATTCTTCTGGCAATAAATTTACTTCTATCATATATTTTCTAGCTGTTACGTAAAGCCAAGCCTAAGGCAACGGCAAGCTCTGTGCGTGATTCCTTAAGTTTAGCCAAATCAATACCCTCGCCCATCTTTATGCCCTTGAAAGGGTCCCAACGTTCCACCTCAGTCCCCAGAAAATGCTCCAGCATTTCCTTCAGGCCGTTAAACTTTGCGCTTCCTCCGCTTAAGAAAATCTTTCCGACACTGGAGGCACCCTGGCTCTCATAGTAATCAAAGGAGGTCCTTATTTCACCGGCCAGATTAGCCAGGGCTGACTCTACCCCTGCCTTAATCTTATTCAGTTTATCCTCATCAGGATTAATCTTCAGCTTCTCAGCCTCGGCAAATTCAAGCCCGAATATATCCGCAATCTTCTGAGTAAAAGCACTTCCGGCAATATGCATATCGCGGCTTAAGCGCGGTATCTCCGCATCCAGGATATTAAGATTAGTCATGGAAGAACCGATATTAAGGATGGCTAATGCCTTATGGTCCCTCTCTTCCACTAGGGGATAGTTAAAATTAAAGGCATTGACCAGGGAGATAGAATCAATATCTATAATATTGGTGCGGTAGCCTAACCCTTCGATCAATTTCAAACGCTGGCTTACCAGGTCTTTCTTAACCGCGGCAATTAAAACCAGCATTTTATTATCGGGTAAATCGTCTTTTAAGATATGCCCGTCTAAATTTACTTCAGAGACGGAGAAAGGAATATGTTTCTGCGCCTCGAACTTAAGCGCCTGCCGTAACTCTGAACTGCTCATCCGGGGAAAATTTACATAACGGATAACGCTCTGCTGCCCGGATACAGAAATATTAATCGGCCCCCCTGAATGAGGCTCAAGCAGCTTCTTTAATACTTCGCCTGAATCAAGCTGCGCAGGCTCTACCCCGAAGCCGCAAAGCTCAGCCTGATCCTTATTAAGCTTAAGCTTAACTACCTTTATCTGGGAAGTCCCTATATCAAGGCCCACCGACAGCTTGTCTTTAGTTAACCCGCCTTTAATCTTGGATAAAATATTCTTCATTGCCTTATCTCTGTTTAATCCTTATCCCTGCAATTTTCTGATACCAGCAGATTACCGGTAGTAACGGTAAAATTTAAGTTACCGGTCAACTCGCACCTTTGAGGAAAGGCATAACAGCTGTACCCCGATTCATCCAGCCGGGCACAATTATAGATGTAACCTTTCATGGGGGATTCTGCTATATAATCCCGGTCTAAATATACCGGCTCAGACTTTATTAAAGTAGCTATTGATTTAGGATAAACCTCTTTATGGTCGCGGGCATAATTATCTAAAGCCGCAGCCATCGCCTTCAAGGTGGCCTGAGCTAAGGCCTCATTTTGGACGCAGGTTATTACTAATACCTTCTCTATCGCTATTCTTAATAAAAGCGCAGATAAGGCGATAATTACCATAATGGTAACAAAACTTTTCCCCTTGTTTCCTGTAATCATATCAGTAACTTTTAAAATTAGTATCTCCCAGGCCCGGGGTATCGCTTCTACGAAGCATCCCTCCGGTTAAGACCTGATAATTATGATCCGCCAATGCTGAATTTATTGCCATTGCCCGGATATCATATCCTACGGATGTAATGGAACCTACTACGTAATGAAAATTACCGACCTGTCCGATAGTTATAAAATCATGGGGAGCGCATCTGGCGTCCACGAGAAACT
>JAQTTQ010000023.1 GCA_028710685.1 Candidatus Omnitrophota bacterium | reverse complement strand
TTCTTCGCAATAGGCATCAACTAAAAAAGCCAGCAGCGCCCGGTCTGCCCCTGCAGAAGGCTCTATTATATAAGGATAAAACCTCTCCTTTGCAACATCGTCAAAATACCGAAGGTCCTTACCGCTATGTTCACCGTGCTGCCTCAGATCAAAATCGCTCCGGTTGGCAATCCCCTCCAGCTCAGACCAACCAAACGGGAAATTATATTCTATATCAGTGCAGGCTAAGGCGTAATGGGCAAGCTCTTCCTTCCCGTGGGGCCGCAACCTTAGATTATCCTTGGATATCCCTAAATCAATATACCACTGATAGCGCGTATTTACCCACTCATTATACGCCTCTTCTGCGGATAGAGGCTTAACAAAATATTCTATCTCCATCTGCTCAAATTCCCTGGTGCGGAAGGTAAAATTTCCCGGAGTTATTTCATTGCGGAATGACTTGCCTATTTGGGCCAGTCCAAAAGGAAGTTTGGGATGGCGCGAGTCAAGGATATTAGCAAAATTTACGAACATACCCTGTGCTGTTTCCGGCCTTAAGAAGAGTTCGTTTTCCGTATCTTCAACCGGGCCCTGGTGCGTCTTAAACATCAGATTAAAAGGCCTGCTCTCGGTTAGTTTTCCAGAACATTCCGGGCATTTTGTTTTATCTTCCAAATTTTCAGTCTTAAAACGTTTGCGGCAGGACAAACAATCGCTTTTTAAATCAAAAAAGTTTTTAACATGGCCTGAGGCCTCCCAAACCTTAGGGTGCATAAGTATAGCTGAGTCCATGCCAAAACAATCATAGCGCTCATAGACACTGCTCTTCCACCAGGCGCGCTTTAAATTGTTCTTAAGCTCTACCCCAAAGGGGCCGTAATCCCAGGTATTGCTTAAGCCTCCGTAAATCTCCGAAGACTGAAATATAAGCCCGCGGCGTTTGCACAGAGATATAACCTTTTCCATTATTCCTTCAGGCATAGTCTTTTATTTTTAGCGCAAAGAGGTCAAAAAGTCAAGACAATTCAATCCTCGCGCTTAAGCGTAGATATTATTGCCAGAACTTCATCCAACTTAAGCCTTGCCCCTAAATCTTTGATATAAAGTTTAAAGAAGTCTCCGTTTTCATTTACCAGGTTGCAGTCAAAATAGTATTCTGCGTCGAAAAGGTTATAACTTATAAAACCTTTCTTACCGGGCATGGAAAATGAGGCCATCACCGCTTTATGCTGGTTTCCTATATCAGGGGTTAATATGCTTTTTAAGATTACAAAAAAAGCATCGGTTAAATTTTTTATCCGGTCGGTCCTGGCAAAAGCAAGGCGCTTTATGAAAGCATAATTATCCGTTATGCCCTCACTTTTAACCTGGGGAAAAAGTTTTATAAAATATTCCGGCCCTTGGCGAAAGGCATAAATTACCGATTCTTTCTTACGGCTGAGCCTTTTTTTGTAGTAAGTTTTTTTCTCTAACTCCTGCACTACCGCAAAACCCCTGGGTGCGGAAAGCGACATTTTAGAGAATTTGTAAGGGATGAATGTGCCGGTATATTCTTTTTCCGCCTCAGCTACAGCTATTTCCTGCACCGGAGATTTACATAAAATCGGGATCTTGCTGCAGCCTCCTATACCGGTTTCAATATAGCCCTTTAAGATATTAGGCCCTCCGACCATTGCCGCAAAAACAAGGGCAGCCGTGAAAATAACTGCCAAGGTAAAGACCTTGGCTATGTTTATCCGCATATTTTCCTTAATTCCTCTTCCTTTATAGTAAAGGTATGTTCTTTCCCCGGAAATTTCTCCTTAATAACCTCATCCTTATATTCTTCTATGGCCTTTAGAATTAAGGAAGATAAATTGGCATATTTCTTAACAAACTTAGGGGTATAGCGCTCAAAAAGCCCGAGCATATCGTTTATTACCAAGACTTGCCCGTCACAATGCACCCCGGCACCGATTCCGATGGTAGGTATATTTATTTTCCTGGTAATGATTTCGGATATCTTATCCGGAACACACTCTAATACCAGGGCAAAACATCCCTTTTCTTCAAGTATTACTGCCTGATCAATAAGGCACTTTGCCGCCTGTGCATCCTTCCCCTGGACCTTAAAACCTCCGATTTTATCCGCAGTTTGGGGAGTCAAGCCTATATGCCCCATGACCGGTATACCTGCACGGGTAATGTTTTCCGTAACCAACGGGCAGTGCTCAAACCACTCCAGTTTTATCCCGCTGCAGCCGGCCTCTTCAATAAACCTCTTGGCGTTTCCAAGTGCCTCCTGAGTTTTTACCTGGTAGGAATTATAGGGCATATCCCCTATAATCATGCTGCTCTTTACTCCCCTTGATACTGCCTTAGCATGATGGAGCATCTCCTCCATCCCTACTTCAGTGGTTGAGTCTAACCCTAAAACCACGTTTGCTAAAGAATCTCCTATTAAAATTATATCAATTCCGGCCCTATCCACCAAAGAAGCCGTAGGATAGTCATAAGCAGTAAGCATAGTTATCTTGCGCTTATTTTTTAATCCTATAATATCGCTGGCGGATAACTTCATTTTAACCTTAGAACCTTAGGGCAGGGATAAAAAACTGAGCAATCTTAAAATATATAATCAACCCCACCACATCTACAACGCTAGTAGTAATCGGCCCTGCCAAGACCGCAGGATCCAGCCCCACTTTTTTAGAGATCAAAGGCAGGGATATACCGGTAACAATGGCAAGCAGGGCTATTAAAAGCATGGTTAAACCAACCACAACCGAAAGCATGAAATCTTTTTGCAGAAGAAATGCCCTGCCAAAGGCCACAGATCCGACCACAAGGCCCATAAGTAAGGCAGCGCTAAGCTCGACCTTTATGACTTTAAAGACATTTTTCGGTTTTACATCTCCGGTAGCCAGCCCCCTTATGATAGTAATCGATGTCTGGGCCCCCGCATTTCCCCCGGTATCAAGCAGCATAGGTATAAAAAAGGCCAGGGCGACGACAGCGCTTAGGCTCTGCTCGAAATATTTCAATACCGTACCGGTCAAGAAATCAAATACGAGCAACAGTATAAGCCAGCCTGCCCTTCTTTTTACAAGTTCAAGCGCAGTTGCCTTGGCATAGCTTATAATTTCGCCGCCTTTAGGGTCCATCTTACCGATTTCATAAATATCCTTAGTAGCCTCTTTTTCGATAGTTTCAACTATATCATCAACTGTAATAATACCGATTAACCGGTTATCCTTATCTACTACCGGAGCGTCAAAAAGGTCGTATTTCTTAAAGAGGTTACCTACATCGCTTGCGTCCATCTCGGGGTAAACCTTTATCGCTTCTGCCCCTGCCATTGAATCACGGATAAGCATATCCGGAGGGGTCTTTAAAATATCCTGCAGGGATATACCGCCTATAAGCCTGCCGGCATCATCAATAATAAAAAGGGAGTAGATATTTTCTCTGTAATTTGCCCTTAAATTTTCCTGTATATAAAGGATTGCCTGTTTAGCGCTCATCTCTTTCCTTAAGGCCACAAATTCAGTAGTCATAAGGCTTCCGGCAGTGCCTTCCGGGAAATCCATAAGGGCATGGGTTTCTTTTGCCGCCTCTTTATTTACCAGCAGGAAGAATTTACGCGAGACCTTTCTGGGGAACTCTTTAAAAAGGTCGGCTCTTTCATCAGGAGCCATCTCGTTAATAATCTGGGACACCTCGGCATTCTCCAGGTTATTAAGAATATAGCTCTGCTCGGGAAAAGGAAGGTTCTCAAAAACCTCCACTGCTTTTTTTGTACCCAGAAGCCTGAAAACCAAAACCTTCTCCGTAGGCTCCAGATGCCGCCAGCCCTCGGCGATATCCATAGAATTCATATTCTTAAGCGAGGACTTAAGGCTGTTGAAATCTTTATTTTTAATGAATTCCCTTGTCTCCGGCAGGAACAAGGCAAATACATCCATATTCTTCTTCAGTGAATTTTTCATCATTCTATTATAATTAATTCTACCCCCTTAAACCCTGAGGCCATCAATTCTCCCTCTTCTCTGCCCAGCACGAAAACCGCAGTAGCTATGCAGTCTGCGGTAAGCGAATCATCGGCTACTGCGGTAGCTGAATGCATATCCGGCTCCTTCGGGTAACCGGTCTTAGGGTTAAGGATATGTCCGTAATATTTGTTACCTTTTTTGAAAGACTGCTCATAATTTCCGGAGGTTGCTACTGCCTTATCTTTAAGGCTTAAATATCCTGCTATCCCGCTATCCCTGCGGGAGTCTCTTATGGCTATTTTCCAGGGTTGCGAAGATTTTACCCCAAGGCCATAAATTTGGCCTCCGGCGTTAATCAGGCAGCTCTCTATTTTAGCCTCTCTTAACTTCCTGACTGCGCAATCAAGGGCATAGCCCTTGGCGATACCACCTAAGTCAATCTTCATCCCCCGAATTTTAAATTGTATCATATTATCCTTAGCGCGCAAAATAATTTTATCGCATCCTACCAGCCTTAATGCCTTACGGATCTCTCCTTCGCTTGGCAATAAATAATCCTTAGAGGTAAACCCCCACAAATCCATAAGCGGGCCTATTGTAATATCAAATGCGCCCTTTGTTTGAACGCAAAACTCCCGGGCCTTATTTATTACATAAAAAGTTTCCGGGCTTGCCTTTAGCTTACCCGATCGGTTTAATCTGGAAACCTCGCTTTTAGGGTCATATTTACTAAAAAGCCTTTCAATCCGGCCCAGTTCATTGAATACTATATCGGGTGCCCTTCTATCTGCGGAAGTGACTTCTACAAAGGTCCCCAGCATAACCCGTTTTTCCTGATAAAAGGTCTGCCGCGGGGTATGATCACGGGTCAAATAAAATCCAACCGCAGCTATAATAGCTATGGTTATAACTACGAATATTTTCTTAAACATCTTCCTTGCTGGTTAGTTTATAGGCTGCTTCGATAGTTTTAACCAGGTCAAACAAAACCTGGTTAACCGGCACAGGAATACCCAGCTCCTGGCCCTGCCTTACAATAACCCCGTTAATGAAATCAATCTCTGTGCGCTTCTTGCGTAAAACATCCTGCAGCATTGAAGAGATATTGGGCCCGGTAGCCTCAGCTACTGCCTCAACCTTAGCCAAGGGATCATCAAAAAGAAGCTTAATACGTTTTCTTTTAGCGATGCGCATAGCTTCGGTAACCGTCTCACGCATTATCTTCTTTGTCCCTTCGAATTCCGTAAGCCTGCCGTTATTCAGGCGCACAATGGCACTAAGGGCGTTAATTCCGGAATTTACAATGAGCTTTGACCAGATCAGGCCTTTTATATCCCGTGAGATCTTGGTCTCCAACCCTGCCTTATTAAATATTTGGCGTATGGAACGCATCTTAACGGTCATTTTACCGTCTATCCTGCCGATGGCAGTCTCGCCTTTACCGGCATGACGGATAAACCCGGGCTTTATAAAAGTAGCCCCCAGATTAGTCACCCCTGCGATCACCCGTTCGCTGCCTATAGCCTCAGTAATTATCTCGATATTTCCTATGCCGTTTTGTAAAGTGAGTACTGCGCTATCCTCTTTTATTAACGGCTTTATAGCGGATATTGCCTGCTTAGTATCATAGGATTTAACCGAGATTATCAGCAAGTCTGCCGGGCCGATCTCATTGATATCCGCAGAGATCTTAGGGCTGACCTGCCAATTTCCGGATACACCCTCTACCTTAATCCCTGATTGCGCAATCTCCTGAGAGCGTTCTTTATTATAATCAAGCAGCCAAACCTCTTCCTTGGATCTGATTAGAAATGCTGCCAGGAGAGAACCCAACGCACCAGGCCCCACGATTACAATTTTCATAATATCCTCCGCTTTTCCTAAGGAATTACTGCAGAGCCATTGCCAGCTTATTCATGACCCTCTGGGATTTCAGCTCTCTTTCAAGGTGGAAATTCAGGAATGCATTTAAGATTGCATCCAGTTCTCTTTTTATCTGGGGGTTAAGGCCGAGATTAAGGTTAGTCTTAAAATCATTCCTTTCAATATGCAGTATCGAGGCTATTGTCCCCCGGAAAATAGACCTTGCGCTTGAATCCTTAAAAAAACAGCTGGGGCAGAGCAGCCCTCCCATACTTAGACTGAACTTTGATTGCCCCATAATCCTGCTTGAACAATAAACACAAGAGTCAAAATGAGGCTTAAATCCGGAAAGGGAGAGCATTTTGATCTTAAATATCGTAGCGATCTTATCAGGGTTGCCGGTGGTCTCCAGTTCTTTTAAGGCGTTTAAGGCAAGATTAAAAATATCCTCGTTTTTATCTTCCGGCTGCATAACCGCTGAAATCAGCTCCATCATAAAAGCGCTAATGCCGGCCTTGGAGATATTATTCCTGATATTAAAAAACTTATCTTTCAGGTCGCAGGCGCTTACGAGAAAAAGGGAAGACTGGGATTTCTTGTAGAATATAATATCGTTATAAGAGGATGCCTCGACAGTGCTTGCGAATTTATCCGGCTCAAGCCGGATACCTTTTAAGATCCCGTTGATTTTCCCAAAGTCGCGCGTGTAAAAATCTACGATGATTGAGGTCTCCCTGAAATCCCTGCGCCTTAAAACTATGGCCTCGGTTTTATGTATGGACATATTCCTCTTCTTTCCTGCGCATTAACTGGTTTTTCTTAGTTAAATTATGATTGTAACCTAAAAGGTGCAATAATCCGTGGACTGCATAAAGCTTAAGCTCATAGGAAGGCGTTGTCTTGTATACCCTAGAGTTACGCCTTGCAGTATCAACGGATATTATTATATCGGCGTAAAAACCTTTCTTATCAAAAGGGGTAGCTGTCTCAAATGCCAGCACATCGGTAAAAGAATCTTCCTTTAAGTACCTGGCATTAAGCTTGCGTATCAAAGGGTCAGTTACAAAAGAAACAACTATCTCTCCGCCTGCGCCTACCTTTTCCTTTTTTAATATTTGTTTGAATGTTTTCTTTATCGCTTCAGGGGAGACAGAAACCTTCTGCTGCAGGTTTCTTATACTTATCCTTAACATATTACGAATCGCCTTGTGCCTGATTATTCTCTTTTTCAGGATAACTTGCGCGGCTGTGATAAATTCCGCAGAGGAGCCTTATGAAAACTGCCGAAATCATTTCCAGATCTTTTAATGTAAGATCGCATTCATCCAGTTGTCCGTCGATAAACTTGTTATTTATAACCTTGTGCACCAAATCCTCTATTTTTGCAGGATCAGGCTCTTTTAACGCTCTTACCGCTGCCTCAACAGAATCCGCCAGTAAGACTATTGCTGTTTCCTTAGAATTAGGCTTTGGCCCGGGATAACGAAAACCCTCTTCCATAACCTCCTGGTCCTCCTTAGGATTCTCCAAAGCCCTAAGATAGAAATAATAAACCAGGCTCTTGCCGTGATGCTGCTCTATGAAATCTATTAAGGCAGGGTTAATCCTGTATTTCTTGGCTATCTCAACGCCCTCTTTTACATGTTTCATAATAACCAGCTTGCTCATTGCCGGAGATAGCGTGTCATGTTTATTCTTTGCCCGATCCTGATTTTCGCTGAAATATTCGGGCTTCTGCAGTTTACCGACATCATGATAATAAGCCCCTACCCGGCTTAAAAGCGCATTAGCGCCTATTGCCTTTGAGGCTGTCTCAGAGAGATTACCTACAATTAGACTATGGTGATAAGTCCCGGGGGCTTCCTGAATCAGGCGCTCTAAAAGCGGGTGATGAAAATCTGCCAGCTCCAGCAAGCTGACATTAGTTATAGCGCCAAAAAGGTATTCAAATATAGGCAGGACTCCTAAAACTACGATACTTGAGACAATACCGTTAAGCAGAAAATAAATAGCCTGATAAGAGGAACCTGTATTCCAGGGAGATGTAAATAAGAAGATGGCCATCTGGGCCAAACCGGTAATTGCCCCCGCGCGTATAATAGTGGTCCGCTTGCGCGCTCCCTTAACCAGGAAAGAACTTAAAATGGAACTTACCAGAAAAAGCAGAATTAACTCCAGAGGAAAAAGATTAACCGCTGCCAGGGAAACCCCGGTTGCCAGAGATAATAATAGCGAGATCTCCATGCTACCGAAAAGCAGCATAAGAAGCATGGGAATTATTGAAAACGGTATATAATAAATAGGCAGGTTATTTGAGCAGATAAAATAACCGCTTACAAATATTATCAAGAAAAGCATGGAGAGGTTAATAAACTTGCAGCTTTCTGTAATCAACCTTCTCTCCTTAAGGTAGAGGAATAAGGAGAGCAGAAAAAGCCCTACCGCAGGGTTCAGTTTAGCGATATGGGTGAATGCGAAAACCGATAAGGCCAGGAAAATCCCGCCTATCTTAACTTGTTTTAGCAGTTTTATCATATGCCTCGATAATCCTCTGCACCAGGGCATGCCTGACTACATCTTTCCCGGTGAAATATATGAATTTTATCTCTTTGATCCCACTTAGAATGCCCTGGGCCTGCAAAAGCCCTATAGGTTTACCCTGCGGAAGATCGCTTTGAGTTATATCTCCGGTGATTACTGCCTTGGAATCAAAACCAAGCCGGGTTAAAAACATCTTCATCTGCTCTGCAGTACAGTTTTGCGCTTCATCAAGTATGATAAAGGCATCATTCAGGGTACGGCCCCTCATGTAAGCTAAGGGTGCCACCTCAATAATTCCATTCTCCAGGTATTTTTCTATGCGTTCTGCATCCATCATATCATAGAGGGCATCATAAAGCGGCCGCAGATATGGAGAAATTTTATCATGCATGTCTCCGGGCAAAAACCCCAAAGATTCTCCTGCTTCAATTGCCGGACGGGTTAAAATAATCCGGCGCACTTCCTGCTTTTTAAGGGCATCTACTGCGCAGGCCATAGCCAGGTATGTCTTACCCGTGCCTGCCGGGCCAACGCCAAAAACAATATCAAATTCTTTTATGGCATTGACATAATCACGCTGGCCTAAAGTTTTAGGGCCGATCTGCCTTGCGCTTACAGGAGGACTGTTATTCAAAAAAGAATAAATTACCGGCTCTGCCTTTTTGATATTAGTAGCAGTACCGCTAAGCTTAAGGTGTTCCCCGCGTAAGGTTATTTTTACTTTAAACTCCTTCTCAATAAGACGGATATTGGAGTCATGCATACCGCAAAGCGTACGGGCCTGTTCATGGCTCTCAATCCTTATTATTTTATCCATAAAGTAATTCTATTTTAAATTCTCAACCGGCTCAATTAAGGCCTGAGTTTTGGTTGTCATTCCTTCTTCAGGAATATTCAGAATCTGCCCGGCATAAACCCGATCCGGAGTCTTAAGGACAGATTTATTTGCCTCGTATATCTTAGTCCACTTTTTGGTAGTTCCGTAGAACTTCTGCGATATCTTTTGTAAGGTATCATTCTTCTCTACGGTGTATTTCTGAAAGGTCATACTCTTTAGGGAAGCCTCAGCCTCAAAATCCTGACTATCATCCGCCGCAGGAACATACTCTATTATGCTCGCAGGCTCTGACACGGATGCCACCGAAGATTTATCCCCTTCAATCTTGTATGATTTACCCAACTCAAACTCGAAGACGCGCATAGTCCTTTCGGTCTTTCTGGGCTTCTCCGTTCCTGGATGGCTACCCATGATATATCCGCGGTTACCTTCGCTCATATGCTGATCAACCCTCTCCTGGGTAAGGTTATAAGTACGGGCAACGCAACCGGAAAGCACGAAGACTAAACCTAAGAACAACAAATACACTTTCTTCATTTTTTCTCCTCCCTCTTTTTTACGGTTAAACTAAGTTCCTTAAGTTGTTTTTCGTCTACATCCGAAGGCGCACAAGTTAAAGGGCAGATTCCGGCGCTGGTTTTAGGAAAGGTTATCACTTCACGAATGCTTGACTCTGCCGCAAGAATTGCCAGGAGCCGGTCAATGCCGAAAGCAAATCCTCCGTGGGGCGGAGCGCCAAAGCGAAAGGCCTCTAAAAGAAAACCGAAACGATTCTGCGCCTCTTGCGCAGTTATTCCGATAATATCAAATATTTTCTTTTGTAATTCCTGGCTATGGATCCTGATTGAGCCTGAGCCTAATTCTACCCCGTTTAAGATTAAATCATAGGAACGCGACCTTACTTTATCCGGGGAACTATTTAAAAGATCCGCATCTTCTTTGACAAAAGAAGTAAAAGGATGGTGCTCGCTCTCCCAGCGCCTCTCTTCCTGATTATATTTAAATAAAGGAAACTCTACTACCCAGGCAAAAGCAAAATCATCCTTTAGTTCAGGGCGCAAATCCGGCTTATCGCTTTTATACTTTTCCTGGGCATCCTTAAAGGCAATCCGCGGAAAAGGCAGCCTCAGCTCTATCCCCTTTAAGTCTTTAAATATCTTAAACATCAACCCTTCAATTAAAGAATAGATATCTTCTTCGTCGACAAAAGACATCTCCAGGTCTAACTGGGTAAATTCAGGCTGGCGGTCAGCCCTTAAATCTTCATCGCGGAAACACTTGGCTATCTGGTAATATTTCTCGATTCCCGAGACCATAAGTATCTGCTTAAATAATTGCGGAGACTGGGGCAAGGCATAAAACTGCCCGGGATTTAACCTTGAAGGGACAAGATAATCACGGGCACCTTCGGGAGTTGATTTAGTAAGTATAGGGGTCTCGCATTCCAAAAACCCTTTAGCATCCAGGCAGCTGCGGATAACCCGGTAAAGATTGCTTCTCATGGCGATATTATTAAACACCTTCTTGCGCCTCAAATCCAGATAGCGGTACTTAAGGCGTATCTCTTCGGTAACATCCAAATCATCGCTTACCTCAAAAGGCGTACTCTCGCTGGGATTTAATATCTCCAGCTCTAAGGCTAAAACCTCTACCTCTCCGGTAGGCATCTTTGAATTAACCGTACCCTGAGGCCGCTTATTTACCGTCCCCTTTATCCTAACCACAAATTCATTTCTTAAATCTTGGGCCAGCAGATAGGCATCCTTTGATTCCTTAGGGATAAAAACAACCTGGGTAAAACCTTCCCGGTCCCTTAAATCAATAAAAATCAGTTTTCCGTGGTCGCGCCTGCGAGCCACCCATCCGCACAAAGTTACCTCTTTATTACAATCTGAGATATTTAATTGAGCGCAGGTATGGGTCATCAACATATTAATTCCTTTGTTAAATCCAGGCGGGCTATCTCTCTCTGCTCACCTGAAAGCATATTCTTTAAAGTAACTACTCCCTTTTCTATTTCATTGTCTCCGATTATTAGGGCAAACCCTGCCTTTAAATCAGAGGCCTTGCGCATTGCGCCTTTAATAGACCTTCCCTCATAATCCATATCTGCAGGGATACCTGCCTCCCTTAAGGAATAAATGATTTTTACCCCTTCATCCCTTGCCTTGTCTCCCAGAGTCACCAGGTAAACTAAGTTTTTATCATTAACCTCAGCCTTTATTCTGGTAACTAAAAGAAGTCTTTCTACCCCTAAGGCAAAACCGATAGCCCCTGCCTCTGCCCCGCCTAACTCATGGACTAAATTATTATAACGCCCACCGGCGCCTATAGCATCCTGCGAGCCCAGCCCTTGGTGAGTAATCTCAAAGACTGTCTGGGTGTAATAATCAAGCCCGCGCACCAGGTTAGGGTCTACCTCATATTTAACCCCTAGGTTATCCAGGCCTTTTTTTACCCGGTTAAAATGCGCCCCGCATTCGTCGCAAAGACAGGAATCCTTAAGGCCTAAATTACGCACTATTTCCTTACACTCATCCTTTTTACAATCTAATATTCTCAAAGGATTATTCTTAAGCCTCTCCTGGCAGTCCTGGCAAAGGCCCCTATACTTCTCGGTGAGGCTTTTACGAAGCGAATCCGTAAAGCTTACCTTATCTTTAAGGCAACCCAGGCTATTAATTTTAATGGTGTGTCCGTTAATAGAAAGCCGCTTAAGGAGGATATCGGCGAGAGAAATAATCTCCACGTCCAAAGTGGCATCATAAGAGCCTATAACCTCGCAGCCGATATGATTAAACTGCCTAAGCCTCCCCTTTTGAGGACGCTCCAGCCTGAACATCGGGCCTAAATAATACAATTTAGTAAAATTTGCGTTTTTATCCAGGTTATTTTCTATATAAGAACGGACAATTGAGGCAGTGCCTTCAGGCCGTAAGGCATAGGACTCTTCTTTATTATGGATTATAAACATCTGTTTCTTGACAATCTCAGCAGATTCCCCCAAAGAACGGTTAAATAAAGCTGCGTCTTCTATCAAGGGAAGGCGGATCTCTTTAAAGTTATAAAGGGAAAAAATATTGCGGCTGGTTTCTTCTATTGCCTGCCAAATGTAAGCTTCTTCAGGCAGGATATCTTTTGTGCCCGATACTCTTTTATACATTTAAATTTTAGTAGTGGGTGCCTGTTATTTAACCTTTTGTTTCATCTCTAGTCCGGATTTAAAAACAACTACCTTTCTCGGCGGGACTGGTATAACTTGATTGGTGCGAGGGTTTCTTCCGGTACGGCTTTTTCTCTGCTTAATCTTAAATACCCCAAAATTACGCAATTCTATCTTCTCCCCTCTGACTAAGGCCTCTACAATGCAATCAAAGGTTTTCTGAACCACAAGCTTAACATCTATCTGTTTTAGGCCTGTTTCATCGGAAACTTTCAGAATAATATCTTTTTTCGTCATCTTGACTGCCTCCTAATTATTTCGGGTCTTAATTTGTAAGTATAATAACAGCAAAAAGTTACGATGTCAAGAGTAATTTGAGCCGCTCTTCCCCCAAGAGTCCCTCAATATCTTCAATTAGCCTTTCAGACGGAGAAACATAAAAATTTTCTCCTACTACCAGCTGGACCCTTGATTTAGCCGGTGTATCCAAATTAAGGTAAATAGGGACACTCCCGCGGGAAGATGAAAGCATCTCCTTTAAGGTCGCAAAAACATTCTCTCTAAGACCGGATAAATTAATGCTCATACCCGTTATCAGCCTGTATATTTCATCAAAAAGAAAAAGATCGTTAACTAAAACCTTAGGGGTATCTTCTTTTAAATTAAGTATTCCCTTAACCAGAACTACTGTATTGGGAAGGATATATCGGGAGACCTTTTGGTATGCCCTGGGAAAAACCAGGAGTTCTACTGACCCTTCAAGGTCCTCAAGTTTTAATATCGCCATCTTCTCCTGCTTTGCCCTAGTAACCGTATTTTTAATCTTAGAGATTAAACCCACAATCTTGATCTCTTCCTCATCCTTGTATTGCTTAAGGTCGCTAATTGAGGAGGATACAAAACGCTTTAGCGCCTTGGCATAACGTGCCAGCGGGTGCCCGCTGACATAAAATCCCAGCATATCCTTTTCAAATGAAAGCAGCTGCGGTTCAGGCCATTCTTTTATATGAGGAATATCCAATGTCTGGCTAAAGGCCCCTTGGGATAATTCCGAATCAAAGAAAGAAAGCTGTCCCTTGGCCTTCTCCTTCTGAGTACGAGAGGCAGATTCTAAAACAATATCCAACCCGGAAAACATCTGGGCGCGCGGCATTAAGAATGAATCCATAGCCCCGCATTTAATCAGGCTTTCCAAAACTTTCCGGTTAGCAAGGCGCAGGTCAATGCGCTGGCAAAGGTCCTTAAGCGACTTAAAAGGCCCTGCCCTTCTGGCATCAACTATAGAGTCCACTGCCCCGCGTCCGACATTTTTTACCGCTAAAAGCCCGAACCTTATGGTTTTTTCATCGACAACTTTAAATAACCCCTGGCTCTCATTGATATCCGGAGGAAGAACGGTTATTCCCATACGCTGGGCTTCGCTTACATATTCAACAATTTTATCGGTATTATCGCGTTCTGAGGTTAAAAGCGCGCTCATAAACTCAACCGGATAATTGGCCTTTAAGTAGGCCGTGCGGTAGGATATAAGCGCATAGGCGGTAGAATGAGATTTGTTAAAACCGTATCCAGAAAAATACTCAATCAGGTCGAATATTTTGGTGGCCGTAGATTCTTTTATTTCATTTTTACGGCAGCCGTGGATAAAATTACTTCTCTGTTTTTCCATAACCTCGGGGATTTTTTTGCCCATGGCCTTACGTAAAATATCTGCCTGGGCAAGGCTAAACCCGGCCAAGACAGATGCAACCTGCATGATCTGCTCCTGATAAACCATAATCCCGTAAGTTTCCTTTAATATCGGCTCTAGCTTAGGATGCTCATACCGAATAGGAATAAGATTATGCTTACGCTTCATAAAGTCATCCAACATACCTGAACCTATCGGCCCCGGACGGTATAAGGCTAAAAGCGCGATAAGATCCTCAAAACGTTGCGGCTCAAGCTTCTTTAAAAGGTCGCGCATCCCGGAGCTCTCAACTTGGAATATGCCGATAGTTTGGGCAGAAGCCAAAAGCCGGTAAGTCTTAGGATCATCCAAAGGAATACCTTCAATAACTATATCCTCTTTACGGGTTTCTTTAATGATTTTCAGGGCCTGGTCAATTACCGTTAAGGTCCTTAATCCCAGAAAGTCCACTTTAAGCAGGCCGATCTTCTCCAAAATACCCATGCTAAAACCGGTAGTTATCTGATCGTCGCTGGTTTTAAATAACGGGCTATAATTATTTAAAGGTTTATCCGCAATAACCACCCCTGCGGCATGAACCGAGGCGTGCCGGTTAAGCCCCTCAAGGGAGAGCGCGGTGGTAATAAGCTTATTTATATCCGGGTCGTTTTTGAAAAGGTTATGCAGCTCCGATTCATTCTCCAGCGCCTTTTTTAAAGTCATATCCAATTCAGCCGGGATCATTTTCGCGATACGGTCAACCTCCGCATAGCTTATCCCCATTACCCTGCCCACGTCTCGTACAACTGCGCGCGCCTGCATGGTACCAAAGGTAATTATCTGTGCAACGTTTTCCTGGCCGTATTTATTAGTGACGTAATCGATAACCTGCTGCCTTCCTTCGTAACAGAAATCTATATCTATATCCGGCAAACCCATGCGCTGCGGGTTTAAAAACCTTTCAAACAATAACCCATACCTTAAGGGGTCTAAATCAGTAATCCCCAAAAGATAGCTTACCAGGCTTCCTGCCGCTGAGCCACGCCCCGGGCCTACCGGGATACCTTTGCTCTTTGCATAATGAATAAAATCCCAGACTATAAGGAAATAACTGGCAAAGCCCATTTTGATAATTGTCTTTAGCTCATGATCGAGGCGTTGCGTGATTTCAGGGGTAACCTTATCGAATCTTTTACTCAACCCTTCCTCGCAGAGCTTCCTTAAGAAATCTTCCTTAGTTTCTCCTACCGGGGGTTCGTATTTAGGCAAGTGGATCTGCTTAAAATCAAGCTCCAGATTGCATCTAGAAGCAATCTCCAGGGTATTGCCGATTGCTTCAGGGAAATCCTTAAATAAGGTTTTCATCTCCTGCGGCGACTTAAAATAAAATTCGTCTGTCTGAAAACGCATCCGATTGGGATCATCAAGGGTAGTCTGGGTCTGGATACATAAAAGCGCCTCATGCGCAGTGGCCTTATCGCGGCTTAAATAATGCACGTCATTAGTGGCAACCAGAGGGATATTCAATTCCCTGCTTATTCTCACTAATCCGGCATTAACCTCTTTCTGCTGAGGAATGGCATTTTCCTGCAGTTCAAGGTAAAAATTGCCTTTACCCATTATATTCAGATATGTATCTGCGCATTTTAATGCATCATTAAAACGTTTCTGGTTCAGGAAAACCGGTATCTCCCCTTTTAAACAGGCGCTTAAAGCAATAAGCCCCTGAGAATGCTGGGCGAGGGCGTCTTTATCAATGCGCGGGCGGTAATAAAAACCCTCCAGGTAAGCCAGGGAAACCAGTTTCATTAAATTCTGGTAGCCTTTTTCATCGCGGGATAATAATATGAGGTGGCAGGCAGCATCTTCAATTGCGGAAGATGACTTATCAAAACGGCTCCCCGGGGCTACATAAACTTCACATCCGATAATAGGCTTAATTCCGGCCTTTTGCGCCTCTAAGTAAAACTCAATGGCGCCGAATATATTACCATGGTCGGTTATTGCCAGGGAATCCATCTTGTATTGGCTGGCAAGATTTAATAACTCAGGGATACGGCAGGCGCCGTCAAGGAGGCTAAATTGGGTATGCAGGTGCAGATGAATGAAATCACTGTGAGGCATAAACTAATTTATTCCCACTCAATAGTAGAAGGAGGCTTCGAAGATATATCGTAAACAACGCGGTTAACACCCTTTACTTCATTAATAATACGGCTGGAAATTTTCTCCAATAGATCATAAGGTAGCTTAACCC
>JAQTTQ010000022.1 GCA_028710685.1 Candidatus Omnitrophota bacterium | reverse complement strand
TTCGGATGCCAGATGAATGTGAGGGATTCACAGGTAATATCTGGATTATTGGTTAAGGATGGTTTTGAGCTAACCGAGGATTACCTCTCTGCCCGGGTAATCTTATTTAATACTTGTTCAGTCCGTCAGCATGCGGAGGAAAGGGTTTTTTCTTTAATCGGCGAGTATATGCGCAGGCGGGATCAACCCCCGGGTTCTAATAGAGAGGTCCCTCTAATCGGTATCCTTGGATGCATGGCTAAGAATTATGCTCAGGGAATATTTGAAAGGGCTCCGCTTGTTGATTTCGCCGTAGGGCCGGATGATATAGATAAGGTGCCTGCAATAATTAAGAGGCTGATTTCAGGCAAAGGGGATGTAACTGCCTTAAATGGCAGATCTCTTTTTTCCAAAAAAATATGGGAGGTGGACGGAGGGCAAAGGCCAGAAGAGATTTATCATACAAATTTTCATGGGGCTGATAAATGTGCGTATATCGTTATTTCAGAAGGTTGTTCTAATTTTTGTTCTTACTGTATTGTACCGCATGTGCGGGGAAGATTACGCCACCGCCATTATAAGGATATTTTAAGGGAGATTGAAGAGGCTATTGCCTTTGGGGTAAGCTCTATCTTACTTTTGGGGCAGAATGTTAATGCCTATAAAGACGGCGAGATAAATTTTATAAAGTTGCTTACCCTTGTAGATAAGCTTAATGGGTTAAGCGATTTTACTTTCATGACCTCTCATCCTAAGGATGCAAACTTGGATTTGTTTAAGGCAATGGCTACCCTTAAAAAGCTAAAAAAGGACCTTCATCTTCCTCTGCAGTCGGGATCCGATAAAATACTGAAACTGATGAACCGGGGGTATACCAAGAGAATGTATTTGGAGTTAGCGCAAAATTATCGTAGAATTGTTAGTGGTGGGAGGCTCTCTACTGATATCATCGTAGGCTTTCCTACTGAGAACGGTGCGGATTTTAAAGAAACCTTTGATTTTTTTAAAATGATAAAATTTGATTCGGCTTTTATATTTAAATACTCTCCCAGGCCTAATACAGCGGCATTTAATATGCCGGATGATGTTTTAAAGGAAGAAAAGGAAAGGAGGCACACCTTGATGCTTAACCTGCAAAAAAGTATTTTAGCTGGCGCATGTTTTTTCTTTTTCTTTTTCTCCCATGCCTATGCGTTGAATATCGAGAGGGTTAAGGTTTACTATTTAACCCAGGATTATAAGGGGGCTATCCAAGAGGGGAACAGGCTTATCGCAGAAGATCGGTATTCTTCAGAGCTTTATTATTTTCTCGGGTTAAGCTATCTTAAGGATGGCCAATATACAAAGGCAGCGGAAAGTTTTAAGGTGGTTATAAATAACCTTAAAGAAAGCAGGCTTAAGGAAGAAGCCAGGATAGGGTTGGCGGATACTTATTTACTCAGAGGCGATTATAATAACGCCAAGAACATATACAATGAGTTGCTTGCGGGTAATCCCAGGACTAAATTTAAAGACCAGATTCAGCAGCGCCTAAGTGGCCTTGAGCCCAGTAAGGAAGGGGTGTATTCTGTGCAGGTGGGTTCCTTCGCAAATATTGATAACGCAAGGAATTTGGTTAAGAAGCTTAATAGCAGCGGTTATCCTGCTTATTTTGAGGAGCGCACACAAGGAAGCCGCAGGAGTTATAGGGTTAGGGTCGGTAAATTAAACACCCGCCGGGAAGCAGAGGAATTAGTTAAGAGGCTTTCAAGAGAAGGCCATCCCACTAAGATCTTCCCAGAATGATATCTCCTCTTATTGCAAAGAAAAAAATTATTTTTATCTTGGGCCCTACTGCAATAGGTAAATCCGAAATTGCTTTTCATCTTGCTAAGAGACTGAAGGGAGAGGTTATCTCCTGTGATTCTATGCAGGTTTACAAAGGGATGTCTATAATTACTTCTAAGCCGCCAGGCGTTTTTATGCAAAAGGTTAAGCATCATTTGGTAGGTATGCTAGCTTTAAATAATACTTACGATGCATCTTCTTTTCGCAGAGATGCGCTTAAAAAAATCGATGAGATTGTTCATAAAGGCAAGGTGCCTATAGTTGCAGGAGGGAGCGGCCTATATGCCTCTATTTTGATTAACGGTATATTTGATGATGGGGATAAGGATACCGTTATCAGGAACAAGCTTTATAAAATAGCCGATAATAAGGGATGCCTTTATCTGCATAAGCGCCTTAAGAGGGTTGATCCAAGGGCAGCAGATAAGATTCATCCAAATGACCTTAAGAGGGTTGTGCGCGCCCTGGAGGTTTTTAAGGTTACGGGAAAACCGATATCTCTTTTACAGAAAGGCAGGCGGGGATTAAGAGGCGAATATGATATAAATATCTTTTGTTTAAATATGCCCAGGGAGGAGCTTTATAAAAGAATAGACCGCCGGGTGGATAAAATGTTCAGAATGGGTTTAGTGAATGAGGTAAGGGCATTATTGAAAAAGCGCCTCAGCAGAACAGCATTTTTTGCTATAGGGATAAAGGAAATAAACGGCTACCTAAAAGGGTTTTACAGCAAAGAGGAAGCCAAAGAGATGATTAAGATGAATACCCGCAGATATGCCAAAAGGCAGCTATCCTGGTTTAGGAAAGATAGGGATGCGGTTTGGATTAACCTTAAGGGTAAAGATACGGCCTTGGCAGTATCGAGGAATATATGGAAAAAGCTTTATTAGTTACTATAGATTTTAAGCAAGGCAAAGACTCTATTAATTTAGAGGATAGCGCAATTGAGCTTGAAGAGCTTGCTGCTGCCTGCAGGTTAGAGGTGGTTGATAATATAACCTGCCTTTGCCAGAAGCCTACACCTAACTTACTTATGGGTCGTGGTAAGGTTGAGGAGATTGGCGTAACCGCTCAGGAACTTGGGGTTGAGGTAATAGTCTTAAGCCATAATCTATCCGGGACGCAACAGCGTAACCTTGAAGATATTTGGGGTAAGAAGACAGTTGATCGTACCCAGTTAATACTTGATATTTTTGCAAGGCGGGCAAAGAGCCCCGAGGGTAAGATGCAGGTAGAATTAGCTCAACTTGAATATCTTATCCCAAGGTTAGTAGGTAAGGGGATTGTTCTTTCTCGTCAGGGGGGAGGAGTCGGCACTAGCGGCCCGGGGGAGAGAAAGCTTGAGGTTGACCGCAGAAGGATCAAAAGCAGAATAGACAGACTTAAGGCTGATCTTAAGGCAGCCTCTGTTCATAGGTCCCTGGTCCGCAAAAGAAGAAAAAATGAGGAAATTACTCTGGTTGCGCTTGTAGGTTATACCAGTGCCGGTAAGTCTACGCTATTGAATGTACTGACCGAAGCCAGTCAGCCGGTTTCGGAAAATGTTTTTACTACATTAGACCCGCTAGCCAGGAGTTTAAGGCTGCCAAAGGGAGAGCAGATCATTCTTTCCGATACCGTAGGTTTTTTACGTGATCTTCCTCATGATTTAATTGAAGCATTCAAGGGTACCCTGGAAGAGGTTACTAATGCGGATCTTTTAATACATGTTTTAGACGTCTCTTCCCCTCAGGTATATGATAGACATAAGGCAGTGATGGGCGTGCTTAAAGAACTTAGGGCGGATGATAAGCCGATGATTACCGCCTTGAATAAAATTGACCTTTTAAATGAACAGGCCTGGCTAGAGACTGTTTATGAAGATTTTGTTAATCCTATAGTGATATCTGCCAAGCTCCATAAGAATTTGGGCCTTCTGCTTGAAAAGATCCAGGAAATAATACCATCACGCATGATAAGCCTAGATGCTATAATTCCTCACCGGAGGATGGACTTGGTGGATTTGTTTTATAGGGAGGGTAAAGTTGAAAAGATTAGGTATCTCCAAAAAGGGATTGAAATTAAGGCAATAATTCCTCGTATATTGCATGAACAATTGGTAGCTAATAAGATAATTGCCTGTAACTGTTAGATTATCTAATAAATTTTGTTAAAAACACTTGACAAAATAGTCATGTTATGTTATATTTATCCCAGAATGAGTAACCCAAGGGGGCGTATATGCCTTTATTTGATATAAAGATTAGTCAAGATGAGCCGGTATATGTTATCAGTATAGTGAGTAAGTTGGTGGATTTACCGGTTTGGACTTTACGCCAGCTTGACAAGGCAGGGGTAGTTTCGCCAAAGAGAATAGGTAAAAAGAGCAGGTTTTATTCCCTTAAGGATATAAGACGGCTTGAATACGTACACTATTTAATGGAAGAAAAAAGGGTGAATATTCACGGTATAAAATTAATTATTGAAAAAGAAGGGTAATAAATTTTTTTATACCTTGATTAGCACTCTTATCAGTAAAGCGCTAAAATTAATCTTTACAAGAAAATTAAATATGCTAAAATTATTTCCTGGTCTAAAGTTTATCTGCATAGCTCTTCAAGGAGAGGTGTTATGGTAAAAAACGTAGATTATGAATCGCGCAGAAGGGCAGTATTAAGCGCTACTATAAATAAATACATACGTAAGGCTAATCCGGTAGCCTCGGAAGATATTGCGGAGCATTTTGATCTAAGCCCTGCGACGATAAGGAGTATATTCTCTGAACTGGAAGAGTCAGGATACCTCACGCATCCTTATACATCCGGGGGGAGGGTTCCTACGGATAAAGGTTACCGTTACTACGTCGATTTTCTTAATTCGCAGATTGAGTTGCTTGATGAAGAAAAGAATAAGATTATGCGCGAATACCGTAAGGGAATGCGTAAAGTTGAGGAGGCACTAGAAGAGACATCCGAGGTTATATCCGAGACAACTAATTATACCGGGATTGTCTCGTTTTTAGAGTGGCAGGACAGGTTATTCTACAAGGGGCTAAGCCGCATACTGGAGCATCCGGAATTCAAGGATTCTCAGAAGATCAGGTTATTGATTGGGGCTATCGAAGAGAAGCAGCACCTTTTAGAGATTATTAACCGCGATTTTAATGATAAGGTGAAAGTTTATATCGGGCATGAATTGGGTTGCCCTGAGATGTCTAATTGTTCTCTGGTGGTTTCTAGTTATAAAAGGAAGCAGAAACCGCAGGGTAAAATAGCGGTATTGGGTCCGGTACGGATGGAATATGACCATATTATTCCGGCTATTGCTTATATATCTGATGTGTTAAGTGAGTTTATGGAGAGTATAGAATGATGGGGCAGAACAAGGAAGATGATAAGAAAACAGAAAAAGAGGTAGTCTTAAAAGAGGCAGAATATCTCAAGTTAAAAGAAGATGCCCAGAGGGCAGCTGAGTTTGCCGATAAGATACTTCGCCTTCAGGCGGATTTTGAGAATACCCGTAAACGAATAGAAAGGGAGAAACAGGATTTTGTAAAGTTCGCAAATGAAGGCATAATCCTGGAGTTATTAAATATATTGGATGATTTAGAGCGTTCTGTGAGTTTAGCTGAAGCGCAAAAGCAGGACCCGCAGGCTTTCTTAAAAGGGGTGGAGATGATTTTAGCCCACCTTTATGATATGTTAAAGGAATACGGGGTTAAGCCTTTGGAGGCAAAGGGAAAAATATTTGACCCTCATTGCCATGAAGCATTGATGCAGGTTGAGGATGAGTCCCTTCCTGAGCATACGGTAATTGAAGAGCTGCAAAAAGGTTATTTTCTGAATGAAAGGGTTATAAGGACTGCAAAGGTAAAGGTTTCTAAAAAACAAGGAGGTTAACTATGGCTAAGGTAATCGGAATTGATTTGGGTACATCTAATTCAGCGGCGGCGGTTATGGAAGGCTCAAGGCCGGTAATAATCCCTTCGGCTGAAGGCGCAGGGGTTGCTTCGGGTAAGGCATTTCCCTCTTACGTTGCCTTTACTAAAGATGGGCAGCGTTTGGTGGGGGAACCTGCCAGAAGGCAGGCAGCAGTTAATGCCGAGAGCACAATACAGGCAGCCAAACGCAAGATGGGTACGGATTTCAAGTTTAAGGCGATGGGGAAAGAATATACCCCGCAGCAGATATCCGCATTTATCCTGCAGAAGATTAAGCAGGATGCAGAGGCCTATCTTGGCGACAAGGTGGAGGAGGTTGTTATTACCTGCCCTGCATATTTTGATGATAATCAACGCCAGGCGACTAAAGATGCCGGAGAGATTGCAGGGCTTAAGGTTTTACGCATCATAAATGAGCCTACTGCGGCATGTTTGGCTTATGGCCTTGAAAAAGCAGGCAAGGAACAAAAGATCATGGTTTTTGATTTAGGGGGAGGAACCCTGGATGTTACAATAATGGAGATGGCTCAGGGTGTTTTTGAGGTTAAGGCTACCTCCGGAGATACGCAGTTAGGGGGGACAGATATGGACCGCGTCCTCCTTGAATATATCGCAGGACAGTTCAAGCGCGAAAACGGAATAGACCTGATGAATGATAAGATGGCAGTGCAAAGGTTGCGTGAAGCAGCTGAAAAAGCAAAAATCGAGCTATCTTCCACGGTAAGCACGGATATAAACCTTCCTTTTATCACCGCTGATTCTTCAGGCCCAAAGCATTTGACTATGACTATTACCCGGGCGAAACTGGATGATTTGGTTGGGCCGATTATCGACCGCTGCCGTCACCCTATGGAGCAGGCCTTATCCGATGCTAAGCTTTCGGCATCTGATATCAATCGTATCATTATGGTAGGCGGCCCTACGCGTATGCCTATAGTGCAGAAATTCGTTGAAGATTATGTAGGTAAAAAGATTGAGCGCGGGGTTGATCCCATGGAATGTGTTGCCCTGGGGGCAGCAATACAGGCTGCAATAATTAAAGGGGATATGAAGGATGTGTTATTGTTGGATGTGACCCCTTTATCCTTAGGTATTGAGACTTTGGGCGGAGTGAATACTAAGCTCATCGAGAGGAACACTACAATACCTACGAGAAAGAGCCAGATTTTTTCAACTGCAGCGGATAATCAGACTGCTGTTACTATCCGGGTCCTTCAGGGAGAACGGCCTATGGCTAATGATAATGTTGAGCTGGGGAGGTTTGATCTGGTCGGTATTCCGGCAGCTCCCAGAGGAGTTCCTCAGGTTGAAGTTTCTTTTGATATCGATGCCAACGGCATTGTGCATGTATCAGCCAAAGATTTAGGTACAGGCAAGGAGCAGTCAGTGCGTATATCTGCCCCTAAGAAGTTATCGCCGGAAGAGATCGAGAAGATGGTTAAGGATGCGGAAAAGTTCGCTGCTGATGATGCCAAGAAGAAAGAGGAGGTTGAGGTAGTTAATCAGGCTGATAACTTAGTTTACGCTACCGAGAAATCCCTTAAGGATTACGGTGATAAGGTCAGCCAGCAGGAGCGCGCAGATATAGAGGCCAAGGCAAATGACCTGAAGGCAGCTATTAAGGATAAGAATGTCGAGAGGATTAAGAAGGGCATGGAGGATTTAACGAAGGCCTCCCATAAGTTGGCAGAGGAGATTTATAAACAGGCTTCTGCTAAGCAGCAATCTCAGCCGCAGGAAAATGCTGCCGGCCAGGCAAAGGAGGGCCCGCAAGCTGAGGAGGACGAGCCAAAGGAGGAGGAGGGTAAGGGCAAGGAAGATATAATTGATGCTGAATATAAGGAAGAAGATGATAAGAAATAAGCTTTAAATTTATAATGACAGTTAAGCGTGACTATTATGAGGTTTTGGGGGTTCAAAAAAGCGCAAGCCTTGATGAGGTAAAGAAGGCCTATCGGGAGCTTGCGCTTAAATTTCATCCTGATCGTGTTCCGCACGAGAAAAAGAAGGAGGCCGAAGAGAAGTTTAAGGATATATCTGAGGCCTATGCCGTCCTTTCGGATTCTAATAAACGTGCTTTATATGATCAGCATGGCCACGCCGGTATTGATCAGAGGTATGCCCAGGAAGATATATTTAAGGGTGCAGATTTTAACAGTGTGTTCCAGGATCTGGGTAATTTCGGTTTTGGAGGGGGTTTATTCGAAGAGATATTCAGCGATTTAGGTTATGATTTTTTTAGCTCCTCAGGTAGGGGTGGCGGCAGGGGATCAAGGCGCAGGGGAAGAGACCTGCAGATTTCTGTTGAAATAACCTTGGAGGAGGCTGCAAGAGGGGTTGAGAAGACAATAACTGTACCCCGCTATGAGGTCTGTTCAGCCTGTTCGGGTACTGGGGCTAGGCCTGGAACAAAGAAGACTGCTTGCCCGCAATGCAGGGGTTCAGGCCGTTCGGTTTCAGGTGCCGGAGGTTTTTACATACAACAGGCTTGTCCTCGTTGTGGTGGAGAAGGCGCAGTTATTCAGTCGCCTTGCCATGAATGTAACGGGCAGGGTAAATTAAAAGTTACGCGTAAGATTAAAGTTAAGATTCCCGCCGGAGTTGATAATGGTTCAAATTTAAGGGTAAGGGGCGAAGGAGAGGCGGGGCAGGCTGCCCACGGGGATCTATATGTAATTATAGAGGTGGTTGCGCATGAATTATTCAAGAGGCACGGTAATGATATATTGATTGAAGCGAGCGTAGGTTTAACTAAGGCTATATTAGGAGGGGATATAATTGTTCCTACCTTAAGCGGTAAAGTTGATATGCGTATACCTCCGGGGACTCAGAGCGGCAGCCTTTTTAGGCTTAAGGGGAAAGGGATAGTAGATGTACACTCTAGAAATATGGGTGATCAGTTAGTCAGGGTTAATGTGGAAATACCCCGCAGGCTGACCTCTCAGCAGCGATCAGCCATAGAGGAGTTTGCGCGGCTATCCAATGAAGGCACAAGAAATAGCTTTGCCGATAAAATAAAGAAAACTTTCAGATAAGGAGAAGTTAAGGGATGCCCACATACGAATATGAATGCGCAAGCTGTAATAAGGTCTTTGAGATTTTTCAGAAGATAACCGATGACCCGCTTAAGAAGTGCCCTAAGTGCAATAAGAAGATTAAAAGGTTGATCGGCGGAGGTTCCGGTATAATATTTAAGGGGTCAGGTTTTTACGCTACGGACTATCGTAAACCGGGAGGGGATAGGAAAAATCCTGCCTCTTCATGCCCTTCGGCTAAAGAGAACTGTTCAGGCTGCCCGCATAAAAATTAATAAAAATTTAATTCTTTTGCATTTATCTTTCTGCGGTTTTATGGTATAAATATTAAACTATAATGGCTCAGATAAAACCTTTTAATGCAGTCTTCTATAACGAATCAAAGCTAGGTGATTGGTCAAGCCTTGTTTGCCCGCCCTATGATGTTATTTCTCCAAAGCAGCAAGATTACTATTATTGCCTGAGCCCGTATAATTTTATCCATATACTTTTAAGAAAAGATACCCCGGGTGAGAATAAGTACCAGCGTTGCGGAGTTATTTTTAGGTCATGGCTTAAGGCTAAGGCGTTGGTTCAGTCTGAGAAACCGGCAGTATATTTTTATAGCCAGCAATATGTTATACGCGGGGAGAAAAAGGTCCGTCTGGGTTTTATCGCACTTTTGAGGCTGGGGGATAAAGGTTCTGCGGTATTCGGGCATGAGAATACGCGCTCTAAGGCAAGGGAAGACCGGCTGAAAATGCTCAAAAAGACCAATGCTAATTTAAGCCCTATTTTTGTAGTTTTTAAAGATAAGAAAAGGCTCATTCAGAGAGTTTTTGAGCAGCATATTTTAGGAAGGCCGCCCTTTATCGATGTAGTGGATAAGGATAAAATAAGGCATTTGCTCTGGAGTATAGAAGACCCCTCTATCCTGGAATTTATCCAAAGCGGAATGAGGAGAGAGGATGTTTTCATAGCCGATGGCCATCATCGCTACGAGGTATCTTGCGCCTACAGGGATGAGATGCGGAATAAACTCAAAGATAAATTCTCTGAGGATGCCAGTTTTAACTATACCTTAAGTTATTTTACCAGTACTGACCATAGGGGATTATCCATCTTGCCGATACACCGTTTGCTGAAATTGGATAAAGGCCCGGAGATTAATGATTTCTTAAGATGCCTTAAAAAGTATTTTGATGTTGAAAGAATCAAGGATAAGGGGAGGTTTTTCTTTCTTTTGGAAAAAAGCGGTTTTAGCGAACATGTTATCGGTATGTATAAGGATAAGAATTATTGGCTTCTAAGGCTAAAGAATGTCAGGATATTAGATAAGGCAATGAGTGATAAGCCTAAGGAATACCGTTCTTTAGACGTTTCAATTCTCAATCAGCTTGTCTTCAGGGATATTTTAGGTTTAAGTCCGGAGGATAAGGAGATTCTTAAGTACAGCCCAAACCCGGAAGAATTTATTGAGGAGGCTGATAGCAACCCCGGGGCAATAGCCTTCTTTTTAAACCCCGTAAAAATAGAAGATATTGTAGCCGTAGCTTTAAAGGGAGATAAGATGCCCCCTAAATCAACCTATTTTTACCCCAAGGTACTTTCGGGATTAGTAATTCATAAACACGAGGCTGTTTAATATGGCTCTATTCGGCAGGCCGAAATATACCATTGTAAGGCTGAAGAAGAAAGAAATTCCTGACGGGCTCTGGACTAAGTGTGAGGCTTGTTCAGAGACCCTCTATAATAAAACCATTGAAGAAAATTTAAAAGTCTGCCCGAAATGCGGGCATCATTTTTCCCTGGGCGCGTATGAAAGAATCCGGATGCTTGTGGATAAAGATACCTTTGAAGAATATGATAAGGATATGCTTTCTGCCGATCCGCTTGATTTCAAAGGGCCCAAAACCTATAAGGATAAAATAGCAGCGGATCAAAAAGTTACGGGGTTAAATGACGCGGTAGTCTCCGGGCAGGGACAGTTAAACGGCAGAAAATTAATCATTGCGGTTACGGACTCGCGTTTTATTATGGGTTCTATGGGATCTGTTGTCGGAGAAAAAATAACCCGGGCAATTGAGAATGCGATAGAAAAGAAATTGCCGCTGGTTATTGTTTCAGGTTCAGGTGGCGGTGCAAGAATGTACGAGGGGATGCTCAGCCTTATGCAGATGTCCAAGACCTGCGCGGCATTAAGCTATCTTAGGAAAGCAAGGCTGCCGTATATATCAATTCTTACTAACCCTACTATGGGAGGGGTTATGGCTTCTTTTGCCGGAGTAGGGGATATTATCATGGCAGAACCAAAAGCCTTGATTGGTTTTGCAGGGCCCAGGGTAATTGAGCAGACTATAAGGCAGAAACTTCCGGCAGGGTTTCAGCGTTCGGAGTTTTTACTCGACCATGGGCTTATTGATATGATTGTCCCGCGCAAGAACATGAAGGATTCAGTAAGTAAATTACTTGATTATCTCAGCTGATATATTATAATATTTACCTTAAAGAGCGTAAGATTTAGCGATTCTAAACAGGAGAAATAATAAATGGCCCAGGTAAGTTTGAATAAGGTATGTAAATTATTCCCAGGAAACGTAAAGGCAGTTGATAATGTTAATCTTGGTATCGAAAATAAGGAATTCATGGTTTTAGTTGGGCCTTCCGGGTGCGGTAAGTCAACTACCCTTAGAATGATCGCCGGTTTAGAAGAGATAAGTTCCGGAGACATCTATATAGGTAATAAGAAAGTTAATGATGTGCCGGCAAAGGATAGGGATATTGCGATGGTTTTTCAGAATTACGCCTTGTATCCGCATATGACTGTTTTTGAAAATATGTCATTCGGTTTAAGGTTAAGGCATATGCCTAAGGCAGAGATAATGCAGAGGGTCAATGAGGCAGCGGATATATTGGGCATTAAACGCTTGTTAAACCGTAAGCCTAGGGAGCTTTCCGGAGGAGAGAGGCAGCGCGTGGCCGTAGGCAGGGCTATTGTAAGAAAACCCATGGTTTTTTTATTCGATGAGCCCTTGAGTAATCTGGATGCAAAAATGCGGGTTCAGATGCGTACCGAGATACACAAGCTGCATTTAAAGCTGCAGACAACAATAATTTATGTTACGCATGACCAGACTGAAGCTATGACTATGGGGGATCGGATAGCGGTTATGAAGGACGGCATACTGCACCAGGTTGCCGATCCTATCAGTATATACGATCATCCCAAAAATAAGTTTGTTGCAAGTTTTATAGGTTCGCCACCCATGAATTTTATGAATGGTAAGATTATTAAGAAAGATAACCGCCTTTATTTTTATGAAGGAAAGGTTAATGTGAAATTAGTAGAAGATATGCGCCAGAAATTGGCTCCTTATGTGGATAGAGAGATTATATTCGGAATACGCTCCGAGGATATCTATGATAAGCTTTTTGTTTCTGAAGCGCCTCCTGAGAATGTAGTAAAGGTTAATTGCGAGGTATATGAGCCGATGGGTTCGGAAGTATACCTGTATCTTAATACCGGCAAGCATACTTTTATTGCGCGCGTGGGTGCCCATAACCGGCCTAAGGTTAACCAAGAAATGGATTTGGTTTTTGATATGAGTAAAGTCCACTTTTTTGATAAGGATAGCGAAGAGACGATAGTCTGACCTTAAAAGGAAGCACCTCATGGCTGCTTTTTTAGAAAAATCGTTTCTTGTCAAGGGCAGGATATATAACATAGCCCTTTTTCTTGTTCATTTTGTAATTCCCTTATTATTAGCCAGAGCCCTATCCATAAATCCCCTCAAACATCTTTTAGTCTTCTATCTTATAAATACACTTATTATTATTTTCTTCTTCAAAAAGAGGTATTCAAAAATCCGTAATCTTGAATTATCTTTGGAGGGGATTCAGGAAGAGATAAACCTCCTTAATGTAGAATATTCTAAAGAGCTGAAGAATAGCCTAGCCCTTAAAGAAAAGAACCTTCGTTATAACAGCCTTGCCAAGATTCTTGAGAAAATTAATTTGAGTTTAGAATTGGATACTGTAGCTGAGGTTTTAGTCCAGGAGGCCTTTTTCTTGATCGGTAAGGAAAAAGGGGTAGGTATACTTTACCTTATAGACAGCCATAACCAAAGATTAATCCTTTTTAAGAGTAAGGCAGAGGAAAAGGGGTTGGTGATCAAGGCTAAAGAAGGGGATATCCTTGATTTATGGGTTTTAAGGCATGGCAGCCCTCTATTAATTGAGGATATAAAGAATGATTTTCGATTTGATCCGGATAAGCTATGCGCATTAGATATAAGGCCTATTTCTTCCTTAATTAGCGCGCCTTTTTTGATTGAAAATAAACAGCTGGGTATTCTAAGGTTAGATAGCCGGGTTATAGGAGCTTATTCTCAGGATGACCTAAGGTTTTTGGTATCCATATCCGACTTAGGGGCAGTAGCTATTGAAAATAGTGAATTCTTCAAGAGAACACAGGATTTAGCTATCCATGATTCTTTAACCGGGCTTTATACCAAAAGTTATTTTATGGAGCGTTTTAAGCAGGAGTGTAAAAGAACTATACGCCAAGGAAGCCCATTGGCCCTGATGATGTTAGATATAGACTTCTTTAAAGAATACAACGATAGGTTTGGGCACACCGCAGGAGATATAGTATTACAGAAGTTAAGCAGGATTTTAGTAGATTCTTTTGCTAAGTTCAATCCTGTGATATGCCGCTTTGGGGGAGAGGAGTTTTGTGTTGCTATAACCGGAGTCGATAAAAAAGAGGCTTATGATATTGCAGATAGCCTGCGCTTAAAAATAGAAAATGAGAAGGTGGTTTTGCGGCGCAGCCAGACTAACATAACTGTTTCAATCGGCCTGGCTAATCTGCCCCTGGATACTATGGACGATGAAGAATTAATCCGTAAAGCGGATAAGGCTATGTATCAGGCAAAACAAAGCGGGAGAAATCAGGTATGCTGTATTTAGCCGCTTTAATTCTATTGACCGTAATTGCGTATTTTCTAACCAGAAACTCTTTTGAGAGATCCGACAACCAAAGAGGTAGCAGCCTTTCTGCTTTGGATTCGGAATTGAAACGCCTTTCGCTGGAATTTAAAGAACTTAAGGCAGAGAATTCCCTTCTCTCAGGCAATGTCTCCGAGACGATAGCGCTCTATAATATAACTAAGGATATATCCCGCCAGCTTGACCAGAATAAGATATTCAGTATTTTTAAGGAACGTATCCATAATTATATTAAATTTAACGACTGCAGATTGCTGGAGAATAAGGAAGACTTAAAGAAATATAAAGACTACGCCAGTATCCCTCTAGTTATTGATAAGGATACCAGTGCTTATCTTGTGGCTAGCGGAATAGAAGAAAAGGACAATGAGAGACTTCAGATCTTGGCAGGGCAGCTTTTGATTATGCTTAGAAGGTCGCTGCTTTATAGGAGAATACAGGAGTTGGCGATAATGGATGGGTTAACTCAGGTATTCGGACGCAGGCATTTCCTGGAGAGGCTTAATGAGGAAGTGAAGCGTTCTAAGAAATTTAAACATAACCTTTCTTTCCTAATGGTAGACATAGATAGGTTTAAAAGTTTTAATGATAGGTATGGCCATTTGGTGGGGGATGCTATACTAAGGGAGGTTTCCCAGGTTATCAGGGAAACCGTAAGGCAGATAGACTTTGTCGGAAGGTACGGAGGAGAGGAGTTATCGGTAGCATTACCGGAAACAGATAAAGACCAGGCCTTGCTTGCCGCAGAGCGTATACGCCATGCTGTAGAATCCAGGAATATAAAGGTCTACGATGAGGAACTAAAAGTAACTATAAGCGTTGGGTTGTCCACCTTTCCTGATGATGCCAATGATTCCAGCCCTTTGATTGAGAATGCGGATTCTGCCCTTTACCGCGCTAAAGATGCCGGCAGGAACAGGGTTTGCGCATTTCGGAAATAAGCCATATTCTCTGTAAGATTATCGCTTGTGCCCAAGCCTATTTTATGGTAATCTAACAAATATTTATTAATGAGAAAAGCCAATGAATAAGAGATATATCATCGGGATTGACTTAGGCGGCACTAATTTAAAGGTTGCTCTCCTGGATTTAAAATATAATATAAAAGACAGGGAAGTCCTGGGTACGCGTAGTTTTCTGGAAAAGGAAGAGCTTATATCCGGGATAGTCTATTCCATAAATAGGATTATTAAATACAACGGCCTTGATAAGACAGATATCCTTGGGGTAGGGCTTGGCCTTCCCGGGCCGGTTGATACAAGGCAGGGGGTTGTGCATTTTCTTCCTAATGTCCCGGGATGGAAAGAGGTACGCTTAAGAGATATCCTAAAGAAAAGAATCGGCTTGGCTGTATTCTTGGATAATGATGCTAAGGTAATGGCTTTAGCAGAGCATCGTTTAGGTGCGGCTAGAGGTTTCAATAATGTCCTATGCATGACCTTAGGTACGGGGATTGGCGGAGGAATAATAATAGGGGGTAAACTTTACCGGGGTTTTAATAATGCCGCGGGAGAGGTAGGGCATCTGCCAATAAATGAACGGGGGTTAAGCTGTAACTGCGGACGCTCAGGGTGCCTTGAGGCATACATAGGCAACAGCAGGATTTTAAATAGTGCGCGTAAAGAGTTTAAGAGGGACATTTCCTTGGAGGAGCTGAGCCTTTTGGCAGCAAAAGGTAACCGGCAGGCTATAAAAATCTGGCGTAATGTAGGGAAGCGTTTGGGCTTTGCGCTTGCCGGAGTAGTGAATATACTGAATTTAGATGCAGTAGTCATGGGCGGGGGAGTATCCAATGCCGGAAGGGTCTTATTTGACAGCGCTAAAGAATCCCTGCAGAATCAGGCAATGAGCGTTCAGGGAGGGCATGTTAAAATATTCAGGGCCAAGCTTGGCAATAATGCAGGTTTAATCGGTGCGGCAATTATGGTACGGGAAGGGCAGGCTTCATAAGTTATGTTTTCCAAGAGGCATTTATTTTATCTCTTACTATTTGTATTCCTTTTCATTTTTTCTTCCTCTTTTTCTTACGCTCAGGACTCCGGATTAAAATCCACATTTTCCCAGCCCATCGTTGTTAACGGTGACAATGTTGAATATTCAACAGAGACTCAGGAGGTTACTGCGCAGGGCAATGTGGAGATTATATACGAGGGGACTAAGCTGACCTGTAAAAAATTAACCGTTAATACCAAAACTAAACAGGGTATAGCTGAGGGAAATGCCCGGCTTGAGGATGAAAATGGGATTATTGAAGGGGAAAGGATTAATTATGATTTTGAGTCTAAAACCGGGACTATTATTGATGCCAAATTCAGGGCTAATCCTTATTTTGGAAAGGCAAGAAAGGTAGAGCGTTTAGGGGAATCGGAATTTGTCGCCAGATACGGGCACATTACCACTTGTAGCTTTGACCATCCGCACTACCGTATTACCTCAAAGCAAATGGGTATATTGCCGGGCGATAAGATTCAGACTAAAGAAGACGTATTATATTTAGGCTCTGTTCCGGTATTGTACCTGCCCAGGTTTAACCATGTATTAGAGGATCCGATGATGCATGTAAGGGTTATGCCGGGGAAGAGAAA
>JAQTTQ010000065.1 GCA_028710685.1 Candidatus Omnitrophota bacterium | reverse complement strand
AGGCAGTTGGTTAAAGAAGACCTTTCCCGAATCGTAGATATTGAAGTCGGACATGTGGCTGATAGATTAAAGGAGCAGGGGATATTGCTGGATGTTTCACCCGAGGCAAAGGAACTTCTTATTGACAAGGGCTTTGACCCTGTGTTCGGCGCCCGCCCCCTTAAGCGAACTATCCAGAGATTTATTGAAGATCCTTTGGCTTCAGAGTTAATCTCTAAGAAATTTAAAGAAGGGTCAACGGTTAAAGTAAACCGTAAGAACGAAGAGCTGGTATTTGAATAAAAATGTTTGATAATCTTTTTATTATAGTAGGCCGGCATATAATCTCCTTTTTTTATTTTCTGGGAGGTTTAGCCAACCTTACCTTCAAGACTATCTATTTTTCTTTCACTCCTCCTTATAAGAAAGACCGCATATTGGAGCAGGCTAAGAAGGCAGGCCTGGACAGCTTACCTCTTGTATCGCTTATTGCTTTATTTATCGGTTTCATCTTTGCGCTTCAAACCGCTTATTTTATGCAGCGTATAGGCTCTGAGCTTTACATTGCAAGCCTTGTCGCCCTTTCTATCGTCAGGGAGTTGGGGCCTGTTATTACTGCCTTGGTTGTAGCGGGGAGAGTGGGTGCCGCTATTACTGCCGAGATTGGTTCGATGCAGGTCACTGAGCAGATAGATGCCCTGGAGACCTTTGCCACTAACCCGGTGAAGTATCTTGTTGTCCCGCGTTTTTTAGCCTTAAGCCTTATGCTTCCGATCCTGACATTATATGCCGATGCCATAGGCATACTGGGAAGCTATCTTATCTGTGTTTTCAGGCTGGGGATATCTTCCAGTATATACCTTCGGGTTACCTTTGAGGCCCTTTGGTATAAAGATATATTTACCGGTTTATCCAAAACCATATTCTTCGGAATGATTATCGCTATTATCAGTTGTTACGAAGGGTTTAATGTGAAAGGTGGGGCGGAGGGAGTTGGCAGGGCTACCACGCGTTCGGTAGTTTTTTCTTTTATAATGATTATTGTCGCTGATTGTGTCTTTACGGCACTCTTTTATTTTATATTTCCTTAATGAAAGATATGATTGAGATTATAGGATTGGAGAAGAACCTTAGCGGTAATATGGTGTTAAGGGGGGTCAATCTTAACATAAAGAAGGGCTCAACCTGTGTTATCATCGGCCGCTCAGGATGCGGAAAGTCTGTTTTGCTCAAGCACCTAGTCGGCATACTCAGAGCGGATAAAGGCAGGATTATTATAGACGGTAAAGAGCTCTCTCTTTTAACTGAAAAGGAATTGGATATCCTGCGTTTGCAGATAGGTTTGGTTTTCCAGGGAGGTGCGCTTTTTGATTCTATGACTGTCGGAGAAAATGTCGGGTTTGGGCTCATAGAGCACGAGCATGTATCCGGTAAAGAGGTTTTAGAGAGGGTAGAGGAGTCTCTGGGTATGGTGGGATTGTCCGGAATATCCAATCTTATGCCTTCAGATTTAAGCGGGGGGATGAAAAAACGCGTTGCCTTAGCCAGGGCATTATGCATAAAACCCCAGATCATACTCTATGATGAACCCACTACAGGGGTAGATCCCATTACCGCAGATAGTATTAATGAACTGATAAAGAACCTGCATGATAGGATTAATGTCACCTCTATTGTAGTTACGCATGACATGAGAAGCGCTTATAGGATAGGGGATAATATTGCAATGCTGTATCAGGGTAAGATTATTGCCCAGGGGACCCCTCAGGAGATTGAGAATAGCAAAGACTTGATAGTGCATCAATTTGTTAACGGCCTGGCGCACGGGCCGATAACTGAGAACATAAGATTACTTTAGGTAAACGGAGGCCAATATGATATTCGGTAAAACAAAGTTAGAGTTAAAATTAGGTATATTCGTTTTTATTGGTATGGCAATCTTTACGATATTTGTTTTGTCGGTGGGAGGAATTAGGACTTGGGCCTCGGGTTATCAGGTAGACTTCATGTTTCATTTTATAAACGGGGTAAAGAAGGGCGCTCCGGTAAGATTTGCCGGAGTGGATGTGGGAGAGGTGACCAGTATAAAATATTTCTATGATGAAAAAGAGGCTAATACCAAGATACGCATAACATGCTGGATCCCCAACGATATAAAAATTCCCGTAGATTCCAAGGTGTGGGTTAATACCTTAGGCTTATTGGGTGAAAAATATTTAGAGATTATGCCGGGTGTTGATTACAGTAAATGCCTTTATCCCAGCGAGGAATTAGCCGGAGAAGACCCTGTGGCGATGAATGATATTTTTAAGTCCGCCAAGAATATAGCCGATAATGTAAATACCGGAGTTGACAGGATACTGAATAAGGAAGGTACAATGGGGATGATTCTCTACGACGATAAACTTTATAATGAGATAAATGCCCTGGTATCCGACTTAAGGAAGAATCCCTGGAAAATATTCTGGAAGACAAAAGAGAAGAAATAGATGAAGGTAAAAACAGTCTTTAGCTGCCAGAAATGCGGTTATCAGTCGCCTAAATGGTTGGGCCGATGCCCTGATTGCCAGGCCTGGAATTCTTTTGCGGAAGAAGATTATGCCATGCCTGCCGGCACTAAGGCTAAAGAGAGGTCAGCCTTATATAAGGAGGGACCTGTTTTACTCAAAGACGTAAGATTAACAAATGAAAGCCGGCTTAAGACAGGGATAGCAGAGTTGGATAGGGTTTTAGGCGGCGGTATTGTTAAGGGTTCAGTGGTATTAGTCGGAGGAGACCCCGGAGTGGGTAAGTCTACTATATCGCTGCAGGTCTCTAATCAATTAACCCGGAAGAACGCAAAGGTCCTTTATGTAAGCGGCGAAGAATCGGTTCATCAGACTAAGATGAGGGCTAAGCGCTTAGGTGCGCATGAGTCAGACGGATTATATATAGTTAACCAGACAGACCTTAGTTTAATTACCGAGCATATCAGGGTCCTTAATCCTGACGTGGTAATTATTGATTCTATACAGGTTGTATTCGATCCTCAGATCAGCTCTTCTGCCGGAAGCGTCAGTCAAGTCAGGGAATGCGCCGGAATGCTTACGCAGCTAGCTAAAACCAGCGGCACCTCTATTTTTATTATAGGGCATGTGACTAAAGAGGGTACGCTCGCCGGGCCCAGGCTTTTAGAGCATATCGTTGATACCGTGCTTTATTTTGAAGGGGACAGGTTTTCAATATATAGAATCTTACGCGCGGTAAAGAATAGGTTTGGCTCTACTAATGAGATAGGGGTATTTGAGATGGGGCCGGAGGGTTTGGCTGAGGTCAAGAATCCTTCGGAGATATTTTTATCTGAGCGGCCGCGCGATGTCTGCGGGTCAGTGGTTACCTCTGTGCTGGAGGGCTCCCGTCCTTTGCTGGTTGAGATACAATCATTGGTAAGCAGGTCAAATTTTGGTTATGCCCGCAGGCGCTGCGAAGGGTTTGATTTTAACCGATTAAGCCTTTTGGTAGCAGTGCTTGAGAAGAGAATAGGTTTAGCCCTTGAGACGGAAGATATCTTCGTAAATGTAGCCGGAGGCATAAAGGTAGAAGATCCTGCGGCTGATTTGGCGGTAGCAATAGCCGTGGCTTCGGCTTTCAGGGAGGCGATGGTTATCAGCGATACCGTTATTTTAGGGGAAGTAGGTTTGGCAGGGGAAATACGCAGCATCTCGCAAGTCTCCTTGCGTATTAACGAGGCTGAGAAATTAGGTTTTAAGCGAGTTATTATCCCCAGGAATAATTATAAAAGTTTTAAGGATTACAGCGGCAGTATAGAGATAATTCCGGTATCAACCTTAAAAGAAGGATTGGATTTAGGGCTAGGAGGAAAAAAATGAACCTATTATTAGCGCGTATTCTTTTTCTGGTAGGCAGTATGACTGTGGGTTATAAAACATCCGGGCCTGCGGGCATTTTGGTCGGAGGCTTAGCTGCCTTGATGATGATA
>JAQTTQ010000021.1 GCA_028710685.1 Candidatus Omnitrophota bacterium | reverse complement strand
AATAAAAAAGGCCAGGATCTCTTCAACCTCCTCATCAGAGGATAAAGGATTACTGCCCAGCCCAAGGAAACGAAAAGGGCTATTACAAGCTTGATGTTCAAATCCATGTATTCTTCAGGGTTCATCATAGTTTCCCTCTAAAACAAAGACCGTAGCAAAAGCATCGCTAAAAGAATGAAAAAACCAGTCTTTCGTAATAATCACCTGGCTCAATTATATGCACGATACTTCAAATATATCAAGAATATTCTAACAGCTGGCATCTACAAATACCTATGCCAGTTCCCGGTCATGGATAAAAGTTACTGTCATCCATACCGGCTTATCAAAAATGGTATGAAGCCTCTCTTTAGCTAACCTGTGTATTTCATCCATCTCAGCCATAGAGCGCGTTTCATTAGGATCTTTGGCTACGAAGCTAACTTCAAAGACAAGGTCTCTTCCGCCCCTTCCGGCACGTAAGATTACATCAGCAAAACCTTTCTCTCTGGCAATTTTATCCACTGCTTCCTTTGCAGTTGGATAAATATCTTTTTCCGGGGCCATCATCAACAGTTCCTTAACCCCAGATATAAACGACATTGCCGGAGTCCTTACAAAATATAAAACTATAACCATTACCATAAGCGAGTCCATATAACGGGCATACTGTCCGTATCCTGATTTTTGCATAATGAAGGATGCTAAGAACCCCAAAAATACTGCCAAGCTTATTAAGGTATCCATCCCCCATTGCATGCCTTCAGCTTTAACTAATTCCGAGTTCGGGGATTTATTCTTTCCTATCCAACGTATATAATGCCAGCAGAGAAAACACCCGGCTGTCCCGATAACAGCGTAAATAATAGCTGAAAGCGTATTGATATCGCGTCCGCCTGAAGTAAAGGTAACAAACGCATCAATAAATGCCTTAACGCAGAGCACGATAATAACCAGCGATTTAAACATAACCACCATAGGCTCAAGCTGTGATTTGCCGAAAGGAAAATTCCTGTCATCCCGTACCAGCATCGCCTTGGCAACATAAACAGACATAACCGAAAGTATTACACTGATAAAAGAATAAATCGCATCAAAGATAATCATCTGGGATTTAACTATAAACCCCCAGACTAAACCTAATACGGCAAAAAATATCGCACCATAAACAGAAAACTTTAAAGCCCTCTGCTCGTAATTTACGCTCATTTACCCTCCACTGCTTCTAAGTTTGCTAAACTGCCTTAAAGAGTGGGATACTAAAAATTCACCCGTAATAACCGCTATTATTACACCAATAATTATCGGAAGAGCAGTCCTCGTAAAATCACTCCCCGGCTGTATGGCTAATACCAGTACTGTTATCAAAACAAATACTTCAGCCATGATCGCAAGGAGCACTGCAAACCAGCCCGGGCCCGGAATCCGGTAAGGCCTTACTCTTTGCTTATCTTTAAATCTTAAAATAATAAAAACCGGAAATAGTATGGCGTAGGAAAAAAGTCCGACTATGGTGCTAAAAGAAATAACCTGCCAGAACATCTCCGCGGCGTTTCTGGCAAAAAGCCCGTAGATAATTATTATAACTGTAGAAATAATTCCGGAGACAAACGAAGCTCCTATCGGAGCCATGTTTACCTTACTCATCTTGCCAAGAACACGGGGTAATTTACCGTCTTGGGCAGCTTCGGCAACTATCCTGTTTTCTCCCAGCGTCCAGGTAACTATCTCCGAAAAAAGAGTTACTGATATAAGTATCCCCAGGGTAACAATAATAAGCTGTTTTAACGCAAAACTTTCAAATGTTATCAAAAATAATTGCAGTATACCGCTTGCAACATTAATCTCCTGAATAGGAACAATCACCCAAATGGCTATGGTAGAGATTAAATAAAAGGAGATTATGATCAAGGCAGACATAATAACCGCTTTAGGTATATCTCGTGCCGGATTCTTCATCTCCCCGGCAGCCCCTGACATAAGCTCAAAGCCGATTAAGTTATAAATAATCATCGGAACAAAAACAACTGCTGCGCTTAAATTAGGAATAATGCCGGCAAAGGTTATTTCATTGGCAAAGGCTTTGTTTTTTAAAAAATAGGCTATCGCAGCAGCAAGCATCCCGAAGACCACTATAAATCTTGTAATTGCGCCGATATTAGGAACCCATTTAGAGAATTTTAAGGAGCAGAGGTTTATCCCGACAACAATCCATATCATTACTACTGACAAAAACACCTGATGCCAAAGGCTCATTTCCGGAAAGAACATATGCCCGATAATATCGGAGATTGCAATATACATTGCAGGGAGCCATATCGGTAGGGCTATCCAGTAATACCATATGCTCCTTCCTGCCCACTTATCCCCAAGGCCCCTCTTAATCCAAACATAAATACCGCCCTGTTCAGTATAAGTTGAGCCTAACTCCGCAGTAATAAGGCCAAAGGGAAGAAAAAACCCAATTGTGCATATCAGCCACCACGATATTGCCGATGGCCCGATAGCAGCTACAGCAGGAATTGCCTCTACCCCGAACATCGCGCAAAAGGTAAAGAGCACAAGATCCTTAAATCCTAATACTTTTTTTCTCTCCATCTTATTCCTCGTGAATTTAAAGTATTATACCACACCTGGCACCGCTTTCTAGAATATAAAAATAACGCTGATCCTAGATAAGAATCAGCGTTAAGATTCGCCGGCCGCTCCCATCGAAAGGAATAACATTAGAGTCCGGACTAACCATTTAAATCTTCATCAATTAATGTATTATTATATCTTCTGCTTTTCTTAACGCATATTTAGTACATAAGGGGCCGACTAGCTCATAAATAACAGTAGTCGCTACTATCGTAGTAAAAATCATATTCCCTGCTTCCGGAAAGTCGCTCTTAGCAATAAGCGCACAACCCAAAGCCACTCCGGCCTGAGGAACTAAAGCAAATCCTAAATACTTTCTAACACTACTTGCGGCACCTGAAGCTTTTGCCCCCAAATTAACACCCAGTATTTTACCCGCCACTCTAAAAATAAGATAGGTCAAACCTATTAAACTTAGATTATTTAAAATGCCTATCTCTAAATTTGCCCCGGCTAAGACAAAAAATAGTAAAAACAAAGGAGAGTCAATCATTTTAAGGCTATCAAAAAACTTGAAAGAATAGCGGTTTAAATTTACCAGCATCGCTCCTAAAAACATACTAGCCAAAAGAACCGATAAATTCAACCAAATAGCAATGCCGATATTTAAAAATATCAAACCTAAAGTTAAAATCAATAACTCTGCCTGCGTACGCACAAACCTATAAATAATAGACAGAAAAATAGCCATAAACGCTCCTAAAATAAAAGAACCGGCGATACTTAATAGAGCGTTTAAAAAAACCCTTATGATAAAAGATGCCTCTACCGCATGCGCGTAAATAGCCTGTGATATAGCAAGGGAAACTGCGAATATAATAAGGCACCAGGCATCATCTATAGCCACAACGCCAAGAAGAGTATCTGTAAAATTACCTCTGGCACGGTATTCTCTTATCACCATAACTGTCGCAGCCGGTGCAGTTGCGGACGCAATTGATCCAAAAATTAAAGATATGTAAAATGGCTGGTGTAAAAGAAAATAAAACGCAGCCGTAACCAGTATTAAAGCCCCGCAGGCCTCCAGAACCGAAATCCATATCACTGTTTTACCTATACGGCGCAAATGAAACCTGGAAAAATTCTGGCCTATACCAAAAGCAATTATCCCCAACACAACATTTGAAATCATACCCGAAGAATTAAGGATATCCTTAGGCACCAGATTTAGTATGGATGGCCCGATTAATATCCCCAACAACAGGTAAGCTGTTACCGCAGGAAAACTTAATTTCTTAATTACCTTAGCAGATACTAGGCCGGCGGTTAAAATAAAGCCCAGCCCTAAAATACTGTTATTCAATTCATAACCCCTTTCTGATTGAATAAAAATTTAATTATATCAAATATGCCTACTCTGCCTACCAGCCTTCCTAATCTGTCAACAACAGGAAGCTCTTCTTTTAAATGCACATCCATTAATTTATAAACTTCTTCCAACGAAGTATCCTCGCGGATATAAATATACTCTTGGTCCATTATATCTTGAACCACTACTAAGTCTCCAATATCTTCGGATATATCCATCTTGAATATATTTTGCTCTTCTTCATCAAGAAAAGGAACCAATTTTAATACATCGGGATGGGATGACTGAAAAACATCCAATATATTACGAAAAGAAACAACCCCGATAAGCCGGCTGTCATCTTCTACAACCGGGACTAATGGAAATATATGGAAATCCTTGAATATACCCAAAAGCTCCCCAAGTTTCATAGAACGCCTAACTGCTATCACCTCTTTTGACATTACTTCCCTTACCTGCATTCAAGGCTCCTTATTTATGAGAATGATACCTGAAATTGGTCCAGTACTCAATTCCCGGACTTATTTTAGAAAGATTAAAATTTTGCTGAAATTTAAATAACAAGATAAAAAAGAATAATAATAAAACCGGAATTATAAGCAACCGCTTAAAAATCCCTTTATTTATCAATACGATTATACAAGGTAAAATACCAAACAGTATTACAACGCCTATCCCGCCTACAAAATCAAGCGCCTTAAGGAATATATTAGGCCAAAACACAGTAACAGCTAAAGGAGGCAAGAAAGCAATTACTAAAACCAAAACCCTGTTTTTTACCTTAAAATAATTTGCCATCATATCATCAATAAAATCTAAGGTGGCATTTCCAAACGAAAGATAAGAAGTAATAATCGCAAGTAAAGCAAAAAGCAGAGAAAAAGGGATAAATAAAGGAGCCTTAATCGCCTGTCCCAGGGGAACAGTAGCCGGCAAATTATTATTTAAAGCGTGGACAATACCATTATTCCCCGTTAAGGGCAGAGCGCCAATACCCACCTGAATCCATAAAGAATTCATGATTAAACCTATAACGCTTGTAATAAATATTACCGTAAATATCCATTTGACATTCCAATCCAGCTGCTTGGACACAGTCGGAATAACATTATGGAAATAAGCTGCCATTACAATAATCGGTAAAGCCGGAGCGAACATCCCCCAGTCTGAATGCATAAAACGGCGCGTATCTACAAATTTCTCCCCCATCAAAACAAGTGCCGCAAAAGAAACAATTAATAATACTACGAATAAAGCATTGAATTTAAAAAGTTTCTTCGGGTTAGTTATGGTAATAGCCGTAAGAGGCAAGAAGAATAATAATATGATAATCTCTCTGGGTATTTGAATAGTAATAACTCTTATAATGATCGCGGTCGCTCCGGAAAGATACACCACCAGAGAACCATACAGTATAACCAAATTAGCAATAGTTGCTATCCATTTGCCTATAGAGCCGAAATATGCCTGGTACATGCTGGGATAATGAAAAGTCTCTTTGCGGGTTTTAACCGCTTCTTTCATTAAGACAAGAGCGGTTACAAACATTGCGAGGCTTACAATCAAAGTCCCTATCAAAGAAGGGAACAAGCCGGCCATTCCTGTCTTAATAGGAAGCCCAAGTATCCCGGCCCCTATAAGGCTACCGGTCATAAAGAAAACAACCATTATCATAAAAGAAACGGGCATTTTTTTATTCATATTCACCTTTTGTTGGATCAAATAACATAATTTGTATTTATTTTACTCCAAACACATACCATCTACAAGATAAATTGCCCCAAAGCTTATTACCCATGCATATTTTCTCTAAGGATTATTTTATAAGATAGCTCAATATATATCTTTATGTAGAACTATGGGTCTTATATTTTCAAAAGCTCTACCTGCCAATCACTATTAACCCAAAGCCCGGAAATCTCAATCTTTGGCCAATATGCTCTCAAACGATTAACAGCCTTTGCGATCTGTTCACGATGAGTCTTTTCATCAACGGGATTACCCCGGCAATCGTAATGGCCGACGACAAAAATCCCGCTAGACCTATTATCATTTATGGATATATTAACGCTATTAATAATTCCTTCGATATCCTCCCTGGAAGCAAGAATACCATCCATCCCTGCCGCGGTAATCACATCCACGAAATCAACGCTGTAATTTTGACGGATCCAGTTTAAAACCGGCAGTTGGACGCGCCCATCCATACAATTTAAACATGTCGCTCTGCTATTCATAGCTTTTCTTAGCTAAAAGTTTTTCCCAGATGAATATGATGCATTTTCCTAAGAACCAGATACTGAATATTACAAAAAAGATGGGAATCAGTATCCTAAACACAAGAGCCATTACTATAATTAAAGGGTAAAGCAATATCCCTATACCTGATAAGATCATTACAGCAATCAAAAATAGTAATCCTATCCCAAAGGCTTTCATCTTCCCTCCTTTTTACTTTAATTTATTCTATCGCAAAACTGGCGTTTACAACAGCCATAACTTTCTTCTCATAAGATGAGGTATCATTATTGCCATACCAAGAAACATCATAAGAGTTAACCGGAGTTATCTGAAAGGTTCCCATCTTGGCAGACCTTATAGCGCCTATTCTATTGCCGGTTGAATTAGCCATAGTTGAGGCGCGCTTTTTAGCATCCTCAGTTGCCATTGCCAACATCTCTATCTTTAACTCTGCAAGCTTAGTATAGAAGTATTCAGGAGCATTGGAGATAAGCCTTATATCCTGCTCAATAAGCTCGGTTGACTGACGGGATACATCCTCTACCCTTTTTACATCATAAGACTTTACCTCAATGCCTTGGGAGAGCCTGTAGGCTTCGATTTCGTTTGTGTCATTGCCTTTTTCATTCTTCTTAAAGAGAGTGCTGGTATCTACGGAAGAGATAGTTATCTCATCGTCTTTTATCCCTTTCGAAGAGAGGTATTCTTTTACCTTCTTTAAATCATCCTGAAGCTTAGAGTAACCAACCTTTAGATCCTTTTCCTGCCTGGTAAACTTGGCACTCCAGACAATATGGTCTGAGACTATTTTCTTTTCTGCGGAACCTGTTACGGTAACTACTTCGCTTGAGAACTTCCTTATCTGCAAGAGCCCTTTTGAGAGAATCATTGTTGAAACTATCGTTGCTATTACAAAACATACCCCCAGAATGATGATCTGGGTACTGCGCAAAAACTTTAAGCCTTCCATCTCCTACCTCCCCTTAAAATGGTTAATAAAACAAAAACCCTCGCGGGCGTATTTTCTGCCTCACGAAGGTTTTACTTTTTTATTGTCCGGGACTTCCCCCTTCAAACACGGGACACTTCCTAATTGTTGATTATAGATTAGCACGCTTTTATTTGATGTCAAGGAGATATATAAAAATGCAAGCCGGCGCCTTTTAATTTTGTGCGGGCACTTTCAGCTTTCTGCATACAACCCGCGATCACCCGATATTCACCTCCACTGAATGATCTATCCGATCATCAATGAGCAGTATCGCCATATCCTCCTGCGCTACACCATCCAACTTAATAGACGTCACGCGGTCTGATGATCCAAGACGGACAAAAGTAATATGATAAAAAGTCTCCCTGTAGCGATAATGCAGCTTCCAGGACGGCCAATCCAGGGGAAGGCACGGCTCGAAATAGATCTTATCTACTTTTAACCTAACCCCTAACAAATACTTTACGATTAACTGATACATCCAGCCTGCGGATCCGCTATACCATGTCCATCCCCCGCGTCCTGCCAGGCCAGGCGAAGAATAAACATCTCCAGCCATTACATATGGCTCGACTCTGTAAACAGCGCACTTATCCGCATTATCAGAATGATGCACTGGATTAATCATATAAAACAGATCCCAGGCCCGCTTTTTATCCCCTAAGACCGCAAACGCAATCGCCGCCCAAATCGCAGCGTGCGTATACTGTCCCCCATTTTCTCTGACGCCGGGAACGTAACCTTTAATGTAGCCCGGGTTAGGCAAGGCCTTATCAAAGGGAGGATCAAATAATTTCACGATGGCGTGTTTCCTGTCGACAAGCTGACGGTCCACCTGATCCATGGCCTTTCTGGCTCTTTCCTGTTGGACCGCACCTGAAAGTACTGCCCAGGATTGAGGAATAGAGTCGATCCGGCATTCGCTATTTAGAGAAGAGCCCAAAGCATCCCCGCTGTCAAAATATGCCCGACGATACCACTCGCCGTCCCAGCCATGTTCTTCAATATTACCGGCGAGTTTGCCGGCCTCCGCAAGACAAAACTCTGAAAAATCCTTATCCCCATGCTGAGATGCTAAAATCGCCATCGACTTGAGAACATCAAAAAGAAAAAAAGCAAGCCAGACGCTTTCGCCTTTCCCTTCGCGTCCAACCATATTCATCCCGTCATTCCAGTCACCGCTACCCATAAGAGGGAGGCCATGAACGCCGAACTTCAAACCATTTTTCACGCTTAAAACACAATGTTCATAAAGTGTGCCGGTACGCGCAGAAATTCTCGGTATATCAAAATAAGATTCTTCTTCCTGTTTGGGTAAGGGCCCTTCAAGGAAACCAATCGTTTCATCAAGGATCCCTGTATCGCCGATCTCTTTAACATATAAACAAGTTACAAACGGAAGCCATAAATAATCATCCGAACAATGGCTGCGGATTCCTCGGCCTGAGGGCGGATGCCACCAATGCTGCACATCACCTTCGACAAACTGATGGGCGGCAAAAGCCAGTAACTGCTCCCGCGCCATTTCCGGCTTTGAATGCATCAATGCCATCACATCCTGCAATTGATCCCTGAATCCAAAAGCCCCGCCGGATTGATAAAAACCGCTTCGACCCATTAGGCGGCAGCTTATAAGTTGATATTGCAGCCAGCCGTTTACGAGAAAATTTATCGAAGCATCGGGCGTCTCCACATACACAACGCCTAAGGTGCGTTTCCAATAATCCCAAACCCTCTCAAGTTCCTGATGCACTGCATCAATTCCCCCAAAACGCCGCAGGAGATCCCGCGCCTCGTCCACATTCTTGCCCGCCCCAAAAGTAAAAACAATCTCTTTCTGCTGTCCGTCCTCAAGCTCAAATTTAACCTGTGAAGCAACACACGGATCCATCCCGGCGCCTACTCTTCCGGAAAGCCTATCGCTTCGCATCACAGAAGGCACTTGCATAGTGCCATTTCTTCCGATAAATTCAATCCGGTCTCCGGTTACAAATCGCGTCGGCTCACTTACATCCATAAAAACAACTCTATCCGGAAACTCTTTGTTATAAGGGTTGCGGGCAAACAAAGCCCCGCTTTTTGGATCAATCTCGGTTAAAATATGCATGTGATACTTTTCCCGGAATGTTCCCATCACCAGCTCGCAATAACCCGTCGCCGAAAGCCGTCTTCGTCTGCCGGAAATATTCCTGATTTTAAGGACCGAGAATTTAACGCGGTCCTCCCGTGAAACAAAAACCGTTAATTCCGAAACAATCCCGTTTTCAGTATGTTCAAAAACGCTGTAGCCAAATCCATGGCGCGAGGTATATTGGGTCTTACCCGTAGCGGGAAGCGGCGTTGGAGACCAAAATCTTCCGCTTTCTTCATCGCGAATATAGAGCGCCTCTCCCGAAGCATCCGTAACAGGATCATTCTTACAAGTCGTCAAACGAAACTCCCGCGCATTCTCGCTCCAAGTATAAGCGCTGCCGCTTTCAGAAACCACTGTGCCGAAATTCCAATTCGCCAGCACATTTACCCAAGGAGCTGGAGTAGTTTTTGAATATGAAGTCGTGATCACGTATTCCCGCCCATCCCCGGTAAATCCTCCCACGCCGTTAAAATAAACAAGATCCGGGCGCTCCTCAAAACCCTTACCCTCTTCCTTTGGATCATCCTGCCTGGTGGCAACAAAAGGCATAAAATTTACCTTTGGGTGCGTCATATCGCTCAACTGCTCAGCCAGCGTGCCACCGCGATCCGAAATAATTATTCGCGCCACCGCTTGCATGAGTATCCGGTCTTCATCTGACATCTGATCAGGGCGCTTTAAAAAGATGCCGCCATTCTTATCAGCTGTTTCTTTACTGTTGGCAAAAATCAACCCGCTGATTCTCTCCCCTAAACTATCCCGATAAATAGAACTATTTTCATTCCATATAACAAGGTCAACCGCCAAACCCTTCATGCGCCAATAAGCATGGGCCTGTATCATCTTTACAATCAGGTCGATATTATCCTGGTTCTCAATACGCACCAGAACAATCGGCAAATCGCCCGAAATACTATACCCCCAAAGATCAGATTGGCCGCGGTTATTCCGGCGTAGGATACTCGCACTCGCCCGCAATGCGGGATTAGCGTATAAAATAGCGCTGGCAAGCCTTCCGTAGAGCTGGGCGTCAACATCCGTAGAATTGATCTGCTGCAAAGCAACCTGCCCATGAGTCCAGGCCAGGTTAAAAACGCGGTCAGCCAAATTTCTGTCCCTGTATTTTTCCATAAGCGCTTGCGCAGCTTGCCGGCTTTCGCATATACCGGTAACATAATCAACCACTGCTGATTCATCCGGCTCCAATTCAATTTGACTGCGAATCGCAACAATCGGATCAAGCACAGAACCCTCGCTATCCGAAAGATAACTGCCGCCCGCAATTGCTACCGGATCCGCCACTGTGTGTCCCCGCCCGATAAACTTGCTGCGGTCTGTTTCGTAAGAAGCGCCGACAATCGCGTTTCCATGCACCGCCATCAAGTGCAGCATCCAGGGAAATACTTCCTTATCCGAACGGCCCCGCCGCTGGCAAAGGATCGCCTGGTGCGACCTGATAATTTCGGTCTGTAGAAATAGATTACTAAATATCCGCTGGGCCTGATCGCTTGCGGGATCATTTAATACAACTTCCGCGTAGCTGGTTACTTCTATAACGCGCTTGTTGCGCGACCGGTTGGTGATCGTCAATCGGCGCAACTCAATGTCATCCTCCGGAGAAACCGCAATCTCCGTATGCGTATCGATCTGATAATCCCGCCGCTTAAACTCCACCCAGGCTTGAGAAAATAAAGCTTCGTAATTCTTGGGCTTTTTTTGCGTCGGCTGATACGCCGATGACCAGAACTGCCCGGTCTCCACATCGCGCAGATAAATAAACGTTCCGTCATTATCCAATGCAGAATCTTCGCTCCAGCGCGTTACGGCAACATTTTGCCAACGGCTGTATCCTCCTCCGGCGTTAGTAACCATTACATGGTATCGGCCGTTGGAAAGCGGATGCACTTCCGGCACCGGAGTCTGAGGAGTTGTAAACACACGCAAAAGGGTTTCCTTTTCTCCGAATTTCCTAAGCATCCCGGTTACTTCAAAATCATAAAGGAACGATTCGGTAACCGGCACGCGCTCCTGAAGTAAAAGCTCGGCTGATTTAAACATCAACTCAGCATGGAAACGCCTTTGCATAGGACGGCCCAAAAGAACATATGCAAGAGACAAAAAACTCATGCCCTGATGATGCGCCATGTAGGATTTTACGATCGCATGAGTTTCATCCGGAGCAAGGCGCTCAGGTGTGTAATCAACGGCTTCATAAAACCCGTATGTTCCTGCGGCACCCTCGGTAAATAAACGCTCAAGATTCTCACAGGCTTTCTTTGGCTCCACCATTAAGGCCAGCATCGAAGCATAGGGCGCTACAACCAAATCTTCAGCTAACCCCCGCTTAAAACCCATTTCCGGAACTCCGAAAGAATGATACTGGTAAACCATATTAGCATCAATCTTGTTATACCCGGACTCAGATATACCCCAGGGAATATTATTCTTGGCCGCATAACGAATCTGTCCGCTGACCGCTGCTTTATATGTCTGGTCCAATAAGCTTCCTTCATAATTGGGCATTACCAAAAGAGGCATAAGATATTCAAACATCGATCCGCCCCAGGAAATCAAAACAGGGTCTCCTTGTACTTTTGCAATCATCCGGCCAAGCTTAAACCAATGATCCTGCGGCATCTTCCCTTGGGCAATCGCGACAAAACTACAGAACCTGGCCTCGGACGCCAAAAGATCATAACAACCCGAATCCACCTTGTGCTCGCTGACATTGTATCCGATAGAAAGAAGATCGGTATTTTTGTCATACAAAAATTCATATTCAATACTGGATATTTCGTTACAGCGCAGCACAATATAATCGATGGCCTTGATCCTTTCAGCAGACCGCGTCCCGGCATCTTTAATCGCATCGCAAAGTTTCAAGAACCATTCATACAATGCTTTGGAATCATGATCCACAAGAGATATATTTGCCGCAATTTTCTCAATCAAAGGAACCAGCATCTGTTCAAGCTTAGCTACTTCAGAAAGCGTAGGGATCTCATCTAAACTCCGTAGAGCCTCCCGAAGCTGAACAAGCCGCTTCTGCTGTTCTTCATCGCCTGCATCCCACATCCCCGGCATTTCCGGCTCAAGCAATATCCAAGGCGCTATAAAAGACATATCTTCCAAGAAGTCATAACACTGCCTCTCCAAGGCGCGCGCCCATTTTTTGCCCTGCTCATAATACTTTTGATCCAGCCCGGAAAAAACCTTTGAAACATCCTTTGAAAACTGTCGCAAAAACGTATAGATATCCGAAAGGCAAACGCAAGAAAGTTTTCCCTTCTCCTGAAATTGCATAATCCTCTCAGAGGTTTCCCGGAAAAATCCCGTAATGTTGCTCTTTTGGCTTTTCTCCATCTGCACAACGCTCTGTTGCAAAACTTGCAAAGTATCTTCGAGCCCGTCGAATATCTTAACAGAGACAATCTTCTGAGAATTCATTTCCGCCAACCCACAACGCAATATCATTAAGTGCCCGGTCAAATTCCCGCTATCTACCGAAGAAACATAAAGAGGTTCCAGGGGTTTAAGCGTCTCTGTGTCATACCAGTTGTAAAAATTACCCCTGTACCTTTCCATAAAATTTAGGGTATCGAATGTTTTTTCTGTTCGATTAAACATCCTGCCCATTGAAACATAACCAAAATCATAAGCTGTTAAATTCGCAAGAAGCGACAATCCGATATTTGTCGGCGAAGTCCTGTGCGCCATTATACTAAGAGGCTCTTCCTGAAAATTATCCGGGGGGAGCCAATGGTCTTTCTCGGTCACAAAGTTCTCAAAGAAAGCCCAACTCCTGCGGGCAAAATTCCTGAGAAAAGTAATTTGTTCGTTGGAAAGCATGCTCTTGCGGACAGGCGCAGACTGGCTGATCCTGAAAGCGACCGCAGGAGAAATAAACCATAGGCTTAAAAGGACATAAGCAAACCCGTCGCAACACGCAAGAAACACCGAAAAGCAGATCAGCAACAACGCAGCAGCAAGCGGCTCAAACAACATATTTTTATAATAACCCAAGAGGCCATGCGAGAGAAAAGCTTGCGCTTCAAAAAATGTCGTCCATTTCAATAAGTTTCTTCGTGAAACAAACATTCTCCACAAAGTCCGCGTGATCGCATTCAAACAACAGAAGAATTCATGCAGTAAGAATACAAGCGAAAAGAAAAACCTGATCGTTTTCTTTTTAAATAATGACAATATCAAACTAAAATGTGTTATAAAAGTAAGCTCTTTAGACTTTCTCACCGCCTCTGCCAGCGTCATCGGCACAAGAGGAAAACCAAGAAGTGCGATAACAAGAGCGGACCATCTCCAAGAGGGCTGAAGAAATATCCATCCCGATAAAAGCAGCAGGACTGTAGCCAAAGGAACTAAGCTTCTCCTTAAATTATCCGCAATCTTCCACTGCGACAAAAAAGAAATCGGATTTTTTACTTTTGCTCCACTTTTAAGGCGGACCCAGCTAAATAACCAGTGAATAATCTGCCAATCCCCGCAAATCCAACGGGATCTGCGGCTTAAATCATTGAGATATGCTGACGGATATTTCTCGTAAAATTGCACATCCGTCACAAGCCCTGACCGAGCGTAACAACCCTCCAGAAGGTCGTGGCTTAATATAGAATTCTCCGGAAAACGGCCCTCCATGGATCTTTCAAAAACATCCACATCATAAAGCCCTTTACCGACAAAAGAACCCTCAAAGAAAAGATCCTGATAAACATCGGACACTACCTTGGTGTACGGATCGATGCCTGTATCGCCTCCGAATATCTTCACGAACAACGAAGGATTTTCTCCGGGATAACCTGATTCAACTCTAGGCTGGAGGATCCCGTAACCGGAAACAACCCGCTGTTTCTTTTCATCATAAACCGGACGGTTCAAGGGGTGCTCTATTACCCCCACAAGATCTCGCGCGGCATCCCGTGGCATCAAAGTATCCGCATCCAGAGTAATCACGTATTTGACATTCTGAAGCCTCTGGGGATCGCCGACGACAGCGCTGAAACGGCCTTCTCCTTTCCCGCGAAGAAAGGCGTTTAAATCCCCTAGCTTGCCGCGCTTACGCTCATACCCCATCCACACCCTTTCTCTTTCATTCCACTTGCGAGACCTATGAAAAAGATAAAAAACATATTCTTTCTGCCGGCGGTATTTATAATTTAGCTTTTCAATCCCCTCCATAACCTGTGTAAGAATCGCTTTATCATCAGGCATAGCCTCCTGCTCTGCGTCGGAGTAATCCGTTAAAAGCGCAAAATCCACATTGGCGTCAATGTTCGCCAAATACCGTACCTCTAACCCCTCAAGAAGCAATTCTACCGTTTGTTTATCGCTGATTAAACAAGGGACTACGACAAGCGTATGGGCATAGGCAGGAATTCCTTCTGAAAAATCCATCCGGGCAAAGACCTGAGGATTCACAAGCATCATAGAGAACCAATTTACTAAAGAGACCGCCGTCTGGCTTGCTGTAAGTAAAAGTAATATCCCGAATAAAACAAGCCACGGCAAATCCAAGACCCCTGCCAGCTGCAACCAATTCAAAATAGCTACGGGAACAACAAGGGTAATAGAAATGATCGATCCGAAAAATAGGACCGACGGCCAAAAGGTCTTTTTTGCCTGTAGATGCTGTAAAAGAGGTAAACGCAATCCTAATTCGCGGTAGAGAAGCTCCAATCCCCGGTCAATAAGATAAAACCCTACATGCGCCGAGACATGAGCAGGGCCTTTTTCCATTTTTGCCGTTTTCGCCATACGGATCGCACGCATTGCGACCTCTTCCTCTTTAATTTTGCTTTTCAAAGAAAGTTTTTCAATAACATGGCGGTAGCGGTCACGTGTAGTGAAAGACATCCGGCTATAATCGCCCGACGGATCCTGGCACAAAATCTTTTCCACAACGCTAAGGGCTTCAACAAAACTATGCCAATCAGTAGTCTCTAAAAAACGTAAGCTGCCGATAGTATTGGCAATAGAGACCTGATCAGCAGCCTGTTTTTGGCTGGTGGCCCTGATTATCCTGTCCAGGGTCTCTCCTTGTTCCAGAAGCTTTTTTTCCAACCAGACAAAGGGAAGATTAAACACCTGGCTTTGGCTATGTAAACGCCGCGTAAATTCCGCGGCAAAAGCCTCAGAAAGCAGCGGCTTGTCTCTGGACATCGCGGCAATTTCAAAGATCATCCCGTCGGTATCTTTAGGTGAAATTTTAAGGATCCGCGTCGCCCAATAATTTGCTTTATCTCTTTCGGATTGTGCTACGATCAACCGGGAAGCCACGCGCCTTAAGTTTTCGATAAGCGCCAGCCTTAGCATAATAGGAATAGCCCACAATTCACCAAGCTTTAAGTGATTGCGCGTTTGATAGGCCATCACAAACTCCAAAAGCCCCTGATTATCCAGCCGTCCATCGCTATGAGAAACAAAATCCATAGCAAGCGCGTAAACACGGGGATAGCCGCAAAGCTGACCCTGGAGAAGATAGGGTAATTCTCGAATATAATTTTCCGGAAGGTATTTCTGAGCTAGCCTGATCTGCTCCTCAATAAGATAGTAATTATCGAGAAGCCATTCTCCGGCCGAGGAGATCTTTCGCTTAGGCTTACCGGGATCATTTAAAAGTTCATAGATTTCAGCAAGGACCTTTTCGTTATTCTTTAGCCTGATCAAAAGCCTGTTGCGCCCTTTTTTATAACTGACCAAGTGCTCTTGGGCAAGTTTCTTCGCATAAGCCTTAAACTGCTCAATACTGTAAAGCTCGGCGCGAAGAGGCTTTTCCTCGACGATCCTATTCCAATGTAGAATAGCGCCAAGACGCATTTTAAAAAGCAAGATATGGTCTTGAATAAACTTTAGATACAATGCGCGTGCTCCTCCTATTCTTTTTCGAAAGCGAGACATTCGAAAGATAAAGATTCTGGAAGAAAATTATTTATATATTATTATACACCACAAAACGATATTTTACTTATACATAATTTTTGAGCAGTATATTTTACTTCGGCATGGAATTCTCGAAACGCCCTAAAACAACGAAACCCCACCGAATTGGTGAGGTCGTTGTGCCTTCAACGGCGTATTTCGCTTGGGTAATAAAAATGAGGTCCCCCTATTATTAGCCAAGAGGAAGCCTCTCTATCTTTACAAGTCCATTAATCCCTACTTTGCTTTGCCCTGATTAGCTACTGCTTCCATGGCTTTTTTTACCGCTTCCTGGTCGCCTAAGTAATAGCTTTTTGACGGCTTTAATTTATCATCTAACTCATATACTAAAGGGAAGATCGGAAGAGCGTCGTGTAGGGAA
>JAQTTQ010000064.1 GCA_028710685.1 Candidatus Omnitrophota bacterium | reverse complement strand
GAGGAAGCCGGGAGAGAGGCATTGCGTGAAGCTATAAGCGCGATACGGGAGGAAGCCGAACACTCTCCGACAGTGGAGGCGTTATTTGGTGGCGAGGACTATGACGGAGGAACCCGGGAAGCGGTGTCGCGTGAGGAATTGAATAGGGTATTGCAGGAAATCTTAAAGGAAATTGATCCTAATCATCGTGAATATGCTCAATCAGCGTTTTGGAGTTTGAGCGAGGCGGGCGTAATAACTGCTGGTAACCTTGAACAAGTGAGAGATCTAATCCTTGCCATCGCCGAAGGAGCCGGGGGATCTGCATGGGTAGCATACTTTGCCCTTATTGCCTTAGCTAAGGCAGTAAAGGAAAAAAAACTGAATCCGGTTGTATTGGATTTAAAATTACTTCTTGCCATAGCCAAAGGAGCCGGGATATTTGCAGTGGAAGCCTACAATGCCCTTGATGTCTTAGCTAAGGGAGAAGAACTGAATCCGGCGGTATTGAATTTAGAGTTACTTCTTGCCATCGCCAAAGGAGCAGGGGAATCTGCAGGGAAAGCCTACTATGCCCTTGATGTCTTAGCTAAGTCAGTAAAGAAAAAAGACCTGAATCCGGCGGTATTGGATTTAGAGTTACTTCTTGCCATCGCCAAAGGAGCAGGGGAATATACAGGGGAAGCCTACTATGCCCTTGGCGCCATAGCCGAGGCAGTGGAGAAAAAAGACCTGAATCCGGCGGTATTGGATTTAGAGTTACTTCTTGCCGTCGCCGAAGGAGCAGGGAAATCTACAGGGAAAGCCTACTATGCCCTTGGTGCCATAGCTGGGGCAGTAAAGGTAAAAGACCTGAATCCGGCGGTATTGAATTTAGAGTTACTTCTTGCCATCGCCGAAAGAGCAGGGGAATTTACGGTGAGCGCCTACAAAGCCCTTGGCCCTTTAGCCAAAAATCTTCAAGAGAAAGACTTTGAAGGATTGTTAAAACCTGATTTGCTCAGCGAAGCGATAACCGGTTATCTTGCGCTTAAGGGTTTAGAAGTCAACGTGTTTATAAACCTTTTGACTGAATTTGTAACTAAGGAAGTAGGCCTCATTAGAGCCAACTTCCAGAAGCGGCTTGAGCAATACGTTTACCGGATGGCGTTTTATAAGCAGGTTTACGACAGGTTACCTGGGAGTTATGAGGAATTAAATAATAATACATACATCGGAGTAATCCAAGAGCAAGGATTAGATGTTTTGATGGCATATGTTGCTCGGTTAGCGGCAGCGGTTAAAGGTAAGCCTGAGGAAGCCGGGATAGAGGCATTGCGTAAAGCTATAAGCGCGATATGGGAGGAAGCCGAACACTCTCCGACAGTGGAGGCGTTATTTGGTGGCGAGGACTACGACGGTGGAACCCGGGAAACGGTTTCGCGTGAGGAATTGAAGGTTGTATTGCGGAAAATCTTAAGTGGGATTGATCAAAATCAGCGTGAATATGCTCAATCAGCGTTTTGGAGTTTGAGCGAGGCAGGCGTAATAACTGCCGGTAACCTTAAACAAGTGAGCGCTCTATTTCTTGCTATCGCCAAAGGAGCAGGGGGATATGCATGGTTAGCCTACAAAGCCCTTGGCGCCATAGCCGGGGCAGTAAAGGAAGAAGAACTGAATCCGGTGGTATTGGATTTAGATTTACTTCTTGCTATCGCCAAAGGAGCAGGGGGATATGCACAGGAAGCCTACCAAGCCCTTGGCGCCATAGCTAAGGCAGGCGTAATAACTGCCGATAACCTTAGACAAGTGAGCGCTCTACTTCTTGCCATCGCCGAAGGAACAGGGGGATATGCATGGTTAACCTACAAAGCCCTTGATGCCTTAGCCGGGGCAGTAAAGGAAGAAAAACTGAAGCCGGTGGTATTGGATTTAAATTTACTTTTTGCCATCGCCAAAGGAGCAGGGGAATATGCATGGGAAGCCTACCAAGCCCTTGGCGCCATAGCTAAGGCAGGCGTAATAACTACCGATAACCTTAGACAAGTGAGCTCTCTACTTCTTGCCATCGCCGAAGGAACAGGGGGATATGCATGGAAAGCCTACAAAGCCCTTGGCGCCTTAGTCGAGTCAGTAAAGGAAGAAAAACTGAATCCGGTGGTATTGGATTTAAAGTTACTCCTTGCCATCGCCGAAGGAGCAGGGGAAGATACAGTGAATGCCTACTCTGCCCTTGATCCCTTAGCCAAAAATCTTCAAGAGAAAGACTTTGAAGGATTGTTAAAACCTGATTTGCTCAGCGAAGCGATAACCGGTTATCTTGCGCTTAAGGGTTTAGAAGTCAACGTGTTTATAAACCTTTTGACTGAATTTGTAACTAAGGAAGTAGGCCTCATTAGAGCCAACTTCCAGAAGCGGCTTGAGCAATACGTTTACCGGATGGCGTTTTATAAGCAGGTTTACGACAGGTTACCTGGGAGTTATGAGGAATTAAATAATAATACATACATCGGAGTAATCCAAGAGCAAGGATTAGATGTTTTGATGGCATATGTTGCTCGGTTAGCGGCAGCGGTTAAAGGTAAGCCTGAGGAAGACGGGAAAGAGGCATTGCGTAAAGCTATAAGCGCGATATGGGAGGAAGCCGAACACTCTCCGACAGTGGAGGCGTTATTTGGTCCGAATGGTTACGACGGGAGCGTTGTAGCGGATGACGGGAAGCGGTTAGCGGGAAATGCTTTAACGGAAGTTAATTTTACGCACGACAAAAACGACGGTGGAACCGGAAAAGCGGTGTCGCGTGAGGAATTGAGTGTGGTATTGCAGGAAATCTTAAAGGAAATTGATCCTAATCATCGTGAATATGCTCAATCAGCGTTTTGGAGTTTGAGCGAAGCAGGCGTAATAACTGCCGGTAACCTTGAACAAGTGAGCGTTCTACTTCTTGCCATCGCCGAAGGAGCAGGGGTATATGCAGGGGTTGCCTACCAAGCCCTTGGTGCCATAGCTGAGGCAGGCGTAATAACTGCCGGTAACCTTGAACAAGTGAGCGCTCTACTTTTTGCTATCGCCGAAGGAACAGGGGTATATGTAGGGGTCGCCTACCAAGCCCTTGGTGCCATAGCTGAGGCTGGCGCAATAACTGCCGGTAACCTTGAACAAGTGAGCGCTCTACTTTTTGCTATCGCCAAAAGAATATATGCACGGGACGCCTACCAAGCCCTTGGTGCTTTAGCCGGGGCTGGCGCAATAACTGCCGGTAACCTTGAACAAGTGAGCGCTCTACTTCTTGCCATCGCCAAAAGAAGATATGCAGGGGTCGCCTACAAAGCCCTTGCGGCCATAGCTGAGGCAGGCGTAATAACTGCCGATAATTTTGAACAAGTGAGCGTTCTATTTCTTGCCATCGCCCAAGGAGCAAGGGGATATTATTCAGAGGCAGCTTATAAAGCTCTTGGTGCCTTAGCTAAGGCAGGAGCAATAACTGTCGATAACATTGAGCAAGTGCACGCTCTATTTCTTGCCATTGCCAAAGGAGCAAGGGAATCTGCATGGTACGCCTACTATGCCCTTGCCCCCTTAGCCAAAAATCTTCAAGAGAAAGACTTTGCAGGATTGTTAAATCCTGATTTGCTCAGCGCAACGATAACCGGTTATCTTGCGCTTAAGGGTTTAGAAGTCAACAAGTTTATAGGCCTTTTGACTGAATTTGTAACTGAGGAAGAAGGCCTCATTAGAGCCAACTTCCAGAAGCGGCTTGAGCAATACGTTTACCGGATGGCGTTTTATAAGAAGGTTTACGATAAGTTACCCGAGAGTTATGAGGAATTAAATAAGAATACATACATCAAAGTAATCCAAGAGCAAGGATTCGATGTTTTGGAGGCGTATGTTGCTCGGTTAGCGGCAGCGGTTAGAGGTAAGTCTGAGGAAGACGGGAAAGAGGCATTGCGTGAAACTATAAGCGCGATACGGGAGGAAGCCGAACACTCTCCGACAGTGGAGGCGTTATTTGGTGGCGAGGACTATGACGGAGGAACCCGGGAAGCGGT
>JAQTTQ010000063.1 GCA_028710685.1 Candidatus Omnitrophota bacterium | reverse complement strand
CTCTTTCTTTACCTCCTCATAAGCCAAAGGGTTAATAACCCCGTAAATCTCCTGGGCCTTTCGCAGAAAATCCTTGGATTTCTTAATTCTGCCCAGCTTTTTATACAAAAGCCCGAGATTATAGCTTGATTCGGCTATATCCGGCCTTGACCTTATCTCTTCGGCAACAAGCAAAGCTTTATTAAAGTAGCTTTCGGCATCGGTAAAATTATCCATCTCCAAGAAAAGCTCTCCAATCATATTGTAATCTGAGGCTAAATTCCTCCTATTCCCCTGATCTAGGTCTATTTTAAGGCCCGTAAGATAGCTGTCTAAGGCCTTTTCATACTGCTTCTCAAAGAGATACAGCTCCCCAAGATTAAAATAGTAATCGCTTAATTCATTCTTCAGGTTAAGCCTTTCAAATAATATGCGGCTTTTACGATAAAACTCTTCTGCAGCAGGAAAATCATCCTTATTGCTGAAAACTAACCCAATATCAAAATAATCACAGGCAAGATTATAGCGGTGCTGGAGAATATGCTGATTTTGGCGGTTAATCTCAGAGCTTTTAGTCAACAACTCAAGGGCTAAATCATAATCTTCCTTATCTATATTCCAGACCGCAAGCTTTCTTAAGGCTACTGCTTCATTAAGCCTATCTTTCGTTTTTTGGCTTAGATGCACTGCCTTTTCATAAAATACCCTGGCCCTTGAAAGCTCTCCGTCTAAATGATAAAACCACCCAACCGCTATATAGGCTGCTGCCAGATGTCTATGGTCATTCTTTCTTTGGGCGGCAATAATATAATCGAAATAATACTTGATCGCCTTCTCTTTATCCCCCAACCTTTGGTAGGTATCCGCTAAAAGAGGATAGATAGGTAGAAAATTCTTATCTCTGGAAATAAGGCGCTGGCCGGTTAATATCAGCTCCTGGTTAGCCCCTTTAGCGAAAAACTTCTGTGATTTGAGAAATAAAAAATAGGAGCTGGGATTAAAATAAATCAGGAGCAAATACAGGGATATAAATACCGCCGCGATCGTACCTGCAATTAAAAAGCGAAACAATAACTTCCTGGGGATAGCTACCTTCTTTCTGGTTTTAAGGGCCTTTGGCTTGAACATAATAAACCCGGGGTCGCCATAAAAAAGATAACTTGCCCAATGCATTGAATCAAGACCGTAATCCTTGACTAATTTTAACCTTGCCAGGCGCAGTGAATATCCCAGAGATTTTCCATGGGTTAAATTACGATAGAACTCTTTTGAAAACCCCAGGCTTGCCGCATCTTCCACCCTCCTGATAGAGCCTACATAATGGCGTACCCCAGAGAATAAAAATGCCGAAGCCAGAGAATAACTCTTTTTCTGATAGTCGCTATCAATCATGGCCTCTTTTAAGAAAAAAGCAGAATGGCAGGCATTGGAGAATACCAAAGTCGGCAAAGACAGGCCCGAACCCAGTTTAAGAATATCCTGAATACTGAAATTGCCGTCGCTTAAAACCCACCCGCTATCTTTGGGATTGCGGGAATTATATTCACAATGCCCGGCAAAATGCACGATATCATAATCGCAGATATTTTTCTTTATATAAAGCCTGTCTATACTGGTAGATTTGAAATCAATACGCACACGATCACGCTTACGGTCAAACTGATTCTTTATATTTACCCCTTCAAGGTAAGCAGCCTTTAAATCATTGGTTGGATTAGCCAGAATAAGCATCTTGAAAATATGGCCTAAACTTCGGTAATTCAAAAAGGCCGGGCTGGATTTAGTTTTCACCAGGCGGCCAACATTAAAATTAAGGCAGAGAAAATTATTTCCGTCAAAAAGAAGCTCCCAAGGAATAAAAATCAGTTCCTCGTCGATCTCCAGGAGCAGATTAAGATCGACTCTTTCCTGCAACTTTTCTTTGACCAAACGCGTGAGAAGGTGATCCCATAACGCATATAAAGTCTTCTCAAATTCTTTTAATAAAGACGGCTCTTTAAGGCTGGGCCTGTTTAAGAAAAGAGTAACTTCCTGGCAGAGCCTGCCAATTTCCAAGAAATCTACCCTGTGCTGGCTATAATGCCTTAATGTGGCAGAAGGCTCCCCACGGTCAAAAATACCCATTTTAAGGAGCTGGCCCTCGCGGGTTATCTCAAGGGTTAAAGAGATGCCATCTTGTATCATAGTCTTATGACTTAACTTCTAATAGTACGCTGGCAAGACTACCTTCTAAATCCGCTACCTCAATCTTGTATTTACCCAAAAGTAGATGCTCGAATGTAACCGATCCTGAATCATTTAGGTATGACTCCAGCTCAACCCCTTCCCTGAATAAAGTCACCCTAAGGTCTTTAATTACCGCCTTTTTTTGCTTGTCTTTTGCCTGTATATTTACATTGAAATCTTTTCCGGTTTTATTTTCTACGCTCACCCTCACCCTGATATTAGCGAAATCCTTCAAAATTACAACTTCATCTTTAAAATCACCTAAATTGCGGCTGCGCAAAATCGATGCCGGGACCAATTCCTGGCCTACCAAAACATCTCCGTTTGCCTTTAATACTTCGAGCAACCTTTCTTTTAACCTCAGCATTATCTCCACTACCGAAGGAATATTAATTCCCAAGGCCTCTCTCGCTGAATTCAATACCGGATGAGGCAGCGGGTTATCACAAAGGTCATTTGCCTTCAGGCTTAAACCCAACGCCTCAGCGCAGCCGGGGCAAGCGATCAAATGCTCCTTTATTAATTCACACTTCTCAAGAGATAACCTCCCATCTAAGAAAGAGGCAATATCCTCTTCATCCAAATGAGCCTCTTCCTTAATATGCCGGCTCTTCCAACCTTTATAAACCAACCTTATAAGCCTTTCTATATACTGGCCCATAGTTTACACCCCTTCACTTACAATAGACGCAATAGCTACAATAATCTAACTTAAAAAACCCTTCCCCTTAAAACACTCCCTAAGCCTCTTAATAATCCGGCTTTTCTGCATATCGATAGCCCCACGGGTAATATTAAAATAATCCCTTAGTATCTCCAGGCTCACCCCTTGGTTAAAATTGAGCTCTAGAAAATATTTCTCTTCCCTGCTTAAAAGCTCGATACAATAATCCAATACTTTCAGTTTCTCTTCTATTGAAAGGCTCTCTCTGAGAGGCAATGAATTATCCATCAAGATATCCTTAAGGCTTAATTCATCATTTGATTCTGCTTCTAGTGAAAATAAAGGCTTGATCTTACGCAGGTAATCGCGGGTAAAGTTTATAGTAAGCTGCCTTATCCAGGTGGCAAAGGTACAGCCATTTCTCGCCTTAAAACACTTCAGCCTCTTACAATCGTCTTCAATAACAAAGAGGATAAAGCCCTGGAATATATCATCTACATAACTTAGATAATCATTAAGGCCCTTTACCGTTAAAACATGGTAGATATAGTTGTATATAAGGCGGGAATAACGCTTTAAGAATTCTTCTCTGACCTGGATGTCCCCTTTGACGAACTTATGGACGAATTCCAAATCATCCATATTCTTATTATACCATAATAAATAGGGACAGCGACCATTTTTTCAAGATTTTTCTTGCTTAAAAATGGTCGCTGTCCCTATTTATTTACTTAAAAAAGCTGTTTCTTAAAACAAAGGAAGCAAAAACAATCGAAACCATAGACATAAGCTTAATTAAAACATTTAAGCTGGGGCCGGATGTATCCTTAAAAGGATCGCCCACAGTATCTCCGACAACAGCTGCCTTGTGGGCATTGGAGCCCTTGCCGCCGTGATGCCCCTCTTCTATATATTTTTTAGCATTATCCCAAGCCCCACCGGAATTAGCCATCATAATTGCTAAAACAAACCCGGAAGCTAAAGCGCCCATAAGAAGTCCGGCTTGGCCTTCAACACCGATTAAAATACCGGTTAATATGGGGGCGATTATCGCCAAAAGTGATGGCAAAACCATCTCTTTCTGAGCAGCTGCCGTTGCAATACTCACGCAGCGGGCATAATCCGGCTTAGCCTTACCCTCCATCAACCCTATAATTTCCTTAAACTGCCTGCGCACTTCAATTACA
>JAQTTQ010000020.1 GCA_028710685.1 Candidatus Omnitrophota bacterium | reverse complement strand
ATACGCGTACCCCTGGGAAGATTGACATGAGACGTAGCCATACCCCAGTGAAAACCTCTCCCCGGAGCCTCCTTTGCCCTGGCAAAACTTGAACCGATCATTACGGCATCAGCACCGCAGGCAAATGCCCGGCAGATATCCCCTCCGCGATTCATCCCTCCGTCAGTGATTATAGTTACATATTTACCGGTCCTCTTAAAATGAAAATCACGCGCGCCGGCAGCATCAACAGTAGCCGTGACCTGCGGTACCCCGATACCTAAAACTCCGCGGGTAGTGCACGCCGCTCCCGGGCCTACCCCGACCAATAAGGCCTTTGCCCCTGTATCCATAAGCTCCAAGGTAGTTTCATAGGTTACGCAATTGCCCAGAATTACCGGTATCTTTGTAGATTTGCAGAATTTATAAAGATCCAGAGTTTTATACTCCTTTGCAATATGCCTGGTGGTCGTGACCGTAGACTGAATCACGAACATATCCGCTCCGGCTGCTATAGCAAGCCTAGAGAATTTATCGGCATTAGCCGGTATACAGCTTACAACGGCAACTCCTTTTTTCTTCTTTATTTCCAAAACCCTCTTAGATACCAGCTTCTCTTTAATAGGCTTTGTATATATTGATTGAATTAATTCGGTTGCCTTTTGAGGCGCTGCATGAGCAATATCCTCTAAGACTGAGTCCGGATTATCGTAGCGCGTCTGCACTCCGTCAAGGTTTAGTACCGCAATACCCCCCAGGCCGGACATTTCAACAGCAAATTTCACGTCTACAACCCCGTCCATTGCCGCAGCCAGTATAGGAACCTTGAATTTTCTTCCGTCTATATGAAATGAAGTATCTACCTCATTAGGGTTAACCGTTTGCGCTCCGGGAACAAGTGCGATTTCATCAAAGCCGTAACATCTGCGTGCGCGCCTGCCTATACCTATCCACTCAGCCATATCTTAACTCCTTCTTAATATATAAGTTATTGTTTAACAATAAGTTATAAACTTATTCCTCTTGTATTGAAAATAACCTTAGAAAGGATATGAGATTTTACAATAATTAAGCCGTTTTGTCAAGATAAAAAAAAGGGACAGCGACCGTTCTTCTTTTTTAAGAAGAGGTCGCTGTCCCTATTTACTTACCTAATACAGCTTAGGGATTAATACATCCCTCCACCCATACCACCCATACCACCCATACCTCCCGGAGGCATAGCCGGCATCTTATCATCTTTTTCAGGCTTATCCGCGATTAAAGCCTCGGTAGTAAGAAGCAGCGATGCAATACTGGCTGCGTTTTGCAAGGCTGAGCGGGTAACCTTTTTAGGATCAATTACCCCGGCCTCAATCATATCCACATAATCATCCTGCGAAACATCATAGCCGATATTGGTTTTTTCCTGCTTTATACGCTGCACCACTACAGAACCTTCTAACCCGGCATTCTGAGTAATCTGCCTGATAGGCTCTTCAAGGGCACGTCTTACTATATCCACTCCGATCTTCTCGTCGCCTTCAAGTTTTAGTTTCTCTAAAACCGGCAGACAACGGATTAAAGCCACTCCGCCGCCGGGAATTATACCTTCTTCCACGGCTGCGCGGGTTGCATGAAGCGCATCTTCAACGCGTGCCTTCTTCTCTTTCATCTCGGATTCAGTAGCCGCGCCTACGTTAATAACTGCGACTCCGCCGGCAAGCTTTGCTAAACGTTCCTGCAGCTTTTCTTTATCGTATTCGGAATCAGTATCTTCAATCTGTTTCTTAATCTGGGATATGCGCGCGTTAACCTGAGCCTGTTTCCCAGAGCCTTCAACTATAGTGGTATTCTCTTTATCAATCTTGACCTTCTTTGCGCGCCCTAAATCATCGAGGTCAACATTTTCCAGTTTTATGCCTAGATCCTCAGTTAAGGCCTTTCCGCCGGTTAATATGGCGATATCCTCCAACATTGCCTTACGCCTATCACCGTATCCAGGGGCCTTAACCGCACAAGAGACAAAGGTACCCTTTAATTTGTTTACCACCAGAGTTGCCAACGCCTCCCCGTCAACCTCTTCAGCTAAAATCAAAAGCGGTTTTCCGGTACGGGCGATCTTCTCTAAAAGAGGAAGCAGGTCTTTTAAGGAAGATATCTTTTTCTCGTGGATTAAGATATAGGTATCCTCTAAAACACACTCCATTCTTTCGGCATCAGTTACAAAATATGGGGACAAATAACCCTGGTCAAACTGCATACCTTCAACTAACTCTAAGGTAGTGGCAGTAGTCTTTGCCTCTTCAACTGTAATTACCCCGTCTTTTCCTACTCTTTCCATAGCCTCGGCAATCTGATCTCCTATAGAACTATCTCCGTTAGCGGCAATAGAAGCAACCTGGGCCACTTCCTTTTTCTCTTTAGCGTTAATAGGTTTAGCTAATTTGCTTAACTCATCGATTACCTTCTCTACGGCCTTTTCAATCCCGCGCTTTAAAGCCATCGGGTTTGCGCCTGCCGTAACATTCTTTAAACCTTCGCGGTAAATTGCCTCGGCTAATACCGTAGCAGTAGTGGTACCGTCTCCGGCAATATCCGATGTCTTCTCGGCAACTTCCTTAACCATTTGGGCACCCATATTCTCATATGGATCTTCCAGGTCAATCTCCTTTGCAACTGTAACGCCGTCTTTGGTGATCGTAGGAGAACCGAATTTCTTATCAATAACCACATTGCGGCCTTTTGGCCCCAAGGTTACCTTAACTGCGCGGGCTAACTGCTCAACGCCGCTTAAGAGCTTTCTACGTGCCTCATCCTGATACATTAACTGCTTGCTCATACAACCCTCCTTGTGTAAGGACACAACACCGGCGCAATTCCGTTTGGCTCCGGGTGTAATTCCATTTATTTAATAACTGCTAAAATATCCTCTTCGCGCATAATCAAAAGCTCTTCGCCGTCCTTAGTTGTAATCTCGTTCCCTGAATATTTACCGTACAAGACCTTATCTCCTACCTTTACCTCCGGAGCCTGAATACTGCCGCTCTCTAAAACCTTGCCCTTTCCTACAGCTACGATCTTGCCCTCCTGCGGCTTCTCTTTAGCTGAATCCGGTATAACTATCCCACCCTTAGACTTTGCTTCCGCTTCTAAAGGTTTTACCACTATCCTGTCTCCTAATGGTTTAATGTCCATGCCCAACACCTCCTTTATTTGGTTTTATTTTAGCACTTTCCCTTCAAGAGTGCTAATTATAAATTAAAAAAAATTCTTGTCAAGTATTTTTTTTATTAAAATAAAGCATACTTAAACCTTTCAAGGTTAACCTTGTGTCCACCTCATCCAAGCGGCGGCAGTACCTAGATATCAGATTCACGTGGCCTCCCGTGGCAGCAGCCCGCGCATCCTTACCCACTGTCTTTCTTATGCGCATGATTAATTCGTCGGTAAGGCTGCCGAAACCGTAAATCACTCCGCTAAGTATGCTATTTTTAGTATCCCTGCCGATAAAATCATTTGGGGCATCCAGCCTCACCTTAGGAAGAAGAGCAGTACGCTGATTAAGGGCCTCAAGGGATATCTTTATGCCGGGGATAATCATTCCGCCTAGGTACTCCTCTCTCCTTGAGATAACATCAAAGGTGATTGCCGTACCGAAATCTACCACAATTACAGGCGCGCCGTAGATACAAAGCGCTGCATAGGCATTAACCAGCCTATCCTGCCCAACCTGTTTAGGTTTACGGTATAAGTTTTTTATAGGCACCTTTATATCCTTACCTATAATAAGAGGCGCTTTGCCGGATAATACCCGCAGATCCCCTCTTAACCTTTTGGTTAAATCCGGAACAACACTGCAGATTACAGCATCCCTCAGCATCTTAGCGGGTATTTTAGCCTTAAGCTTGGCCAGGGTATACCCTGAAGACCGGATGTTAAAGGTACGGATTAAAGACGTAGCCTTAAACACCCCGAAGGTAATGCTTGTATTGCCTATGTCAATTGCTGTTAGTATCATCTTTAAGCTCTTTTATCTTATCCCTTAAAAAAGCTGCTTTCTCAAACTGCAGGTTTCTTGCTGCCAGCTCCATCTCATATTGTAACTCAGAAATATATTTGCGCAATTCATATTCCTCTTTCCCCTCGCCGGTAAGCCCCAGGGTAAAGTTTTCCGCATCAACTAAATCCTCTATCCCCTCTTTAATGGCCTTGCTTATTGAGCGGGGGGTGATCTTATTTTTCAGGTTAAACCTTAACTGGATATCCCTCCTGCGCATACTCTCCTCAATTGCCTTTCTCATTGAGCCGGTTATGGTATCCGCATACATAATTACACAACCGTTTATATTTCTCGCTGCCCTGCCGCATACCTGTATAAGGCTTGTTGCCGAACGTAAGAAACCCTCTTTATCAGCGTCGAGGATTGCCACTAAAGAAACCTCGGGTAAATCCAAACCCTCCCTCAGTAGATTTATCCCCACGAGGCAGTCAAATTTCTTTTTCCGTAAATCCCTTAGGATCCTGGAGCGCTCAATAGTATCTATATCCGAATGCAGGTATTTCACCTTAAGCCCTTTTTCCTCGAAATAATTAGCTAAGTCTTCAGCCATGCGCTTAGTAAGGGTAGTAACGAGCGTTCTTTCGTTTAATCCCGCACGCTTCTTAATCTCTTTGGTTAAATCATCTATCTGGCCCTCTGTCTTACGGAGTAGGATTACCGGGTCCACCAAGCCGGTCGGGCGGATAATCTGCTCGATAACATTACCCTTGCTCTTGTCTAATTCATATTTCCCGGGAGTAGCCGAAACAAAGACCAACCGCTTTACTAATTTACTGAATTCCGTAAATTTCAAAGGACGGTTATCAAGGCAGGATGGCAAGCGAAAACCATACTCTACCAGCGTCTCCTTGCGCGCCCTATCCCCCTCGTACATCCCGCCTATCTGGGGGATAGTTACGTGGGATTCATCTATTATAGTCAAAAATCCTTCCTTGGGAAAATAGTCAATCAGGGAATAAGGACGAAAGCCTGCGGGGTTACCCAGCAAGTGGCGGGAATAATTCTCAATCCCGTGGCAATAGCCTATCTCTTTTAACATCTCCATATCGTATCTGGTGCGCTCATTAAGACGCTGGGCTTCCAGTAATTTATTTTTTGCCTTTAAAACCTTAAGCCGCTGCGCCAGCTCTAAAGAGATTGAATCGCAGGCAGAGTTAATTATATCCTTTGATACCATAAAATGTTTGGCCGGATATAGGGCTATGCTTTTAAGCTGGCTTAGGATTTCTCCGGAGATAGGGTTAAATTCAGCGATAGAAGATACCTCTTCCTGAGAAAACGATATGCGCACCGCCTTCTCTTGATAGGAAGGAAAAATTTCCAGGACATCACCCCTTACCCTTAAGCGCCCGCGGATAAATTCATAATCATTCCTTTCATACTGCATACTGATAAATTTAGCGATTAAATCATCGCGGTTAACCTTATCTTTAAGGTCAAGGTAAACAAGCATCTTTTGATAACTGCGCGGGTCGCCTAAATTATAAATACAGGAAACAGATGAAATTATAATCACATCCCTGCGGCTTAATAACGAAGTGGTTGCGGAGAGGCGCAAGCGGTCAAGCCTCTCATTTATAGAGGCATCTTTTTCGATATACGTATCGGTGGAAGGGACGTAGGCCTCAGGCTGATAATAATCATAATAACTGACAAAGTATTCCACCGCATTATGCGGGAAAAATTCCTTGAATTCGGAGTAAAGCTGGGCAGCTAAGGTTTTATTGTGAGATATAATTAAGGCCGGAAGGTTAACCTTGGCAATGGCAGAGGCCAAGGTAAAGGTTTTTCCTGAACCGGTTACTCCCAGCAGGGTAGAATAAGGCTTACCGGAGTTTATACTCTTGGATAATTTCTCAATGGCCTTTGGCTGGTCTCCGCAAGCCCTGAACTTGCTTACTAAATCAAAACCCGGCATTTATAATATATCTAAAGACATATCTACCGCCTTTACCGAGTGGGTTAAGGCGCCGATAGATATGATATCTACTCCGGCGGCAGCAATCTTCTTAACGGTAGAGAAATCTACCCCACCGCTGGCCTCCAGTTTTGTAGGGAGATGATGGCTCTTAAATTCAGTATGGTTGCGTATTTTAACCGCTTCCTTTATATCCTCCAGGCTCATATTATCCAACATAATAACATCCGGCTTAAAATAGAGGGCATGCCTGAATTCATCCAGATTCTGTACCTCTATCTCAATCTTAAACCCCTTAGGCACGCTGGGAAGTTTCTCATATCCTTCGGTGACCTTTATATGATTATCTTTGATCAGAATCATTTCATCCAAGCCCATACGATGGTTATGCCCGCCGCCTACCCTGACGGCATATTTCTGAAGCTCCCTTAACCCGGGCAGGGTTTTACGGGTATCGGAGATCTTGGTCTTATAGGGCTCTATATGTTCTACGTATTCTTTTGTCTTAGTAGCTATTCCCGAGAGCATGCTCAGGAGATTCAAAGCCACCCTCTCTGCACTCAATATGCTTGCGGCCTTACCGGATAACCTTATTATTGTTTTTTCCTTTTTTACCCAAGCCCCCTCCTTAGCTAAAGCCTTAAACTTAATGGTACTATCTATGGTTTTAAAAACTTTCTCTGCTACCTGGATACCGCAAAGCAGCGCATCCTCTTTAAATACGATACGGGCCTCAACCACTTTTTCTTTAGGTATAGTTAATTGTGTGGTTATATCCCCGCGCCCGATATCTTCAACCAAGGCATGGCGTATAACATAATCCAGCTTCTCCTGGTCAAGCTCAAGCTTTAAAGCCATCTCTTACCCCCCTTAGTTTTTGAACTTCCTTTTCCAACGCCGTTAATTTATCTTTCTCAGCCTCGACTATCTCCTTAGGAGCCTTATTGATAAAATCCTTATTGGAAAGCATAGACTTTTTTGCCTTAATATCGGATTGGGCCTTTAAAATCTTGTTCTCTATTTTTACCTTGTAGCTTTCAATATCGACTAAGCCCTGCAGGGGAATGGATATGTGCATTCCGCTTAGGACATTAACATACTCCTTTCCTAAACCCTGATACCTCTCCCCTATAATAAGATTAGGGGCTCTGGAAAGGCTCTTGATATACTCAAGGTTTGATTCCAATAATATCCGGTTGTGGTTATCCGAAGGATAAATTTTAACCCCTACATCCAAAGTGCCTGGTGGTATCTCCAATGCCAGGCGCATATTTCTTATGCAAGCGATTACCTCAAAAATGACAGACATCTCTTTTTCGGCTTTTTTATCGATTATCTGCTTTTGCAGGTGCGGCCAGGAAGAGACCATAATCGATTCCCCCTCATGAGGAAGTTTCTGCCAGATCTCCTCGGTTATAAAAGGCATAAACGGGTGCATCACCCTTAAGGACTTCTCCAAAATCTTATACATTATTAACTGGTTATGGGGATTGCTGATATCCGGTTTAATAATCTCAAGGTACCAGTCGCAGAATTCATGCCAGAAAAAACCATAGAGTGAATTTGCGGCTTCATTAAAACGGAATTTATCCAGATATTTCTCCACCTCGCTTAAGGTAGAGTAGAACCGGCTTAAGATCCAGCGGTTAACCAGGCTTAAATCCTCTTTTTTAAAAAATATGCATAAGTCAGAATTTACGCTATCCGGAATTAAATTCATCTGGATAAAGCGCGAGGCATTCCATATTTTATTGGCAAAATTCCTCCCCTGCTCAAATCTCTCTTTTGATAAAAAGACGTCTTGGCCCTGAGCAGTAATTGAGATCAGGCTGAAACGTAGCGCATCACAACCGTACTCTTTTATGATTTCCAGGGGGTCAATGCTATTGCCCAAAGACTTAGACATCTTCTTGCCTTCGGCATCGCGCACGGTTCCGTGGATATAAACATCCCTAAAAGGTATCTTTCCCTGAAATTCTATCCCGGCCATAATCATCCTGGCAACCCAAAAGAATATTATTTCTGCGGCAGTAACCAGCGTTGAAGTAGGATAAAAATATTTCAGATCTTCTTCGCAGAGAGTCCCTTTAGGGGAAAGCCCCTTTTGCGGCCAGTAAAATGTGGCGAAAGGCCACAACCAGGAAGAAAACCAGGTATCCAGCACATCTTCGTCCTGGTAAATATCAGCGCTGCCGCACTTAGGGCAGTGCTTAGGCTTAACCCCGGAGACAATTGCGCCTGCTTCATCATTACATCCCTTACAATAATATACCGGCAGGCGATGCCCCCACCATATCTGCCTGGATATACACCAGTCCTGAATATTCTCCATCCAATTCAGATAAACCTTTGTCCAACGAGCGGGATAGAATTTAATCTTCCCTTCTTTTACTGCCTTAATCGCCGGCTTAGCTAAAGGAGCCATTTTTACAAACCATTGTTTTGATAAATACGGCTCAACTATAGTGTGGCAGCGGTAGCAATGTCCTGCGGACAACTCATGAGGGGCTATCTTCTCCAGCAAACCCATGCCCTTAAGGTCTTCCAGTATCTTCTCTCTGGCCTTAAACCTCTCCAGCCCCTCATATTTGCCGGCAGATGCATTCATGCTGGCATCAGGATGCATAACATTTATAAACTCAAGGTTATGTTTTTTCCCAAGGGCATAATCATTTGGATCGTGCGCAGGGGTAACCTTAACTGCACCGGTACCAAATTCCATATCCACCATGCTATCGGCAATAATTTTAATCTGGCGGTTAATCAGGGGGAGGGTTACAGTCTTACCGACGAGCTTCTTATAACGCTTATCCTTAGGGTTAACTGCTATTGCCGTATCCCCGAGCATAGTCTCAGGACGGGTAGTTGCCACTACAATATAATCAGGGAGATCCCCCCGGGTAGATGATAAATCCCGGTTTAAAGGATACCTTAAGTAATAAAGATTACCCTTTAAAGGCTGGTGGGCAGCCTCCTCGTCAGAAAGGGCGGTATGGCAACGCGGGCACCAGTTAATAATATAACTCCCCCGGTAAATCAGGCCTTTTTCATAAAGCCTCAGAAAAACCTCAACTACGGACTTGGAATATTCCTCATCCATCGTAAAGCGCAGGCGCGACCAATCGCAGGAAGCACCGATCTTTCTGAGCTGATGAATAATGGTAGAGCCGTACTTTTCTTTCCAGAGCCAGACCCGTTCAATAAACTTTTCCCTGCCTAAATCCTGGCGCTTAAGCCCTTCTTTGGCGATAGATTTCTCTACTACATTCTGGGTAGCAATACCGGCGTGATCAGTCCCGGGCATCCAAAGGGATTCAAGCCCTTTCATGCGGTGATAACGAATAAGTATATCCTGGAAGGTGTTGTTTAAGGCATGCCCCATATGAAGGATACCGGTTACATTAGGAGGCGGAATAAGCACTACGTAAGGTTTTTTTTGCGGATTTACCTTAGAGGAGAAAAGACCGTTCTCTTCCCAAAACTTATACCAACGCTCTTCAACATCTTTAGGAGAATATTGTTTGGAGATTTCATCTGTCATTTAATTAATGTCTTTTAGTAACTTATATTCAACGCTATCCAGCAGGGCCTGCCAACTTGCCTCAATAATATTTTCAGAGACCCCGATGGTATTCCAGGTATCTTTTTCATCCTGCGATTGAATCAAAACCCTTACCCTTGCCGCGGTACCCGCTTTTTCATCGAGGACCCTTACCTTGAAATCGCAAAGGTGCATCTTGGAAAGATTGGGATAGAATTCCTTCAATGCCTTGCGTAAAGCATTATCCAGGGCATTTACCGGGCCATCACCCATAGAAACAGTATGCTCTTTCTTACCCCTGACCTTAATCTTGATGATTGCCTCAGTGGTTATTTTCTTATCCAAATGCCTTTCAACCACAACCCTGAAACCTTCCAGTTCAAAGAACTTCTTGTATTTCTTTAACGCCCGTTTCATAAGAATCTCAAATGAGGCCTCTGCCGCCTCAAAATGATAACCCCGGTGTTCCAGCTTCTGTACCAGTTTAAGAATCTTCTTGGTCTCCGGAGTATCCCGGGTTAAATCCAGATGAAGATCCTTTGCCCTGATTAAAACCCCGGTCTTCCCCGCCAATTCAGAGACCAGGATTCTTCGGCTATTACCCACTAAGGCCGGGTCAATATGCTCATAGGTTTTAGGATTCTTGGTAATTGCGTTTATATGCATCCCGCCCTTATGCGCAAAACTGGACTGCCCCACATAAGGCTGTTCATTACGCTGCTTCATATTGCTGATTTCACTGATATAATGGGAGACATGCGTAAGTTCTTTCAGCTTTTCTTCCTTAATACAATTAATTCCCATTTTTAACTGTAAATTTGCAATTATAGGAATAAGATCTGCATTGCCGCAGCGTTCCCCGATTCCGTTAATAGTCCCTTGCACCATATCACAGCCGGCTAAGACGGCAGCTAGAGAACCTGCTATTGCCACCCCTGCGTCATTATGGCAATGTATGCCTAAGCTCACCCCTACCCGCTTTCTCACCTCGCCGACTATTTTTGATATCTCCTGAGGGAGAGTCCCTCCGTTGGTATCACAGAGACAAAGGGCACTGGCGCCGGCATCCTGGGCAGCGATTAAGGTCTTAAGCGCGTATTCTTTATTAGAGGTATAGGCCTCGAAGAAATGTTCGGCATCGTAGAAAACATCCAGCCCCTCTGATACGATAAACTTTACGGTATCCCGGATCATGTTAATATTCTCTTCCCGGCTGGTCTTTAATACGTCCCGGACATGTAAATCCCAGGTCTTACCGACTATGGTTATTACCTCAGCCTGCGATTTCACCAGCGCTTTGATATTCGGATCTTCTTTGGCTTTCATATTCAGCCTGCGCGTCATACTAAAAGCCGCCAATTTTGAATTAACCAGCTTCACCTTGCTCATCCGAAGAAAGAATTCCATATCCTTGGGATTAGACCCGGGCCAGCCACCTTCTATAAAGTGTACTCCCAGCATATCCAGCTCCTGGGCGATACGCACCTTATCCGTAACCGAATAAGAAATACCTTCTCCCTGAGAACCGTCACGCAGCGTGGTATCGTATATTTTAACCTGATTCATAGCCGCCTCTCTATTTGGACAAACCAAACTTACTATGCAACGCACGTACCGCCATTTCGGCAAACTTCTTCTGCACAATACATGAAATACTTATATCGGAAGTAGAGATCATCTCTATATTTATCTTATTTCTAGCCAAGACCTCAAACATTTTTCCTGCCACGCCCGGATGTGATTTCATCCCCACACCCACAATAGAGATACGCGCAATATCGCTATCCTCCAGGACATCCTTAACTCCAACTGCAACCTTAGCCCGGTTGATTGTCTTTATCGCTTTTTGGGCATCATTCTTACTAACGGTAAATGATATATCGGTTTGACGCAAATGGCTTACATTCTGGACTATCATATCTACGCTTACCTCGTTATCTGCCAGTTCGTTAAAGATCTTAGCGGCTATTCCCGGGCGGTCGGGCACATTACACACCGTAATCTTTGCTTCACCCTTATTTAGCGTAATCGCCGAAACAACTACCTCTTCCATCTTCTTAACCTCCTTAATAATCATGGTGCCGGAATCCTGCTTAAAACTTGAACGTACATGTATAGGGACATTGAATTTCTTGGCCACCTCGATAGAACGTGCCTGCATTACCTGCGCCCCTAAAGAGGCCATCTCCAGCATTTCATCGTAGGTAATCGCCTTGATCTTCTTCGCCAACGGCTCAACCCTGGGGTCGGTAGTATATATGCCTTTTACATCGGTATAGATCTCGCACTCATCAGCCTTTAGCTCTTTAGCCAGCGCTACCGCAGTTAAATCCGACCCTCCCCGGCCGAGAGTAGTTATATCCTGGTTTAAATTTACCCCCTGAAATCCGGCGACAATAACAACCTTACCCTTATTCAGGGCCTCTTGAATTTTATCGGTATTGATTTTAATAATGCGGGCGCGCGTATGCGCTGCATCCGTTATAATACCTACCTGTGCCCCGGTAAAAGAGATCGCCTCTACACCCAATTTGTGTATTGCCATGGCCAGGAGGGCTACCGATATCTGCTCTCCCGTAGACAAAAGCATATCCATCTCGCGCTCCGAAGGATTAATATTTATCTGATTAGCAAGCTCGATTAATTCATCGGTAGTATCCCCCAGGGCCGAGACAACCACCACAAGATTAAAACCTTTCTTTTTGTATCTTACAACCCTTCGGGCAACATTCTGCACCCGCTTTACATTTGCCACTGATGAACCGCCGAATTTCTGGATAATTAGCTTTTTAACCATTCTCTCTCCCTAAATACAAAACTATTCCGCCTGCTTCATAAAATAGCCCATTAATTCATGCCCTTTATCAAAATAAAGATCGCTCTTTAAGGCCTCCTTCTCGCTGTACTCCAGAAAACCTCTGGCAATTATATTCTGGCCGAATATACCAAAGGGGACCGGGTCTGAGACATGCGTCTTAAGGGCAACCGGAGTGGCATGATCAGGCAATACCATTATTCTGAAATTGTTCTTACGCTTGAATTCATTAAGTATCTTCCCTAGAATAAGCTGGTCAAACCTCTCAATGGCAGTAATCTTTTCCCTCAGATCGCCGTTATGCCCTGCCTCATCCGCAGCCTCCAAATGGACAAAAACAAAATCATTATGCTGCAAGGCCTTTAAAGCTGCCTGCGCCTTACCCTCATAGTTAGTATCATAATAACCCGTGGCCCCCGGCACATTAATAACCTTAAGCCCCAGCAGTTTTCCAAGCCCCTTAATCAAATCTACCGCAGAGATTACACTCCCCTTAATCCCATACTTGTCATAAAAACTTTCCATATTCGGGCGTTTACCCTGCCCCCAGAGCCAGATCATATTCCCCGGATTCTCTTTTAAATCCAAGCGCACTAAATTAATCTCATGCTTATCCAAAAGCCTCCTGGATTCATCCATCAAATGAATAAGAATATCCGACCCCTCACCTTTAGGTAAATGCTTGGATATGCTTTTGCCGCTTATATCATGCGGAGGCTTACAGGCGACCTTTTCAAGATGATCCTCTGCGCCCCGCTTTACCACCATAAGATGGCGGTAGCTTATTCCCGGATAAAATTTAATCCTGTTTGTCCCTAAAGACTGATCAATAAATTTTATAATTATCTGCGCCTCTTTGGAACTGATATGCCCGGAGCTGTAATCGCGCAAGATATCCCCTGAGGCAGTGATAAGGTTACACCTGAAGGCAACATCATCCTCGTCAAGTTCAACCCCTAAATTTGCCGCTTCCAGCGGACCGCGCCCGGTATAATATTTCTTAGGGTCATACCCGAAGATGCTTACCTGGGCTATATCCGAACCCGGGGTAAACCCGGCAGGAACAGTACGCACCCTTCCAATCCTCCCGTGTTTGGCAATAAAATCCATATTCGGGGTGCGTGCCGCCTCAATAGGCGTGCGGCCACCGAGTTCTTTTACCGGATAATCAGCCATCCCGTCACAAACCAAAACTATATATTTCATTATAATCCCGATAAATAACTAAAACTTAACATCCACAACTCCCCTTGCCTTTTCCTCTGCTTTAAAATAAACCGTTGCCGGCTTATAACCGAATACCCCCCCGATTACATTCCCCGGGAATACCCTTACCGCTACATTATATACCTGAACAGACTCATTATACCTCATCCTTTCAACTGCGATACGGTTTTCCGTGCCCGAGAGCTCATCCATCAGCCTCAGGAATGTTTGATCGGCCTTTAGGGTAGGGTAATTTTCCGCTACAAATAGCAGGCGTGATAAAGCTGCATCCACAGCAGTAGCAGCCTTAACCTTTTCCTCCATCGTCGAGGCATTTGACCATTGAGAACGGGCCTTGGTAATATTTTCAAAGACTGTCTTCTCATGGGAGGCGTATCCTTGGACAGTGCTTACTAAATTTGGTATCAAATCATTCCTTCTCTGCAACTGATTTTCCACCTGTGCCCACTTAGCCGTAATAGCCTCATGCTTAGAGACAATCCCGTTATATAAACCGACGATAACAGCAGCACAAATCACCAGAACAACAAGTAATCCTATTAGCACTTTCTTCATCATAACATTCCTCCCGATATTAAAAACCGCCGCCGCCTCCTCCGCCTCCGCCCCTGCCGCCGCCAAAACCTCCGCCCCTGCCGCCGCCAAAACCTCCGCCACCCCACCTACCCGTAGAAGTACCTTTACCGTAATTTTGAGCACCAAAAAAACTTTTTCTCTTATCCGCAGGGAGCTTCTTCCAGTACCTATACCTTACCACTAAAGAAGCGATAAACCCTGCGATAAGCAATAGCCCTAGAAGCGGGGAGATTGAAAAAAATACAAAACCAAATAACAAGGTAACCGGCAAGCTTATAAAAATAGGCCAGGGCAGGCTCCAAACAAAGAAAAATAAAGGAGCAAATATATAAAGGAATAGAGGCGGCTTTTCCCTCCCCCTAACCGGCTTTGTTTCGGTAATATTGGCTAATTCTACATTTGCATCCTCCGCAAGCAGAGATGCTACTTTTTTAACGCCCTCGTAAAGCCCCTTGCCGTATTCGCCCGATTTAAAGTAAGGGACCATATAACTACGGCCTATCTGGGCACATAAACCATCTGGCAAAACACCTTCTACCCCATAACCGGTCTCAATGCGCCAACGGCGCTGCGAAACGGCAACCAGCATCAATACACCGTTGTCCTTACCCTTTTTACCCGGTTTCCATTTATCAAAAACCATCCTTGAGTATGACTTCTCATCATAGGGGGCGATACTATTAAAAGTAGCCACCGCAATCTCAATGCCCGTCTTCTCTTCCAACTGTGAAATAACTGCACTGATCTTTTCGTTATATTCTGCGCTGATGACGCCGGCAAAATCATTTACCCAGCCTGAAGGATCGGGAATATTCTCGGCAAAAACAAAGACCGGAAATAAAATGAAAAATAATAATAAGCTTAATCTGCGCCTCATATAATCCTTTTAAATAACCTTGGTTAGACCGGTTACCATAGCAGCCTTAGTAAAAAATGGCCCCCGGCAATTATCCCCATACACTAAATATGCGGCATATCCTTTTGCCGCCGTTGTATTAGCAACCACTAAATCTGCGCCCGAGGCCACAATTTGCTTTTGGGACTCTTTAAGCAACTGCGGCCTTGAGGCATGCGGTTCAAATTTAAAACCCACCAAGAATATATCCGGCTGAATCTTTTTAAAAATGTCAATGATCTTAGGGGTGGGCCCAAGGCTTATTTTCAAGTTCCTTAAACCCGAATTAATCTTTTTAGAGACAACAACAGCAGGCCGATAATCAGAGACCGCCGCGCTATGCAAGGCTATATCGTATTTTTTAAGCCTCAGCTCTTTTGTTAATAAAGCCCTGAGATCCTCGAAAAACTTAAAATTCACTACCTTGATCCTACTGCCTAATATAACTCTGCCCACAGGGCCCAGCAATAAAGTTACCTTTGCGCCGAGTTTATTAAACTTTTCTGCGAGTAAAATGCCGGTTTCTCCGCTTGCGATATTACTGATTACCCTGACGCTGTCTATCCTAACCCACGTCGGGCCGGCGGTAATTATAACCTTCTTACCCTTTAAATTAATACCCAATCTCTTTCAAAATTGCCCCTAATTGAGCTTTAACCGTTTGCGGCTCAGCCACGCTCTTTATCGCCCTATCCGGATCCTTTAAGCCATGTCCGGTTAATATACAGGTTACCTTTAAGGCTTTGGGCTTAGAAGAAGCCAAACCCTTAAAAAACCCTTTTTGAGAAAGCTTTATCAGCCCGGCAACGCAAGCAGCTGAAGCAGGCTCCACAAATACGCCGTCATTCCTGGCAAGGGCCTTATAGGCACTGAGGATCTCTTCATCTGAGACCATATCAATTAACCCGCCGGATTCATCCCTGGCCGCCTCTGCCTGTCTCCAGCTGGCAGGATTCCCTATGCGTATAGCAGTAGCGATAGTCTCGGGATTATTTACGGGGTGGCCCCTTACAATCGGGGCAGATCCTTCAGCCTGAAAACCCAACATCTTAGGCAGTTTTTTAGCCTTTCCTTCTTTAAAATATTCCTTATACCCTTTCCAATAAGCAGTTATATTGCCGGCATTGCCTACAGGCATAACTTGAAAATCAGGGGCATCGCCTAAGGCATCACAGATCTCAAAGCTAGCTGTTTTTTGTCCTTCAATACGGAACGGATTAAGGGAATTAACCAGGGTTACAGGATATTTCTCCGAAACCTCTTTTACCAAATCCAACGCATCATCAAAATTTCCCTCTACTGCCAAGACAGTTGCGCCGTGTATAAGCGCCTGACTTAACTTTCCCAACGCAATAGCGCCTTTTGGAATAAGCACAATACACTTAATACCTGCAACTGCGGCAAAGGCTGCTGCAGAAGCAGAGGTGTTGCCGGTTGAAGCGCAAATTACCGCCCTTGACCCTTCTTCTTTGGCCTTGGATATAGCCATGGTCATTCCTCTGTCCTTGAATGATCCGGTAGGATTCAAGCCTTCATATTTCAGATAAACCTCAAAACCCTCGCCCAACATCCTGCTCAAAGAAGAAGAGAATATTAACGGGGTATTTCCTTCGCTCAAAGTCACTACCGGAGTTTTATCCGTTACCGGAAGATATTTCCTGTAGCGGTCAATTATTCCGCTCATACCTCTTCCATCCTTATGGCTATTGGTTCTTCTTTTATCGCATCAAGGCGATTGATCATATTCAAGGCGCGCCTTAAATCCTTCTCTTTTGCTTCATGAATAAGCATAACAATAGGAACAAGCTGGGCCCGGCTCTTTTCTTTTTGCGTAACCGAGGCTATACTAATACCGAATTTAGCCAGCACACCGGATATCTTTGCCAAAACACCCGGTTTATCCAAAGCGGTAAAACGTATATAGTAACGGCTGGAAGACTCATCTATTTTTCGCAGCCTTTTTACTGATTTATCCTGGACAACATTCATCATCGGCCTGAAAAGCCCGGCCTTTATATCTTTAGTTAAATCGACAATATCAGATACCACCGCCGATGCCGCAGATAACTGCCCGGCCCCGGGACCATAGAAAAGCAGGTCACCGGCTAAATCTCCTTCCACATATATGGCATTGAATACGCTATCCACGGATGCCAAAAGATGGTCTTGCGGAATAAGCGTTGGGTGTACCCTAACTTCTAAATCCTCACCCTCCCTTTGGGCAATAGCCAATAATTTTATTTCAAAGCCCAATTCTTTGGCATAATTCACATCTGCTAAAGATATCCTGGATATTCCTTCTATGAAAACATCGCGTATATTAACCAACCTGCCGAAAGCTAAATAAGTAAGCAATATCAGCTTATGCGCAGAGTCCATGCCCTCGATATCCAGGGTA
>JAQTTQ010000019.1 GCA_028710685.1 Candidatus Omnitrophota bacterium | reverse complement strand
GGCGATAGTGCCGGGGGTGAGGCATGAGCTGGATAGGGTATATATAGAAGCGGTAGAGACTAAAGCTGCCAAACAGATATCGGCAGACGGAGAATTGTTGATCTTATGGCCGGAAGTATCTGCGCAGAAAAAGGACGGAGGGATGGAAGAGTTGCGTTATCCCGGCGCGGTATTTGATATGGACGGGGTGACTATTGTTTCCTCGATAGATTTAACGGATATAATGTTTGACGGGGGAGTTGATGACAAAAAAGAGAGAATAGAGATTGCTATCCGGCAGTTTATGGACGATCCTATGCCGTTGGTGATTCGCTGTCAATCGATGCATTATGACTGGGGAGACACGCAGTATATACCTGCGTTGTTAAGAATACAGAACCGTGCGGGAAATCCTTATGCCGAGTTGTGGATCGGGGCGCATCCCGACGCTCCGGCCAAAGCCGACATTTTTGATATTGAGATCGATCTGAAGGATCTTATTGCCGCGGCCGCGGAAGAGATTTTGGGTAGAGACACCGCCTTTAAGTACAACAGCCAGCTCCCTTACCTGTTTAAAGTCCTGGTTGCGGCTACCGCGCTTTCGATCCAGGCGCATCCTGATAAAGAGCAGGCGTGGAAAGGATATGCCAGAGAGGACAAGCAGGGAATCGAGCGTAAAGCCAAGAACCGCAATTACAAGGACGCCAATCACAAGCCGGAGATGGTGTGCGCTTTGAGTTTCTTCTGGGCTTTTAACGGTTTCCGGGCGATCGAAGACATAATAGATTCATTCGAAGAGATTGCTGTTCCGGAACTAAGCGAGGAATTCGCCGCGTTCAAATCCGCCATCAAGCGGGCGGGAGGAGACGCAGAAGCTCGCAGAGGGGCGTTAAGGGGTTTCTATACTGGTATCATGTCCAATGTCAAAGAGCTTAAGGTCGCGCAGGCCGGAGGAGACAAGACGGCAGAAAGGCAGGCGCAGGGGAAGATAACGCCGGTAGTGCGGCATGTGGTGGAATACGCGAAGCAGAAGATAGATAAATACAGCGGAGAGGATTTGAGCGCGAAGACGTTCCAGGAGATTATCGAGGCGGTCGAGAGACAGGGAAAAGTCAATGAACTAAAGCGGGAACTGTGGGTGTTAAGATTAAACGGCCAGTATCCCGATGATATGGGAGTACTATCGGCCTACCTTTTGAACCTTGTCCGGCTTGAACCGGGCCAGGCGATGTATCTTCCTGCAGGAGAACTACACGCCTACCTGGGAAGATTAAATCCCAAATCTGAAAACGAAGGCGCCAGCATGGAAATAATGGCTAATTCCAATAACGTACTGCGGGGCGGGTTGACTCCCAAACACATAGACGTGCCCGAACTGCTGGCTACGCTTACTTTCAACAGCGGCGCCCCTAAGATATTGACCCCGCAGAAAAGGTCGGAAGAGGAGAGCGTATACAATACACCCGCCGAGGAATTCGAACTGAGCGTGATCGAGGTGGAGGGGGATAAAGAATTTGTCAGTGTAGCCGAGCACAGCGCGGATGCGTTGATCGTGCTGGAAGGAGAAGCAACGTTGACGGATTCGCGCAATAACAGATTAGAGCTTCAAAGAGGCGATACTATTCTGGTACCGGCTGTATCCGGAACATACACGATAAAAGGAGCGGCTAAGATTTACAAAGCGGGAGTTCCTGTTGACGGGGGTAAAGTAGATGTTGTGCAATTGGTCAAAACCGGAGAGTATGCTCAGACAGAGGAAGAGCTGTTTGGCAGTATGGACCTGTTGAAGACACTGGCAGCGGTCAACAACAGCCTGAAGGATGAGTATTGTAATAAGGGAGTCTCTAAGGAGGATATCCGGGAATTCAACAGCCGGGTTTTTGCCCGCGCGTTAGGTCTCCCTGACCTGACCTTGAGCCGCAGTATACAGATCATCGTTTCCCAGATGTTCAACATCCTGTTCTGGATAGACAGCGGGATAGAGGGGGCCGAGGAGATCGAGTTGACTTCCGACGAATCGAAGATGCCCGCGTATTCAGATCCCAATAAATATCCTATCAAGAGCTTCATAGATAAGGACAGCCTGCCTGTAAAGGTAACGGGTGAGGAGTTTACCTGTGGATTCTTCTGGAGGGGATATGAGGGAAGCGAAAAATTAGGCAGGAGAAAAGGCAGCACGGTAACAAATATAAGAGAAGATCTTGTTTATGACGCGGAACTGTTTACCGGGCGGATAGAAAAAATAGTAATGTATGCGATGAACCATGGTTTTATAACGGCTGGTAATCTACGCGAGATAACCGGTAAGAAGGAAGATCAGGTAAGTACTATACATGAAACAGTATTTCTGCATGATTCGCTCCCCGGTTCTTTACAGGCGGTTTCTACGGGCATAGGTCACTTACAGGGCTTGAGTTTGGATATAAAACAGGTAACCGAAGGGAAAGGGATTCAGTTTAATATCCTTTACTCACTGGAAGGAGATATCGTGGAAATTCTGGCCCAGTACCTTACTCCCGGAACTTGGACGCTTGCCCTGCCCGGATACGTCGATTCAGTGGTTAATTTAGGAGGCTTGAGATTCAGCGATATCTCCAGGAAACTTACTCCTGCCGAAGCGCGAAGGATCAGTCCCAAGTTCGGTGAGTTTACCGGGGAGAGATTGAATAAAGTAGAAGCGGAATTTAAGAAGGTAGAATTTTCTCCATATCTGCCTGTCTTTATTTCGGAAGAGTCATTTTTGCTTAAGAATATCGATGACGCCCCGCCGGTTACCTGGATCAAAGGCCCCGATTACGGTATTTTTGCCGATCAAAAAGAAAGACTACTCGTCGATCTTTACCGGACGTTGACCGAAGAAAGATTAACTGTCTGGATCAGCGCGATAAATAAAGATGCTCTGTGTCCGGAATCAGCGGCAATAAAAGAAGCGGCTCCTGAGGCAGTTCGCAAGGACGTCAGTCGGATCAAAGAATCGCGCGGGATATCGGCACAGGAAGTGTTAAGTAAAATACAGCGGACTGATACATGCGCCGCCGATCTGATCAAGGATTTAGATCAAGACTGCCTTGATAGGGTTATTAAGTTTTTGACGGGAATCGTGGAAAACGCGGAGGAGAGAATTTCCAAAGAGGCAGAAATATCCGAAGAAGAAATTTCTACCGCGGTTCGTTCGGCTACTATACTTTGCTTCATGTTCCGGGAAAATGAAGCAGACGATTCGCGCTATATCTACAATCCGTATCAGCGCATAGACCAGGCAGGATCAGACAGGTTCTGGGGGCGCGCAGAAAAGCTCTACGCCTGGGGTATGGCCAGGAACCTCGATCAGACCTTGCAGAAGGTCGGACTCTCTTTTTCAGACAGTTATGCTGATTACCGGCAAAGAGGGCCGAAAATTGCGTCTGAATACGTGGACGGCAAGGCTATTGCAGTCAAGAACGGGGCAAGGATTGAATTCAACTCCGGAGTTGGCAATGACCACGTCCGTATTGCCATGGACATGGGTGCCAAGGTCATAAATATTTCCGTTTTATTTAAAGACGAACAGACCGGTGCCTATGAACCGATGATAACAGCAAAAATACAGCGTATAGCAGAGTTGGCAATCGTTCTTAAATCCGAGGATTGGAAAGTCGAATCTGAAAAAGGCCCGGTTAAAATAGATTCGCTTGAAGATTTGTTCGATCTTGATAAGCAGAAAGCGGTCAAATTACATAAAGCGGCGATCATCGCTTCCGGTATAGTACCTCAGGGAGCCCTGAAATGGGGTGTAAGCCTTGAAGAAATCATGCGCGAATTCGGCGGCGGATTCGCGTTAACTACTCACGTAAAGTCCATCCCTGTCGGTTCAGGGTTAGGCACGAGTTCGGCTTTGGGAGCGACAGTGCTTTCAAGCTTGATCGAGTTTTCCGGCCAGAATAAAACCGATGAGATGAAAAACCTCACTGATGGGGAGAAAAAGATGCTCGTCGTGGCCCGCACATTATTTATCGAGCAGATGATCGGAGCGCTCGGCGGGTGGCAGGACGCTTGCGCTATCTATCCCGTCATCAAATTGATCGAAGCGGATAAAGGCGAATTTTTGCCTCATCCTCCCCAGGTCTTGCCGGTTTCTGAAAAGGCAAAAGGGATCCTGAAAGAGGCGCTTGTTTTAGTCGATCAGGGATTCAGACAGGATTCGGCGGAATCAGCCTGGTTGTTCCGTGCGCTCTGGGCGATTCGCGATCCTCGAATAGTGGAAGCGCGCAAGAGTAGCCGGCGCATCCTGCTTGAAGAGCTTGCTCTTTTCGATTCGCTTTCCGATGATAGCCGTTCTGACGATGAAATAAAAAAGATCATTGCCCGGCTTGGTCAACTGGAGAATGAAGATTGGGAGAATCGTATTATAATTTCCCCGCCGGCTACAAACTCGTATATCGAGGCAGTCAACGCCGGGTTAAGGATTGAGCTGGGAATAGAGACATTCGGATATGACTCTACAGGTTCACGCGGCGGAGCGGGTGGAGTTTATCTGCTCGATTTGACCAAAATTTCCAGAGAAGAGTTCATTAGGACTTTATTCAGAGTAACGGGGGAAATAAAGGAGACGCTTGCCGGAGAGCTTAAGGGACATATCGGCGGCCTGACCATATATGATTGGCAGATCAATGATGCCGGCGAAGTGATTGAAAAAGACGGCGGGGGCTGGAAGAGGGCTATAGATGCCGAAGAATACTGGGAAGATATGGAGAAATCTTTAGGGAAAGGTAAATTGCCCGGTGAAGTCCTCGTTACCGACCTGCTGTTTGAGTTTCCTGATTTCATCGGCCAGGCCTGGGAGTTCCCCGGTTTGCTTATTAACGACAAAAAGAGCGGGGAATTTAAAAAAGCTATCAAGGCGTACTATAACGGCGAAGAGAAGAAATATGACGAGATAGTAGAAAGGTTAAAGAAGTTTCGAAACGATATTTTGATAAACAGCCCGGTTGAGCCTTTAAGCGAAGATGTCCCTGCTGATATCCGGGAGTATTGGGATGGAGTAATCAATGACTATATCCGGAAGCCCTGGTTTATCAATATAACCCAAGAACATTTAAGAGTTTTTGAGTTTCAACTTAAAAATAAAGGCGCTTCGGACGAAGAGATCAAAGGCCTGGAAGGGGAACTTCAAGAATTTGTTGTTGACGATGCGGAGTTTAAGGGAACGGAGAAGGATAATATGCCGTGGAGCATAGCCGCGAGTTATTTTTACATAAAGATACTTGAGACGACTAAATACTGGAAAAACGGGGTTGATCCTTTTATAGATAAGAAGAATTATCAGCGTGAAACAGGGGCGCAGGATTTTATTAATAACGTAGATATCCAACAGCTTAAAGTTTATGAAGAACAAGGAGGGAGCGGCCTTTATTTGATTCTCAGTACAATGTTGGACGTTATCCTTCTGGGGAATCAATACAGTGATCCTACTCACAAGGCAGAGGGAAAGATGAGCGGAAGATACCCTGTTGACAATCTGTCGGAGGTGGTGAATTACCTGATTTCTTTACAGAAACTGACCAAACAGGGAGAAAAGACTGAATTGCACATCCTGCATGATAATGTCGGTTTGGAATTGGTATGTTTGTTATGGCTGGTTGACATTTGTTTGAGGAAAAAGATAGTTTCGAAAGTGGTTTTACATACTAAGAATTATCCTTATTCTGTGTCGGATGTTACCACGCCTTTCCAGGGTAAAGGGGATGTGGATTTACAGATTGATGTTTTGAGTAAAATTCCGAGCTTAGAAATAAATGAAGAGAAAATAAAATACGCTAAATATATGCAGGAGTTGTCCGGAAGATTAAAAGAGTATATAGAGGAAAGCGGACTAAGAGTTACTATTGATAATATTGGGTATTCTACCATCGGACGGGATTTTGTGGATATGCCTGTGGGATATTACCAGGAACTGAAAAAGGCGGATTTGATAATGTACATAGGTGACATGTGGTACCGCAAATTGTTTTTGCATCGCAACTGGGATTTCGCCGCGGATTCCAAGAAAATTCTCAGTTACCTTCCCGCCCCGTCATTAGTGGTACGAATGGGCAAATCCCCTATTCTTGCCGGAGCCGACGAGTACATGGCCCGGACGCTCAGGCAGGAAGCTGATGGGCCTGAACCATGGTGGGCGAATCCTATATATGGAATACTGGATTATTTGCCTGAAGAGAAAGTAAACAAATATGAAAAGGTGGGAAAACCCGTAGATTTGGATGAAGAAAACGAAAAAATCTACAAGGATTTGTTGTATATATTCGGACAGGACGAAAAAATACTGCTTCGCTCTATGGCTAAGGCTCAGAAGGCGACGGACAGAAATTTTACGGAGTTCAGCCGGATAGACGGCGAGGCCGAGGGCGTAGAAACAGTTCTTGAAGCTCCGGATATCCTGTTGATCAGTAACGGTTCTACGGGAAATTTCTTCGCTCACAAATTCTCGCAAGCAATGGCCCAAGGGTTATCTGCGTCTCTTGAAGGGAACGGCCGGAAAATAGGGGTTGTTGTGAGTCCTTATGATAATACCGGAGGATCAAAAATTCTGCAGGATAGTTTGGCAGAGAAATACGGCTATATAATTTCGCCGGAGAAGAGCATGAACGTGCTTGCCGGTTTTCTGTCTGAGGCCAAAAGACAAGTTTTCCTGGCAACAATGGGAAAAAATGACCGCGGCCTGTTACGCGATAAAGTAAAAGAGTTACTTAAAATAGTTACAGAAAAGGACAAAGATAATCTGGATAACGATTGGCTTTACTTTTGTAGCCAGATGCTGCGCATTGCCGAAGGAATAGATGAAAAGTTTATAAAAACAGGGGAATTGACTATCGCCGGTAATTGTATTTCCACTTTTATCTGGCTATATGTTATGGTAAATGCCGAAGCGTTCGATGAAAATACCAAGAAAGTCGATGTAGATAAATATGCAGCCGGTTTCAAACAATTATGCCGAATTTTAGGCATTAGCGAAGGTTATGTCTTACCCGCGAGCTTTGAAAAAGGGAATTTGTACGCGTTGCTCGAAGGAATAAGCATCACCCGCGGTAAGGAAACGGCGGAAGTGGTGAATACAAAGGAAGGCCTTTTAGTCAAGATAAGAGATACCGAAACCACGCGGGCGACGAAGGAATTTGAAATCGATGAAAATGAGAGAGAAGATATAGAGATTAACGGGTTGAAAATTAGCGTATGCAGACAGGCAGGGCGAATTATTATAGAGATTAATGGAGTGCGCTCGACTGTTATAGAAGAATTGGGCGATTATATCTCTCCAGACAGTAAAGTTATAATCCGAATGCGGGATGATAGGGATGAAGTACTTAATAATGATGCTGAAAGCGTAACATTAGACTTTAATGGGGAAACCGTTGAATTAAGATCAAGACTGGTGATCGGGCAGGGGAATATCAATCATATCATTCACTATTCTCAGATTGAGGAAACAGGCTTTTTAGATAAAGCCGATCCTGAAGTTTATAGGCAACTCGAAAGCATGATCAGAGGAACTAAGGACGCGATAATAGTGGCGCCGGGGGCATTGAATACCGATTTGATCCCCATATTAATGACAAAAGGCGTTTCTGAGGCGTTAAGAAACCGGAAGGAAGAAGGTTTGCCGACGGTATTTATTTTTAATCCCGTAAATGACTGCGAAACCGTTGATTACAGCGTAACTGAAATAATCGAGCAGATTGAGCAGGCAACGCGCTTTGATTTCGCTTCGCTTTTCAGCCACGCCATTGTCAACGTAAAAGAAGAGAAAGGCGCGTCCGAAAGGCTCAAACAGACGATCAAAAACTTCAAGGACGTGCATTTCTTGTGCCGGGAACTCAGCATGCCTGTTAATGTTGAGGTCGACCGGAGTGGTGTCCATGAGCAAAAAGATATCATCGGCTATGACTCGGATGTTCTGGCGGAAATGCTGGATAAAATATTTATGGAAAAGATAGAAATCTCAAAAGAATATCAGCAACTGCTTACAGTTTATCGTAGGAAAGTAGTGCTTGAGCGCGAAATAAGAAGGACGATGAGCCAGAATTCTGATTTAAACTGTAAGGGGGCGGTTTTAGAACTTCATAAACGCGTGGTTGTCGGAGATCTTACGGATATGCCTTCCGAAAATCACTTTTCGGCAGAAAACATAAAAGACGTTGTTCCTAATATGCCTAAGCTTGTTATCAGTAATTTTGGACACACTTTAAGTCCCCTGGGTAAAAATAATGAGCCTCTTGAAGTAAGCCGGGAAGTTATCGAGGGGTTAGAAGGTTTTCTTTCTAAAGGGGGTATGTATATTGTTATCAGCGGCTGGAATAAAGAGAAAACTGTAGAGAATTTGGTATACAGGGTAAACCCTGAATTAAGACACCGGATGATTATAGCTCCTTCTTCCGGTTCCGAGGCTTGGGGGTTTGACAAAAAAGGAAATGTCCAAATTAAACCGATTTATGCCAATTTTTCCCTGTTGTGGGATGAGTATAAGGATCAAGTAAGCATTATAGTCGACACGGCAATGAAGTGCTATAGCCTAGATCAGCAACTTTTTGATTTAAGCGGGGAAACAATAGACGAGAAAATTAGATGCGAGAGGCGTGAAGCGCAGATCAGCCTTGAACTAGACAAGCGAAATGTCCTCAGCCGGGCTGTTGCTGAACAAGAAAACAAGAAGATAGTCAAGAATAACAAAGCCGGAAAAGATAACTTGCCGCTTCATGAAATGATTAACGGTGTATATGACGTAAGGAACGCCGTGATTAAGCATCTGAACATTAAATTCAAAGAGGAGGGGCTGCCGGTGATTGCCAGAAAGGCTGGCACGGGAGCTATCAATATAGTATTGAATTCACTTAATAAAGTAAGGGTCGTGGATCTGTTATTGCATCATGTTAACTCCCAGATAATCAGTCTGGCTGGAGAAATAGAAAACAAAGATATTTTGGTTATGGGGCGGGGGTTGCATGAAGTGGCTAAGTACTTGCAGGATTGTAAATACGTGATATTCCAACTGGAAGGTTCGGTAAATGATATGGAACCGCTGGCAAAGTTATATGTCGGCGGTCCGGCGTTTGAAGCTGTGGGAGATTTCTTGAAGGCGTTGCATAAAGATGGCGGTGTGCAGGACGATGAGCCAAATAGAGAGATTGAGGGTTCGGTTATGATAATGTTGGACGGTGGAGTTAATGACAATAAAAAAGGAGGAGAAAAATCATATAATGCCGGCGATTTTAGGCCTCTACCGGATAGATTTCAGGAACGACAGATATTAATTCCTGACGTAGAGCTTTGCCCTTCTGTTGACATAAACAATGAATCGGTCGGCATTGCGTTGGCACATTTGCAATCTTCTAAAGAATATGAAATGGCGCGATATCTGGAAAATTTAGTAAGATTCGGACACGTGCGATTTGGGCCGCTTACAGGGGCGCTTGCGGTTATTATCGGCGAAGGCGAGGATGAACACATATTTATGCTGATTTATACGGGAGGAGGAGGGCTGATTTGTTCGATTCTGACCGATTTATTAGTTAACGGCGTAGCAGAGACATTGGTTCAACGTAAGGATATCCCCCGAGTATTCGTGCTAACCGTGAATATTGAAGCCGAAACCTACGGTCTTTCTCTCCGCGACACCATCGCTTTATTCGAGCGTTCGTTGTTCTTGATGACCGGGGAAAAGATTAAATTTCAGGATATGTTTGATTATATTGTTATTCCTTATGTACCCGGTGTTGTGATAGATAAGCATTTAAACCTGCATTTTGTGAAGGAGCATATGCGGAGAACGGCTAAGATATGCAAAGTTCTTGCGGAGACAATTCTTTCGGCTAACGGTGCGGAAAGATTCTCCCGGTATTTTATAGAGTATGCGTATTGGATCGGACTCTTGCATGACTTTGGAGGTCAGGTCGTTTTCGGCGACAGGGATACGTTGAGAAACCAAGCGTTGAACGAGGATATTCTGCAGAAGACAATAGGTTGGTACTCGCTTTTAAGAAAGCGCGGGATACCGATGTATGACGGCGGGAGCGAGATCATCCTGTTTGGATGTGCGAACGTTCGGACCGGAGCCGACGGATATACCTGGGGTAAGCCGTGGCGGGAGTCGGAGATATTGAAAGGGTTAGGAATAATAGACGAGTCCGGTCTGGTAATAGCCGCTGACAAATTGGCGGAAATGGGCTTCAGCGAAGAAGATTTGGACGAAAATAATGCGGTGGTGGGGGAGTGGTGGCTCGGGTCTGACGATAAGCAGTATCCGACCGAAGTTATAGATGGAAACGGCAGGAAGATGAACCTGCATGATCTGCTTGCCGAGGCCGGGGAAAGCATACTTGGCAAGGCGCACGTGGCCAAATACGGGCCGCATATGGCGTCGATAATGAAGATAATAGATGCGAAAGAGGCATTGTCCGCGCAACTGCACAGCGCGGCGATGCTGAGGACCGGAAAAGGCAAAAATGTTCCTCCTAAGCCGGAGATGTGGATGTATTACCGCGGGACCGGGACGATATATATAGGATGGAAGAACGATTTAAGCGAAGAGAGACTGCGGACGCTGTATGACCATTCGCGCGTGGACCTGAAGGAATACGATAAAGAGGGGAAATTGGTGAAGGAGCTTAACCGCTTGGAAATAAGCGGCAACAGCTACCGGGTGCTTACCCCTGATGGCCGGGTAAAGGTATATGAAGAAACTGCGGAAGGCGTATCGCTGCGTATAGAAGGGAAGGAATACTTCTATGCCGGAGCGAGAGTGGAGATAACGCGGGAACAAGGCAAATCCGGTAAGGATATCCTGCTGGTGCGTAACTTGTTCGAGCTGCTGTTGAACAAGATAGACCTAAGGCCTGAGACATACGTGGTGGTAAGGGGCGGGATGGTGCATGCGATACGCGGTGGTACCACGTTGATAGAGTTCTCGATAGCGCCGTCCAAAGCGGACGTAGGCAACCTGAAAGACGCCACGCTGGCGTTCAGCGACAGCTTAGACGGCAAACAGCCGAGGCCGGCGAAAGAAGATTTGCAGGGTTCGATAGAGGTGTTCAACCAGGATAAGAGCGGGATCAACTGGCAGGCGAGCAGCCCGGAGAGGCTGTACAGCATCCCGAAAACGGTATATGAAGACGGCGAAGACAATCGTGTGAGGCAGTTGTTCGGTAAAGAGACTAAAGTGGAAGTGTACGAGATGACCGTGGGCAGCGGGATAAAAGTGGAAAAGGGAGAGCAGGGGTATCCGTTGTACGTGCTGGAAGGGAGCGTGGAGATACGAGCTGGTCCCGGGAAGGGAGTGATATTGAACGCCTCCGAATCCGCCATAATCCCCGCAACTGTCAGGAGTTACTCTTTGGTAAACTGCAGCAGTAAGCCCTCCGTGATGCTCAAATGGAATGCCCCAGTGGATATAAATGAAGAAATCAGTGACGGTGGGAATAGTGATATTCAACGTAATAAAATATTCCCAGAAATATCTCATAATCTTGGGTATCAAATACTATTGGAAGAATTAAGAAATAATGGAGATATAAATTATTGGGATGAAAGAATAAAATATTTCGCTGAGAGCGATGAAGAATGTCTACATATAAGAATATTCTTCCACAGAGGTTATCATGATCCGAAAGTATTAAAGATAAATGTCCCCAGTTTGTTTCTTGTCCCAGACAATTGGGATATGCTAATAAAATATTTAACAGTTTCGATATACAACTTTGTTGTCTGTGAAGGTGCGGAAGATATAATTATTTTCACGGAAGATAAAATAATTGAGGAACGTATTGTGAATGATATCAGAAAGAACATTGAAGCTCATTACAAGAAATTCAGCTTTTATGGTAATTTTGGACATGAAATAAGAATTTGTACTAGTAAGGATTTCAAGTTCTTAATAACCAAAGAACTATCTCAACATGATATCTGTTTGGAACCCAATAGTTCTATTTTAGGTGTAGATATCGGCGGAACCAATATAAAGGTAGTAATTATTTCGAATAACGAAGTGTGCTATAAAAATTCATTCGGTGTGGATAGAAGTCAGGACGGGGAATGGCTAAGAGACAATATAATCAAGATAATAGACGAATCAATTGTGAAAACAGATGCAGAAATAAATGCAATAGGGATAACATTTCCTTCTCCGATTGAAAGAATGAAGGATGGGCGCGCCAGAGTATTAAGATTGACTAATTTTGAGCGTTATTGGAAAAAGAATAGAAATAAAGAAACTGACTTTACTTTAGACTATGCCGCTGTAAATGAGATCGAAATAAGGCTTAAGGAGAAATTCCCTTCTGTAGAAGTAGCGATTATGAACGATGCCGATGCCTTTGGATTCGCTGATATAGCTTATAATTATCAAGAAAATGGCTGTAATGACGGCTCGAAGGTTGTTTTACCTATAGGAACAGGTCCTGGATATGTAAAAATAAAAGATGGAGAGATAGAAATCATCCCCCAACAAGGCGGACATATGGTTATTGAAATGAGTGATGATGCTGAGATCGATCCCGGTTGTGAAGTTAAGGGATGTTATGGCGGTTATGTTCCTGCCAGTGCCATTCCTTTTCGGGCTCAAAAAATGGGTATAGACATCACTGGAGGAGGATTCATTGCTATAGATTTGAACAGGACCCTAAAACTTTTAAATGATATAGGGGCGCATATAGCAAAGGAGGCTGTACAGATATATAAAATTACCGGAGTCGGTGATATTGAACTTAGCGGAGGGATTACCCAAGATGAAACAGGTGAACAACTTATTAAGTTGGCTAATGAGTATTTAAGAAACAATTATCCGCCGCTGGCTGAGAATATATCGATAAAACGTAGTAAATTAGACGTGAATTACTCTGGTGCTATAGGAGTAGCCCAATATGCTAACTTCATACGATGTGACAAAACTAAAAATAGAATAAAATGGGATAGACGATGTAATCTCCCAGAAAGCATTATTGGAAGTAATATAATCTACGATGAACTAATGAAATACCATAATAATTACTGCATAGTGACTACAAAGGAAATAAAGGAATATTTAACTAATCAGCACTATAAATGGTATATAAATAAGGAAGCTTTAACCATAGATGGCAAATCCATAGAAGAATTTAAAGAAGAAGTGAACAGATGTAATTCAGAGATTTTAGTTATAATAGGAACCGGGACTGTCATCGATTGGGGAAAATCAATCGGTAGATTGATTGATAAGAAAACTATTGTTATACCGTCTGCTTTGTCAACAAACGGTATGTTTACCGAAAAATCAATATTTTATAGAGATAACAACGGCAATCGCATAAGAGTCTCCGAAGAATCTGGCACTGTGGATAGAGTTATCATAGATATCTCTTTCTTGAAAGATTTCTTGAGTTTCAACCTCGGAAATATAATTACTGGGGAAAGAGCGAATAGGGCTGGTGCCGGAGATATTGTAAGTATATTCCCAGCTTTATTAGATTGGCAATTAGCGAGTGATAATGGCAAAGAGTTGATAGATACTGTTATTTTTGGACGGGCATCAAGGATCCTTGAAATAATAGAAGAGAATAAGAATGAAGTATCGGAGAATACTACTTTAGGGATGGTGATCCTTTCTGAGTTAATGGCAGAAGCCTCTTTGTTAAATATGAGATACGGAAGTTCTCGTCCCAAAGATGGTAGCGAGCATCTTTTGGGGGATGAGATAGATAAACGTCTGAATAGTAATATTCCCAGGCTTCATGGAGAAGTTGTAGCAATAGCAACAATGATTATGTGTTATTTATATAGAGATGATTACGAACCCGAAGCTTTTGATGGGATGATGCAACTTATTCGGGACTTGGGTTTACCGAGTAATCCTAGTGAGTTAGGTATTAGTAAGGATATTATTATAGAATCGCTATTAAATATTAATACAAGAAAAGATAAATATACTTATTTTGACAATGTGGAATTAAAGCAAGAGACAGTTAACGAGGTTTATGAAGCGCTCTTCGGGTCTAAGAAAAACAAAATTTCCTCTTTCCATTTGAGAACTTCTCAATATGTAAGCAATTCAGTAAGGAAGATGGATGAGCATATTGATAAAGTAACTAGTGATATAGATCAAAGCACTCAAGAAACAGTTCAACTTATTGAGGCTTTATTTGAAATTCACAAGATAAGAGGCAGAGTAATTTTGAACGCCGCAGGAAGAGTTGGGGAAGTCGGTATGTTCTTTCTTCAGAAACTTAGAGCTTTAGGTTTTGACGTAGATGATTTAAAAGAAATAACGCCGGAATTCCTTCTAGGAGAAAACGATTTAATTTTAACCCTCTCCGGAACCGGAGAAACCTTTTCGGTAGTGGATAATCTTACGAAAATTGATTCTTTATATAAAAAGGATGGTTTTACAAACAAAATATTCTCAGTAACAGCTAATCGTAGTGCCAAGATTTGGGGTGTAGTGAAAGAAGAAAATGTGCTTATAAAGATTAGCGGCAGGACTAAGAATGATATTTTAAATACAAACGTTGATAATGGATCTCATTGGCTCCCGCTTTCTTCTACCTTTGAATACAGTGTAATGTTGTTCTTAGAAGGGATAATAGAAGCTTTGATTTTGAAACAAGTATCTTCGCAAGCAACAGAGTTAATTATGGCTGTACAGGATACCGTTGAGAGTGCGCATGACATTAGTGGGGGCTTAATTACTCAAATACGATCTATAGAATCTCATACGGCAGAGTTCATAAATATTTTGATCACAGCTCAAAAAGAAGATCACAGGGTCTATATATTTGGTCTTGGACAGAATAATTATGTAGCAAGACTTTTCTCCCGTAGAATCCAAAATATCGGGTTTGAATCTTATGTGCCTGGGCCAAGAGATATTGTTTCTAAAGCCAGAGAAGGCGATGTGTGTATATTCCTTTCCAATTCTGGAGCAAGGTACCAGACGCTTGAAAAGATTAGGATTGCTAAAGAGATAGGATGCAAAACCGTTGTTATAACTGCGAATGTGAGTTCTTCTTTAGCCAAGTCTAGTCAATTAGCCATTCAAGTATTCTCCGATACTACGGAAGCCCATACGGTTGATATAATGAAGAATACGGCTGAGAATAAAAAAATACGAAGACTAAAAAGACTTTTTGAATTAACCAGCATGTTTTATCTGGAAGGAATTAGTGTGGCTCTAATGAAAGAATTGAAGGTTAAAGAGAATAGCCTTCAACATATACCAAAAGCTTGGGAATTTCCTGCCCAAATAAAGATCAAGGAAAATGAACGATTGTTACCAGATATTCCCATAGAGTTTATATTAAAAAATGGTAATGTCGAAGGTGTTTATTGGAATCAAGAAATAATAAATAACCTTGGTCCTGTTTACCGAGGAATTGCTAATGAAAGAGTAAATTCTTTCCAAGAAAGTTTTAAGGCTTGGTTATTGACACAGAAAGAGTTGCCTTCAATAAGTGGGGTCGTGATTTCTTCTAATATCCCAATTTCTGCTCAGGATCAACGAATCCATATCGCTCGGATTGTCGGAGGTAAGATTTATTTCAGTTATGCACTTTTTAGACCAGAATTAGAGAATTATTTCAGATTCTGTGTCTTCTATCATGAAATCAAGTCACACTTTAAGAATGGTGTAATAGTTGAAGAGCCTACAGCAATAGAAGATACCTTGAGTTATCTCTTGAATAATGAGAATATTGGGAAAGTTTTTTGTAAGACATTACAAGATATTGAACGGTACGGTGTTTATGTGGATATGGAGAATTTTTGTAAAAAGTTATTACAACCAACACATAGAGTTGTTTCTTTTGGTAATAAGTTTGATGGCGGCGGCAAGAGGGAGATTGAATCTGGAGTGCTGAATAATAAATTATTTATAAAAGGCATTATATTAGATTTAGATGTAGTTGTGGATGCGCAACGATTATACTCTGATACCGGTATTATTGAGTCTGGAATCGGCGTCCTCCCTGATGCAAGGACATTCATAGAGCAGTTGCAAGCTTTGGGGACCCAGGTAGCGCTTTGTTCCGATCATGAATCTGCCGCGGAAATTATTTCCAGGACAGGATTGGATGAAATAATACAGATCGTAGTGACCGGTAAGAATGTTCCTTGGGGCAAGCCTTCCCCAGATTTATTATGGCTGGCTGTGGAGAAGATGAAATTGGCAGACTATCAGGTGGCCGTATTCGGCAGTGCGCAAGTCGATATTGAATCCGGTGTTCGTGCTAATCTCGGAATGGTAGCCGGGGTCAACAGGAATAATATCAGCCAGGTATTATTACAATCAGGAGCCGATATCGTAGTGAATAATCTGAATGATTTTATGGCAGAGGAATTATTTACGGATAGGGAACTTTTTGTTAAACATACCATTAGTTATGGCGCGAATAATGAGCGAGGGTGGGAGTACCGGAATAGGGGCCTTATAAACGAAATCATCTTGAACAATCCGCAGATTAACGGAGAAAAATACATAAGGTTATTATATGCCGGATATCCTCAAGTTATAAAGTTATATGTTGGATTGGATGATGCTTTATCCGCTAGTCCAACTGAATTCTGGGATAGAAGAGAGTATATACTGACAATACTATATCTTTTGGCGGCTTATCTTGAGAATGAGTTGTTGGATTATGACAATATTAAATTAGTGGGTAAGTTGAGGCATTTGAGATGCGGCGATGATGTAACCGACGTTTATATGTTTAATATAATTCTTAAGCAGCAAATAGTTCTGCAGGTGCTTATATATGATCCCACTTTGAAGTTTCAGAGAAAGCCTAAAATGCGCAAGATAATACAAAATGTGTATAAAGGATACAAAATGTTGGTTTGCGACAATATAAGCATACACGAATATGTGGAAGGATGTTTCTTTGATCCCGCTAACAAAAAAATAATTTCCGGTATACAAAAAAATCATCGAGCTCTGCGTAATTATATATTATCGTTAGGCGCGTTGGCCCGCGGCAGGGGATGGCTTTTGCCGCATAAGATAGATCCTGACGATGCCATAATAGACTGCGACAGCGGGGAAATCACACTTATCGACATTGAAGATTACGATCTTGTGAATAGACTATCCGCGGACAGGTTGACTTTACAAGAATACGCGGCCTTGGCCGCAAAACAGGATTTATCGCGGTTGACATTATTGGACGGTTGGCAGGAATCTTCAAGAAGAGAGGATATCCTCGCCACATTCATCGAAGGTTTCAGAAATACCGATGCCGGATTCAAGAGAACGCTGCCCGATAATCTAAAGATATTGGAAAGAATTGCTGGTGATTTGATGCAATTTACCAAATCGGCCGGCATTTATCGTGCTTGGGTGCAATATGATCCGGAGATGTTGCTTGTGAGGATATTTGGTGAATTCGGCGGGAAGGATGAAGTTGATACCGCGGATATGGACGGCGGGGAAAAGGCGGAGACAGAAGATTCCGGAGAAAAAATCTTCTTTGGCAATAAGGTGAGAGAGTTGGAATCCATTGCGCGAAAGAAGTATATACAGGAACCAGATAAGAAGAAAGAGTTAGCAGAACTCGAAG
>JAQTTQ010000018.1:16664-17891 GCA_028710685.1 Candidatus Omnitrophota bacterium | reverse complement strand
AGATTAATGACGCAGATATACTGGAGATAGATTTAGCCAGCGGGTTAATAAAGAATATTACCCAGAATCAGGAATATAAAACCGAAGGGTTTCCTGAATTCTTGAGGGAATTAGTGCAGAGGGGCGGTTTGATGAATTACATCAAGTATCGCCAGCAGGGAACTGTCTCACAACAAGATAAGTAATGGATGGGAGAGAACTAATGTATAAAATAGCAGTTATACCAGGTGATGGTACTGGACCGGAGGTAGTGGCTGAGGGGCTTAAGGTCATAGAGGCAGTAAGCAGCAAGTTCGGTTTTAAGTATGAAACTAAAAGTTTTGATTTTAGCGGCCAGAGGTATTTAAAAACCGGTAAATTAGTCGATGATAGCGATGTTGAAGAGCTTAAAAAGTATTCGGCGATTTATCTGGGAGCAGTCGGAGACCCGCAGGTCAAGCCGGGGATTATTGAAACAGGGGTTTTGCTTAAATTGAGATTTGCCTTAGACCAGTATATAAATTTACGTCCCGTAAAGTTGTATAATTCTGCCTATTGTCCCTTAAAAGACAAAAACCCTGAGGATATTGATTTTGTAGTTGTGCGCGAGAATTCCGAAGGCCTCTATAAAGGAATGGGTGAGTTTAAAGATAAGGGGACTAAGGATGAAGTAGCCATACAGATTTCCTATAATACCCGCTTTGGCGTGGAGCGCTGTATACGTTATGCCTTTGAATATACCCGTAAACGCAATAAGAAGATGAAGCTTACGCTCTGCGGTAAAACTAATGTATTAACTTTTGCCTGGAATCTTTGGGAGAGGGTATTTAACGAGGTAGCCAAAGATTATCCGGATGTCGTAACCGACTATGCGCACGTAGATGCGACTACTATGTGGTTTGTGAAAAACCCGGAGTGGTTTGATGTTATTGTAACCGATAATATGTTCGGTGACATAATTACTGACTTAGGCGCAATGATACAGGGGGGGATGGGTATTGCTGCCGGAGGGAATATCAATCCTGCAGGCGTATCTATGTTTGAGCCTATCGGAGGGAGCGCGCCTAAATATACGGGTAAGAATATTATTAATCCTTTGGCGGCGATTTGCGCTGCCGGCATGATGTTGGAGAACTTAGGCGAAATTAAGGCAGGAAAGGTCATAGAGGATGCGGTTATAAAGGTAGCTAATAGTAAATTAAAATCTCTGGCCGCGGGAAAGATGGGTTATTCTACTTCTGAGGTCGG
>JAQTTQ010000018.1:0-16564 GCA_028710685.1 Candidatus Omnitrophota bacterium | reverse complement strand
GAGAAGGGTGCTTCCGCAACATATGCCACAGAGGCAGTTAAAAGAGGCGCTGTAGTTATCGATAACGGGGCGGACTTCCGCATGGATCCCAAAGTTCCTCTGGTTGTCCCTGAGGTGAATGCCGCGGATGTAGGAAAGCATAAAGGTATAATAGCTAATCCAAATTGTTCTACTATCCAGATGGTTGTAGCCTTAAACCCTATCTATAAGAAAGCAGGGATAAAAAGGGCGATAGTTACAACCTTACAGGCTTCAAGCGGTGCCGGTAAGGGTGCTGTGGAGCAGTTAAAGGAAGAGACTTCTTTAATTGCCCGCGGAGGTTTCACTAACGTACATGTAAGCCCGGCAAATAAATCTATGCCTCAGCAGCTAGCCTACAACGTCTTTCCTCATATCGGAAGTTTTGTAGATGGAGATTATACCAATGAAGAGTGGAAACTGGTTAAAGAGACCCATAAGATTATGCATGCCCCTAAAATTAAGATATCGGCTACCACAGTCAGGGTACCGGTAAGGACCGGGCATTCGGAATCAATTTATATAGAGACTGAGAAGCATATTAGTGTTGACAAGGTTAAAGAGGTTTTGTCTAACGCCCCGGGCGTAGTTTTACAGGACGATCCCAGGAACAATATATATCCTATGCCTTATAATTGCGAAGGCAGGGATGAGACTTTTATCGGGCGTATCCGTTGTGATGCCTTTGTAAAGAATGGCTTGTGGCTTTGGGTTGTTGCTGATAACCTGCGTAAAGGTGCTGCTACAAACGCTGTCCAGATCGCAGAATGCCTAATAAAGAAGTCCTGAGAAATATCAGGCTGATTATTGAATATAACGGGGTGAGATACTGCGGTTGGCAGGTTCAGCCTAATGCCAGAAAAAAGAGTATACAGGCAGTAATAGAAAAAGCTCTTTACAGGATAACTAGGGAAAAGGTCAAGTTAATTGCCTCCGGAAGGACAGATGCCGGAGTCCATGCCTTAGCCCAAGTAGCAAACTTTCAAACCACAAACGCAATCCCGCTTAATAAATTAAAATTAGGGTTAAATAGCCTTCTTCCCAAAGATATAAAAATATCCCGGGCATCCAATACCTCTCTCAGTTTCCACAGCCGTTTTTCAAGTAAATCAAAGTTATACCGTTATACGATATTAAACCGCGGCCATTCTTCTCCTTTATTTGAGGGAAGGGTTTTGTTTTATCCGCATAAATTAGATACAGGGCTTATGCGCCGGGAGTCAAGGGTATTATTGGGAAGGCATGATTTTAGTTCTTTCCGGGCTTCTCTGGGAAAAGAAAAAAACCCGGTTAAAAGCATTAAAAAGCTGAATATATCCAGGAAGGGCGATTTTATACATATAGATATAGAAGCGGACGGTTTTCTGTATAATATGATCCGCAATATTGTAGGCACTCTTATTGAAGTAGGCAGGGGCAGGTTAAAAAAGGGAAGGCTTAAAGAGATACTTTTATTAAAGGATCGCAGGCTTGCCGGAGAGACCGTGCTGCCTGAGGGCTTGTGTCTGCTTAGGGTAAGGTATTAAGAATATGATAAATAAATATTTAAGTAATATATCCTGGGATTTTTTATCAAAACTAACTATTGCAATATTCTTGACCTTGCAGTTAGTGCGCTGGGTAATATTGCCGCAGTATATGGATGTATATTACCATTTACTTACTGCCTGGGGTTTTCTTCAGTCAGGAGGATATAGCGGCTGGGATTTCTGGCAGTATGCGCCTGTGGGAAGGGTGCATATCTACCCGCCGTTATTTCACCTTATCCTTTCGTTATTTATGAAATTAGGCCTTAGCCAGGTTGTCTTGGCTAAGGTAAGCGAGATACTCTTTCCCTGGCTATTGCTTCTGGTAACCTGGAAATTCACGCGGAAGAATTATTCTTCCCGGCTGGCTTTCTTTGTTACGATTATGTTTTTTAGTTCCTTTGCTTTCTACCTATCTTTATTAAACCATATTCCTTCTACCATTGCCTTGATATTTGCTGTCTTATCCCTGGGGGAGTTGCTTAAGAATAAGCTTATCCGTAGCGCTATTCTTCTGTCGCTTTGTTTTTATACTCACATAGGGGTTTCAGTATATCTTACGATAGTATTTTTTATCCTGGGGATATTTAGCGCTGATAAGCGCAAGGGTATCCTTAAGGTTGTTATTATTGCGGCAGTCCTTGCAATGCCGGCAGTTATTAAACAGTTGGCATCATTAGGTTCAATCTCTGCTTTAGGTTATCATCTTAGCGGAGGATACCTGCTTAAGCTTAAATTCCTGGAGCCATTGCTGGCGCTGGCAGGTTTGGCTATTGCCTTCAGGCAGAGAAACAGGTATGCTTTATTCCTGAGTTTATTTATATCCAGTTTTATATTTATCTTATACCCTAACCGTTTCTTTTGCGAGGAAGGGTATTTCGCCCTGATTTTTCCATCCGCCCTAACCATGGATTATTTATACACGAAGATAAAATTAAAGTATGCGGTTGCCGGGATATGCGCGGTAATCCTTCTGTTTTCTCCTACTCTCTTGCTGAATTTAAACCATCCAAAAGAGAATTGGCCGCCTAAAGTGATTTTCTCGGATTCAGCTTTTGCGGGGATGCTTTTTGCTAAAGGCCAGACCTTATGGTTCCCGAATGAATATATGGAAGCAGCCTCTATTATAAGGGAAAATTCAAAAGAAGGGGATATTGTCTTTTCTACGCTTAATATTGCAGGCTTAGCCGTCTCTAGCCTTTCGGGCAGAGCGAGCGCAAACGCGCTTCTGCCTGAAGTAAGGGAGGCGCATTGTTTTGACCCCTTTCTTTCTTCAAAAATAATAATTTTTACGGTAATAGATGAAGAGGATCAGGTGGATAATATCGTTGACTTTTATAAGCTATCCTTAATAGGCAAGAATAAGTTCTTCAGGATTTATAAAAATACCCATAGCCTTGTTGTTAATAAGGTCGAAAGGGTCAGTATCCCATTTTGGCTGATTTTTATCTGGGGGCTAGTCTTGATATTGTTGTATAAATTTGTAAAAAATATTTGACTTAACCGATAATTGTGCTATACTTTCTAATCTATGAATAAGACATATGTAGCTAAAAAAGAAGAGATTAAAAGGAAATGGTACCTGGTAGATGCTAAGGATAAAGTCCTGGGCAGGTTTGCTACTAAGGTAGCCGCGGTATTAAGAGGCAAGCATAAGCCTATATTCACGCCTCATATAGATACCGGAGATGCGGTTATTGTAATTAACGCCGCTAAGCTAAGGTTAACCGGCAGGAAGGCCAAGCAGAAGGTTTACCGTCGTTACTCCGGTTATCCGGGTGGTTTAAGGGAGGTTCCTTTTGAGAGGATGTTTGAGCATAAGCCTGGGATGGTAGTGGAGCTTGCTGTCAGGAGAATGCTTCCCAAGGGGCGTTTAGGTACGGATATGCTTAAGAAATTAAAGATTTATGCGGATGATAAACATAATCATAAGGCACAAAATCCTCAAATTCTGGAGGTTTAATTAAAATAATGAGCGAAAGAGTAAAGTATACAGCAGTAGGCAGGCGTAAGGAATCAGTAGCCAGGGTGCAGCTTATCCCGGGAAAAGGCGAATTTAAGATTAACAAGCGTCCTTATGAGAAATATTTTTTACGGGAGACCGATAGGATTATCATAAAGCAGCCTTTAGATGCGACTAATAATATGAATAAATATGACGTTGTTGCTAATATAAGTGGCGGAGGTTTAACTGGACAGGCCGGGGCCTTAAGGCTTGGTATTTCACGCGCCTTGGTAACTATAGATCCTGCTTTCAAGGACTTATTGCGTAAGCAGGGTTATTTAACCCGTGACCCGCGCGCCAAGGAACGTAAGAAATACGGCCAGAAGGGTGCACGTAAGCGCTTCCAGTGGACTAAGAGGTAAAGTTTTTATGTAATAGAAGCATGAAATATTCATTAGTTTTATATCCCGCTTGAAGCCCAAGCGGGATTTTTGTTATCGACGAGAAAATGCTTGACTATAAGATGTTTTTGCTTTAAGATTAAATTCATTATGAAAGAAGGTTTATTATGATCAGGGTGGGGATAGTCGGGGTAACCGGGTATACGGGAGGCGAGTTAATCCGTATCCTTATTAAGCATCCTAAGGTTAAGATCACCGGGCTTTTCTCAAGAAGCGCTTATAATAAGCCATCTGCCGAGGTTTTCCCTCAGTTTGCCTCGAAGTTGAATTTAATTTGCGATAAGCCGGATGCCGATATTATATCCGATAAGTGCGACCTGGTTTTTCTTGCCCTCCCCCATACTGCCTCTATGGATATAGCCGCAGGGTTGATTAAGTCAGGGGTCAGGGTAATTGATTTAAGTGCTGATTACCGGATTAAAGATTTGAAGGTCTACTCTAAGTTTTATGCGGTGAGGCATAAGGATGGCGGCGGAGTCAAAAAAGCCGTATATGGCTTGGCTGAATTGTTTCCTAAGGAGATCAAGAAAGCGCAGCTGGTTGCTAACCCCGGATGTTATCCTACGGCAGCGATATTATCCCTAGCGCCTTTAGTCTCTTTGGGGATAGCTGATTTATCCATGATAGTTATTGATGCTAAATCCGGCGTAAGCGGAGCAGGCAAGAAAAAGGCGCAGGAATTCTCCTTAAGCGATGCAAAGGATGATTTTAAAGCCTATAAAGTCGGGATGCATCAGCATATGCCTGAAATTAACCAGGAGCTTTCTCGCCTGGCAGGCAAGAAGGTTAGTGTAACTTTTGTCCCGCACCTTCTTCCGGTGTATAGGGGCATATTGGAGACTATTTACCTCAAGAAGCGCAAGAAACATGCGGGTAAAGATATAATCGGGATTTATAAAAAGTTTTACAGAGGTAAGCCTTTTGTGCGGATTAAAAATAAGGGGGAGTTTCCCTCTATTAAGGATGTTGTAAATACAAATTTTTGTGATATCGGGATTAAGGATTCAGGCGGCAGCATTATTATAGTCAGCGCGATAGATAATTTAATTAAAGGGGCATCAGGGCAGGCAGTGGAGAATATGAATATTATGTGTGGTTTCCCTGAAACCTCCGGGCTTATATGAAAATATATAAAAAGGCAATCTTGCCCTGCGGCTTTAAAGCCTCCGGGGTGTCCTGCGGGATAAAGAAGCCCGGTAAATTAGATCTGGCTTTGCTTTATTCTTGTTTTCCGGCAAAGGCCGCGGGTTTATTTACGGTCAATAAGATACCGGCTGCTCCGGTTATCTTGTGCAGGGATTTTCTAGGCAAGGGAGGATTATTCAGGGCAATCATTGCCAATAGCGGCAATGCTAATTGTTTTAACGGTAAAAAGGGATTAGCGGATTCTTTAAATACCGCCGGCATTCTGGCTAAGGGCTTAGGCGTTAAGAGAGAAAGCGTTCTGGTTGCCTCAACCGGTATTATCGGCAGGAGGCTGCCTTTAGCAAAGATTAAATATGCGCTTCCGGGACTGGTTAAGAAATTATCTTATAAGGGGATTAAGGAAGCCTCTGAAGCGATAATGACCACGGATACCTTTTCAAAAGGGGTTACGGTTAAGGTTAATATTGCCGGCAGGCCGGTAACTCTTTGCGGTATAGCCAAGGGCGCGGGAATGATCTCGCCGGATATGGCAACGCTGCTTGTTTTTATGCTTACGGATTTTGATTTAAGCCCGGCCTTATTAAAGAAGGCCTTAAAGGAGGCGGTGGATAATTCTTTTAACTGTATAACCGTTGACGGGTGCATGAGTACTAATGATAGCGTGATACTTTTGGCTAATGGAGCAGCCTTGGATAAGAGGCCTCCCGGCAAAGAGGGCCTTAAGTTATTTACTAAGGCCTTAAGCCTGGTCTCTCTTGAATTAGCTAAGATGATTGTGAGGGATGCGGAAGGGGCAACTAAGTTTATAGAGATTAAGGTAACAGGCGCAAAAGATTTTAACCAGGCAAGAAGGGCAGCTCTTTCCATAGCCAACTCCAGTCTTTTTAAGACTGCTGTTTACGGAGAAAACCCTAACTTTGGCAGGATTGCCTCTGCCCTCGGGGCAAGCGGGGTTAGTGCCTTGGAAAAGAATTTAAAAATCAAGGTGAGCTCATTAAAGAAAAAAGATATTACGGTTAATGTTGCATTAGGTGTAGGTAAGGCTAATGCGGTTGTTTATACATCGGACCTTACCCCTGAATATATTAAGATTAACGCGGAGTATAATTAAAATGGAAGAAGCAATAAGGAAGGCTGATGTCTTGATTGAGGCGCTGCCTTATATCAAGAAGTTTCATAAGAAGACGATAGTTATTAAATACGGCGGCAGTATTCTGGGCGAAGAGAAGATACGCGCGGGGGTTTTAGAGGATATAGTTTTTTTAAGTTTCATGGGGTTACGGCCGGTATTAGTCCACGGGGGAGGGCCCAACATAAGCGGCCGGATGCGCTCTAGCGGCAAGAAGACTGAGTTTGTTGACGGCATGCGCGTAACTGACCAGGAGACTTTGAATATAGTGGAGGAAGAGCTTCAGAATTTAAATGACATTATAGTCAAAGAGATAAATGAATTGGGGGCAAAGGCAGTAGGCTTAAACGGCAAGGATGAAAAGCTCATCCAGGTTGAGAAAAAGAAGGCCAAGATAGATTTAGGCCTGGTAGGGTGCATCACCGGGATAAACTCGGAGTTGATTAAGGAGGAGCTGAAGAAAGACAGGATAGCGGTTATATTGCCTATGGGCGCCGGGAAAGATAAAAAGGTTTATAATGTAAACGCTGATGAGGCGGCGGCAAGTATTGCCTCTGCCCTGGAGGCGGAAAAGTTTGTCCTCTTAACCAATGTTAAGGGTATTTTACGTAATCCCGAAGATGCGCATTCCTTTCTCTCGACTTTGAATATCAATGAAGCCCATGGCCTCATAGAAGAGAATGTTATTCAGCAGGGGATGATTCCTAAGGTAAAGGCATGTATTTTGGCGTTGGAAAAGGGGGTTAAGAAAACCCATATTGTCGATGCCCGTACCCCACACGGATTGCTCCTGGAGATTTTTACCGATAAAGGAATCGGTACGGAGATAGTAAGATAAATGAAAAAAGAGGAAGTCTTTAGCAGCTATAAAGAGAATATAATGCCTACATATACCAAGGTCCCTTTGGTTTTTGTGAAGGGCAAGGGTTCCAGGCTATGGGATATACATAATAATGCCTATCTTGATTTCTTCCCGGGTTGGGGTGTGGGCAACCTTGGGCATTGCCATCCTAAGGTGATGTCGGCTGTAAGGGATCAAATATCCAAGTTAATATTTATCCCCAATAATTATTATCATATACCGCAGGCTAAATTAGCTAAAGAGATAGTTTACTGGTCATTTCCTTCAAAGGTTTTTTTCTGTAACTCCGGAGCCGAGGCTAATGAGGCGGCAATTAAATTCGCCCGGAAATTCGGCAAGGGAAGGTATGAGGTAATTACCTTTGAGAATTCTTTTCACGGCAGGACCCTTGGCGCTTTAAGCGCTACGGGCCAGAAGAAATATCAGGAAGGTTTTGGCCCTTTGCTTGAAGGGTTTAAGACGGTTAAGTTCAATGATATTAAAGCGGTAAGTGATGCAATAACCGATAAGACTGTGGCTGTAATGTTAGAGCTCATCCAGGGTGAGGGCGGGATAAATGTGGCAGATAAAGATTTTGTCCTCGCCTTAAGAAAAATATGCGATGAGAAAAACTTGCTTTTGATTGTAGATGAGGTTCAAACCGGGATAGGCAGGAGCGGTAAATTATTCTGTTATCAAAATTACGGCATTATCCCTGATATCATGACTCTGGCTAAGGCCTTAGGCGCAGGCCTTCCGATAGGCTGTATGCTGGTTAAGAAAGATATAGCCGATACTTTAACTGCCGGTATGCATGCCTCTACTTTCGGGGGAGGACCGGTTATCTCAAGGGCAGCGTTAGCAGTCTTAAAAGCGGTAAAAAAAGAAAAGCTGCTGGCTAACGCCCGGAAGATGGGGGAATATTTATTCCTTCTGCTTAATGCGCTGGAGGACAGGTATGATGTTATTAAGGAAGTAAGGGGGATGGGGTTAATGGCGGGAGTAGAATTAAATACCGAAGGCAGGCCGATAGTTGAAAAATGCCTTGTTAAGGGGCTTTTGATTAACTGTACTCATGACAAAGTATTAAGGCTCATGCCGGCCTTGAATGTAACAAAAAAAGAGATCGACAAAGCCATCACCATCCTGGAAAGCGTTCTGGGGGACGCTCCCCAAAGGGACACTCCCCAGGGGGAATCCTCAACTTATAAGGATAAAAAATGAAAAAGGATCTTATTTCAATTAAGGATTTAAGCGCTAAAGAGATAATGGATATCTTCTCTCTTACGGACAGGCTTAAGAATAACAAGGCTAAATTCAGCAAGGCCTTAAAGGGTAAAACCTTGGCCCTTATATTCCAGAAGCCTTCTAATAGGACCCGGGTTTCTTTTGAAGTTGGGATGTTCCAGTTGGGTGGGAATTCCTTGTATCTCTCGCCGAATGAAATCAGCCTGGGTGTAAGGGAGTCTATCGCTGATGTAGCGAAGACCTTGTCCAGATATATCGACGGGATAGTGCTAAGGACATTTGAGCATAAAAACTGCCTTGAGATGGCTAAGACTGCCAGTATCCCGGTCATCAACGGGTTATCGGATTTTTCTCATCCCTGCCAGGGGTTGGCGGATCTGTATACAATAAGGGAGAAGGCAAAGGGGCTTAAGAATATCACTCTCGCCTATATTGGCGACGGCAATAATGTTTGTCATTCCCTGCTCTTTGCCTGTGCAAAGCTAGGGGTGAATATGCACGTAGGTTCTCCTAAGGGTTATGAGCCGGATCTTTTAGTGTTAAATGATTCTAAATCTATGGCCGAGTTGAACAATGCCTCTATAAAATTATTTAATAATGCTTTTGATGCTGTAAAGGGGGCGGATGTTATATATACCGATGTTTGGGCGAGTATGGGCCAGGAAGAAGAATCCAGAAAGAGGAGAGAGATTTTCGCCTCTTTCCAGGTTAACGCGAATTTGGTAAATTCAGCTAATAAGAATGCGTTGATTATGCATTGCCTCCCGGCACACAGAGGGGAAGAGATAACCGACGATGTCTTAGATGGCAAGTATTCCGTTGTTTTTGATCAGGCGGAGAATAGAATGCATGTGCAGAAGGCGATCTTAATAAAATTATTGAAATAAGTATTGCCAGTAGGGACTGTACCACGAGAAGATAAGTATATTTTGGGAGATAATAAAGAATGAAAAAGGTAATATTAGCATATTCAGGCGGATTAGATACTTCATGTATTGTCAGGTGGCTTAGGGAGCAGGGATATGAGGTGATATGCTTTATGGCTGACCTCGGCCAGGGGCTGGGCAAGGGCGAAGACCTTGACGCTATTGAGGCTAGGGCCTTGGCAGCCGGGGCGTTAAAGGTATACGTTAAAGACTTGCAGAATGAGTTTGTAGAAGATTTTTGCATGCCTGCGCTTAAGGCCGGGGCTGTTTATGAAGGTAAATACTTATTAGCTACAGCTTTGGGAAGGCCTCTAATTGCTAAATACCTTGTCGAGATAGCGCACAAAGAAAAAGCTGATGCAATAGCCCATGGGTGTACGGGTAAAGGCAATGATCAGGTAAGATTGGAAGTCGGGGCGGGGATACTTGACCCTAAGCTTGAGATCATCGCTCCGGTAAGGGTTTGGGAGTTTAAGTCCCGGGAAGAAGAAATTGAATATGCCAAGATGCATAATATTCCTATTGAAGTCACAAAAAAGAAACCATACAGTATAGACAGGAATATTTGGGGGATTAGCATAGAGGCGGGTATTTTAGAGAATTTGGAACAGGAGCCTCCGGAAGATGCCTATATGATTACAAAGAATCCCATTACTCAAACAACCTATGCAAAATATATTGAGGTATATTTCGAGAAGGGTGTTCCTAAAAAGGTAGACGGTAAGGCCTATAACCTGAAAACGCTGGTTAACCATCTCAATGAAGTGGGCGGGCTTTATGGCGTCGGAAGATCGGATATGGTGGAGAACAGGCTGGTAGGCATTAAATCCAGGGAAATTTATGAGGCGCCTGGCGCAACAATCCTGCATATAGCGCATAAAGAATTGGAGGCGCTGGTTTTGGACAGGGAGCTTGCGCATTTTAAGGATATTGTTGCACTGAAATATTCGGAATTAGTGTATAATGGACTCTGGTTTTCGCCGTTAAAGGATGCGCTGGATAATTTTGTCAATGCTACCCAGAAATATGTAACCGGCACAATAAAATTAAAGTTATTTAAAGGCAGCTGCGTGGCAGTATCCAGAAAGTCTAAACATTCGCTTTATAAAAAAGAGTTAAGTACCTACGGAAAAGAAGATAAGTTTGACCAGAGGCTGGCAGAAGGATTTATTAAGATTTGGGGTTTACCATACAAGAGGTAATGCTCAAGCATTGCCAGTAGGGACTGTCTCCGTAGATGGCTAGCAAAGATACAAACCTAGGGGACTGTCCCACGACAAGATAACTACAGGCAACAAGATACGGGAGAGAAAATGTCCAAAAAACTTTGGGGTTCCAGATTTTCCAAAAAGACAAACGCCTTGACCGACAGGTTTACCTCGAGTATTTCATTTGATAAGAGGCTGGCTAAATATGACTGTTTAGGAAGCATTGCCCATGCCAGGATGCTAGCTAAGCAGAATATTATTCCAAGATCCGATGCCGCCTTAATTGTAAAAGGGCTTAACGCAATACTTATGGATTTAAAAAATGGCAATTTTAAGTTTGATCTTAATGCCGAAGATATACATTCTAATATTCAGGAGGTGCTTTCTAAGAAAGTCGGTAAGGCTGCCTTTAAATTGCATACAGCCAGATCCAGGAATGATCAGGTAGCGCTGGATATTAAGATGTATATTAAAGATGAAATTGATGATTTAACGCAGCTGATTACCGAGCTGCAAAAGGCGATACTTAAGCTGGGTAAGGCGAATATAAATGTTATTATTCCCGGCTATACGCATCTGCAGGTAGCCCAATGTGTTTTATTGGCGCATCATCTTTTAAGTTACATTGAAGGACTGGAAAGGGATAAGGGAAGGCTGATGGATTCTAAGAAGCGCGCTGACAGTATGCCCTTGGGTGCCTGCGCATTTTCCGGCACGGGGTTGAATATCAACCGTGCTTATGTTGCTAAGGAATTAGGCTTTAAAGATGTTACCGCAAACAGCATTGATAGCGTAAGCGACAGGGATTTTATAATTGAGGTTTTAGCGGGCTTGTCTATTCTATCGGTACATTTATCAAGGATGGCTGAAGATTTAATTCTCTGGTCGACAAAAGAATTCTCTTTTATCGATATCGACTTTTCCTTTTGTACCGGTTCAAGTATTATGCCTCATAAGAAAAACCCTGATATTCTGGAATTAATCAGGGGTTCAGTGGGCAAGATCCAGGGTAACTTATCCAGCGTTTTGATATTGATGAAGGGGCTGCCTTCCTCTTATAACCGGGACTTGCAGCTGGATAAGCCGGCGCTTTTTGATGCTATTGATACGGTTAAGAATATGCTTGAGGTTTTTATCCCGCTTTTTGATAATATTATTATCGAAAAAGAGGCGATTGCCGCCAAGCTAAACGATGAATCATTGTTTTCGGTGGATATTGTTGAATACCTTATAAAAAAGGGCATATCCTACAGGCAGGCTCATGATATTGTCGGCAGGCTGGTAAGAGATTGCCTTGATAAGGGTGATAATATTTCAAGCCTAAGCGCATTAGAGCTAAAGGCATATTCGCCTAAGCTGGATTTAGATATTAGGAATATACTCAATGCGCGCGCGTCAGTTAATCTGAAGAAGTCATGCGGAGGCACCAATCCCGGATTAGTTCTTAAACAGATTGAAAGGTGGGGCAAGAGACTAAATTAAATAGGGACAGCGACCATTTTTTTAAAAAATGGTCGCTGTACCCAATAAAGATGGAAAGAGCCTATTAGGAATATGCACGAATTTAAATATAAAAATAACCAATTTTATTGCGAGAGCGTAAGGGTCCAGAAGCTGGCAGAGCGTTTTGGCACACCGCTTTATGTCTACAGCTATCATACCTTAATTAGCCATTTCTTAAAGTTAGGGCAGGCCTTTAAAAAGATTAATCCTTTGATTTGCTATTCTGTAAAGGCCAATTCTAACCTTGCGCTTCTTCGTGCGCTGGTTAAAAAAGGGGCGGGATTGGATATTGTTTCCGGAGGAGAGCTCTTCCGCGCGCTTAAGGCAGGGTGCAGCCCCAAGAAAATAGTCTATGCCTCGGTAGGCAAAACGGAGAAAGAGATAGAGTATGCAATCAGAAAAGGCATCCTTTTCTTTAACGTAGAGTCTCTGCCGGAGCTGGAGAGCATTAACGGTATTGCAAGAAGATTACATAAGACTGCGAATGTAGCTATACGGATTAACCCGGATGTAGAGCCAAAGACCCACAAATATATCACTACCGGTAAGCTCACCAATAAATTCGGGATTGATTTAAGGAGCGCCCGCCAGATTCTTCTGATGCGTGGGGCATTTACTAATATAAGGATTGCGGGATTGCACATTCATATCGGTTCCCAGATAACCGAATCCTCTCCTTATGTCGAGGCGATCAGGAAGGTTGTTGCCTTTATAGGTAACCTTAAGAAGGAGAGGTTGTTTCTTGAGTACCTTAATATCGGAGGGGGTTTAGGCATAATTTATGATAAAGAAACTCCGCAGACAGCCAAAAGGTTTGCCCGGAAAGTACTGCCTCTGCTTGAGAAAACAAAGCTTAAGATAATTATGGAGCCGGGGAGGTTTATCGCCGGAAACAGCGGTATATTGGCGACGAAGGTGCTCTATGTAAAAAATACCTCCAAGAAGAAATTTGTTATTGTTGATGCGGCCATGAATGATTTAATCCGTCCTGCTCTATACGGGGCGTATCATAATATCTTAACCTTAGAGGCAGAAAACAAGGTTAAGGATAAAGTTGATATCGTCGGGCCGATATGCGAAAGCGGAGATTTTTTTGCTAAGGACAGGCTTTTACCCAGGGTAAAAGAAGGGGATTACATTGCGGTTATGGGCGCAGGCGCCTATGGTTTCAGTATGTCCAGTAATTATAATTCAAGGCGCAGGGTAGCAGAAGTTATGGTAGTAAAGGATAAGGTTTTTGTAATCAGAAAAAGGGAATCCTGCGAGGATTTGATTCGCAATGAGCTGGTTCCTTCTTTTCTTTCGGGGCGTTAAATATGCGTAAAGTTAATTTTACTAAAATGGTGGCTTCCGGAAACGATTTTGTAGTCTTAGGCTCCGGGGGGGGAAGTCGTGCTTCTTTAAAAAGTCTAAGCAGAAAGCTCTGTGACCGTAAATACGGGGTTGGGGCCGACGGGCTGCTTGTTTTAGGGAAGTCAAGTAAGGCAGATGTTAGAATGCGCATATTTAATGCGGACGGCTCAGAGGCTGAAATGTGCGGTAATGGGGCAAGGTGCGCGGCGCTTTATTGCGGCAGGCAGCTAAAGGCCTCAAGCTTGAATTTCTGCATTGAGACAAAAGCAGGTAAAATAAGCGCGCAGGTAAAAGGGGATAAGGTTAAAATAAGGCTTACCGATCCTAAGGGCCTTAAATTGAATATGCCCTTAAGCGTTAATGGAAGAAATTTAAGGGTAAATTTTATTAATACCGGAGTTCCGCATACGGTAATATTCGTAGAGGGCCTGAATAATATTGATGTTGACGGTATAGGAAGGCAGGTTCGTTTTCATAGTAAGTTTTCGCCAAAAGGGACAAACGTAAATTTTGTACAACTCTTAGGTAATAAATCTATAGGCGTGCGTACCTATGAAAGAGGGGTTGAGGGAGAAACGCTAGCCTGCGGCACGGGTTCAACCGCATCAGCTTTAATTTTAGCTGCCAGCTGTAAGATTTTATCTTCCGGAGGTATTAACGTTAAGACCAAAGGCCAGGAGATATTAAGGGTTTATTTTGATAGGGTTAAAGACGGATTCAGAAATGTCTGGTTGGAAGGCCGTGCAAAAATAGTTTACAAGGGGGAATGCTATGTTTAAGGGTTCAATCGTAGCCATAGTTACGCCGTTTCATGAAGGAAGGGTTGATGAAAAAAAGCTTAAGGACCTGATTGATTTTCAGATAAAAAACGGTACCAGCGGGATTGTTCCTTGCGGTACTACAGGCGAGTCGGCAACTCTTTCTTTTGAGGAGCATGAGAGGGTTATCGAGGTTACTATTGAGCAGTCCAGGAAAAGGGTTCCGGTTATCGCCGGTACCGGTTCGAATTCAACCGAGGAAGCGGTCACTTTAACAAAACAGGCTGCTCGTGCAGGTGCGGATGCTTCATTGCAGGTTTCTCCTTATTATAACCGCCCGACGCAAAAAGGGCTTTACGAGCATTTTAAGGCTGTTGCTGATTCGGTTAAGATCCCGATTATACTATATAATATAGCCGGTAGGACGGGCGTGAATATCGAGCCTGAGACTATTGCCAGGCTTGCCTTAAGCTGTAAGAATATCGTGGCGGTAAAAGAGGCCTCGGGAAATTTGGACCAGATGTCGCGCATTAAGGCATTATGTCCTCCTAATTTCCAGTTAATTGCCGGAGATGACAGCTTAACTTTGCCTGTATTAAGCATAGGCGGTACTGGGGTTATATCGGTTGCGGCAAATATTGTCCCTGCGGATACGGCAGATTTAGTTAATTCCTTTATGGAAGGGGATATTAAAGGGGCCCAGAGGATACATTTTAAATTGCTTCCTTTGATTAGGGCGTTATTTATCGAGACTAATCCGGTCCCGGTAAAGACGGCAATGGGCCTCCTTGGCATGTGCGAACCCAATTTAAGGCTTCCGATGTCTTCGATGCTGCCCGAGAATGAAGAGAAATTAAAGAAGGCGCTAGTTGACTACGGCTTGCTGAAATAATACAGGGATTGTCCTTGGATGCAAGATAGGGACTGTCCCTGGAATTTAGGAGAGTATCTATGAATATCAACCAAAAAATAATTAAGCTTGGCGTAGCGGGTGTCTGCGGAAAGATGGGAAGGCGTATCTTCGAGCTTGCTTGCCAGGATAAGGATTTTGAGCTGGCCTTGGCTTTAGAAAAGAAAGGTACCCCTGCAATCGGCAGGGATATCGGAAAACTTAAAATATCTTCTAACCAGGATGGGGTTTTTCTTATTGATGTGTTTATAGATTTTACCACAGCACAGGCAACAGAGGAAAACCTTGATTATGCTGCCAGATATAAAAAACCGCTTGTTTTGGGGACGACCGGTTTAAGCGACGGCCAGATTAATAAGATAAAAGAGGCCTCTAATGTCATACCGATTGTTTTCTCTCCTAATTTTAGCGTAGGGATTAATACCCTATTTACTCTTTTGCCTGAAGTGGTTAAGAGATTAGGGTCGGATTATAATATTGAGGTTGTTGAGGCGCACCATAAAGCAAAGCAGGACGCGCCTTCGGGTACCGCCAAGAAAATGGTTGAGGTTTTGACGGATGCGGCAAAAAAGAATATTCCTACCCATTCAATACGTTTAGGGGATATCGTGGGAGACCATACGGTAATATTCTGCGGTAATGCGGAACGTATCGAGATAAAACATCAGGCACATTCGCGCGATTTATTCGCCCTAGGCGCCTTAAAAGCAGCAAAGTGGGTATATGGAAAACCTGCGGGGTTATATAGTATGCAGGATGTATTAGGGGACAAGAAATAGTATGTAGTATTTAGTATATGGTATGTAGTATTAGAGGAGAAAGAAATGAGCTTTGAATTATCAAAGAAGCTGCAAAGTCTACCGCCTTATTTATTTCTGGAGATTGACAAAGCCAAAAGAAAGGCGCGCGCTGAGGGAAGGGATATTATCGACCTGGGGATAGGGGACCCTGACCAACCTACGCCTAAGTATATAATTGATAATTTATATAAGGCTTCGCTTGATCCGGCAAACCATCGCTATGCCCTTGACCAGGGGATGCCTGTTTTGCGCCGCTCAATCAGCCTTTGGTATAAGAAAATATTTAATGTTGTTTTAGATGCTAACAGCGAGATTCTCCCTTTAATAGGCTCTAAGGAGGGCATTGCGCATTTTCCTCTGGCCTTTCTAAATCCTGGGGATTACTCGCTTGTCCCCGATCCCTGTTATCCTCCTTATAAGGGCGGAACGATTTTAGCAGGAGGTAAAGTTTATCTTATGCCTCTTTTAAGCTCCAATGGTTTCCTCCCGGATTTTAAGAAAATACCGGATGGCATACTTAAGAAAGCTAAGATCATGTTTTTAAATTATCCGAATAACCCTACCGGCGCAACAGCCGGAAAGGATTTTTTCAGGGAGGCTATTATTTTTGCGCGCAGGCATAAAGTCATTATCGTATCTGATTTGGCGTATTCGCAGATGAGCTATGATGGCTACCGGCCGCCGAGCATGTTAGAATCAAAAGGGGCAAGGGATGTTGTTATAGAATTTCATTCGTTCTCCAAGACTTATAATATGACCGGTTGGCGTGTTGGATGGGCCTGCGGTAATGAA
>JAQTTQ010000062.1 GCA_028710685.1 Candidatus Omnitrophota bacterium | reverse complement strand
AAAGATGACATTTAAGAAAATTGCCTCTTTTACCCTTATTGAGCTTTTAGTAGTTATCGTTATTATAGGTATTATTGCCGCAATTGCAGCTCCGGGATTTGATCGGACAAAACAGAATGCCTTAAGCCGGGAGGCTATTGCCAGCCTTAAGCTTATTGCTTCTGCGCAGAAGATATATAAGATGGAGAGCAATAATAACCGTTATGTTGCCTGTGCCAGCGCAGCCTTATGTAATACAGCGCTTAAGCTAGATTTACATGCGGCTAATTGGTTGTATGCTGCTTCGGTTAATGCGGGAACAGGCGTGGCTACACTTACTGCAACCAGGGTGGGTACAGCAGGGTGTACCTATACTTTAACTAGTACAAATTTTAACGCTGAGCCTGTAAAATCTGCAGGATGCCCTGCAGGGATGCAGTAATTCATATTAATATGAATAAGAAAGCTTTAACCTTGCTGGAAATTATTGTTTCGCTAATTATCCTGGCATTATTACTTACTGGTTTGGCTAATATCTTTCTTGCCGGTAAACGTTATACCCAAAGAAGCCGGGTGCGCATGGCAGGCGGGGAAATCGGTAAATACTTCCTGGATCCTCTGCAAAACCACGTTAATCAGGCGACCTGGACTAGTAACCCGCTGGGCAGCCAATCAGTAGCTACGCAAAACATAACTATTGACGGGAGAAATTATAGAGGTGAATATAACGTCAATACTGCCGGCCTCCCGAGCAACCTTACCAGGGTGAGGGTTACCATAACCTTGCCTAGCCTTGACTAATGCCTGATAAAAATAAATCCGTAACCTTGATGGAGCTTTTGATTGTTTTGGTGATCTTTAGCCTTATCATTGTAGGGATCACCAGTATAAATGTTTTCAGCCGCCATCATGTGGTTTCATCTGACCGCAGGACTAGGCTGCAGAATGAGATCTCATTCTGTTTTGAGCATATAACTAAGCAGGGGTTAAGGGCCATAGGGAATGAAAGGATATATGGAGCTAACTCTGCGGTTTCTATAGCAGCCAATACCTCTTTATCATTTTTTGTAGATAGCAACCCTGACGGCAAAAAAGATAGTTCGGATACCTGGGTAAGCTATACATTTAATCCCTCTACTTATCGGCTGACCTTTTGCGCTAACTGCGGGTCATCTCCTACCTGTGCATGCTCCGCAGCAAATACAGAAGTCCTCTCGGATAAGATAGTGGCTTTTAATCCTACTAAAGTGGCAAACTTTGCCCAAGGGAATCATGTTGAGGTAGTAATCACTGCGCGTTGGGATCCTTCACAGCCCTCTGCCACAGCCACATCTGAGAATCCTGAAATGAATATGCGTGCCGCCATAGATCTACCTTCCATCTCCACCCGCTAGGGGACGGTTCTCCCGCTTATAACCACATCTACCACAACAATTTACAACAAGGCATATGTCAAATTCTTTATAGAGAACCGTCCCCTGTAGTTTTTTATTGATAAAAGAGAGACTTTGTGATAAATTTATATAGAGTTTTGGGGCTGTAGCTCAGCTGGGAGAGCGCCTCGTTCGCAACGAGGAGGCCAGCGGTTCGATCCCGCTCAGCTCCACCATTTTTCTCGCGACAGAGCGAAAAAAATGGTGGCACTTGAACGAGCGTAATGCCGCGACAAGCGGGATAGCGAGTGAAAGTGCCTATTAAGCGAGCGAAAGTGCCTTCAAGGCGTATTACGACAAGATGAAGAAAAAGCTAATAGTTTTTTGGGTTGTTCTCTTTGCCGCGGTACTTCTTTTAAACTACTCTTTCGCCGGAAACATAAAAGAGCCTTCTGCCGCGGGAACATTTTATCCTGATAATCCAAAAGAGCTCTCTAAAATGGTAGATAGCCTGATTTCCGGCGCTAATCCGCAGAAATCCGATACCGATGCATTTATACTTATTGTCCCTCATGCAGGGTATGGTTTTTCAGGCCAGGCCGTAGCCGCTGCCTATAAGCTTCTCAAACCTAAAAAATACAAGACCGTTATTATAATCGGGACCGGGCATCATTATGGTTTTAGCGGTGTCTCTGTTTACCCGCAGGGGCAATTCATTACTCCCCTGGGGAGTGTAGAAGTAGACAAGGAGTTTGCCCGTAAATTACTCGATCAGGATAAAGATATATACTTTCAGCCGCTTGCCTTTGAAAAGGAGCATAGCGTTGAAGTTCAACTGCCGTTTTTACAAAGGTCACTAAAAGGATTTAAAATTGTCCCCATAGTTACTGGCGATTGTACTTTATCCACCTGTAATAAGCTGGCGCTTTTACTTAAGTCTGCCATTGCAGGCCGCAATGATGTTTTGATAGTAGTCTCAACCGACCTTTATCACGGTTATGACTTTGAAGAGGCAGAGAGAATGGATAGCCTGACCATTTCTTTTATTAATAATATGGATGCGGAGGTGCTTTATTACGGTTTGCGCGACGGCAAACTTCAGATGTGCGGTGGTTTTGGAGTGGTCAGCGCGATTAATCTGGCCAGGTATTTAGGCTATGATAAGCCCAGCCTTATTGATTACACCCATTCTTCCAGGGTAACCGGTAAAATGATCAAAGGGATTTGGACCGTAGGTTATGCCAGTATAGTTATCGATAGCAAAAGAGAGGATAATGCCATGTTGAATAAGGAAGAGAGGAAGAAACTGCTTAAGATCGCGCGTAGTTCCATAGAGAATTATCTTAAAACAGGCGAGAAACTATCCTTAAGCGAAACCGACCCGCTTTTGCTGGAGGAGCTGGGTGCTTTTGTTACCTTGCATAAGCGCGGTGAATTGCGCGGGTGTATCGGCAATATTATCGGCCGGGGCCCTTTGTATTTAACAATAAGGGATATGGCTGTAGAGTCGGCTACGGGTGATCCGCGTTTTTCCAAGGTTACCCTAGATGAGTTAAAGGATATCGATATTGAGATATCCGTATTATCGTCTATGAAGAAGACGGATAATCCCGATGATATACGTTTAGGTATCGACGGGGTATTGGTGCGCAAGGGTTTTAGAAGCGGTGTGTTCCTTCCGCAGGTAGCCACAGAAACCGGCTGGAGCAAGGATGAGTTTATGTCTAATCTCTGCGCCCATAAAGCCGGGCTTTCACCCGATGCGTGGAAAGGCGATGGCATTGAAATTTACACCTTTACCGCAGAAATATTTTCCGAAAAGGAACTATGAACAGGTTTTACTGCCCTAATCCGGTTGTCTTCCAGGATACAATTGTAATTACGGATAAGGATAAGGCCCATCATATAAAGCGGGTTTTGTGCCTGCGTTTAAAAGAGAAGGTTTTATTATTTGATAAGCAGGGCATTGAATATCACTGCGTAATTAAAGGATTGGATGAGAAAGTTACCCTTAGGGTTATTAAGAAAATCCTTCCGGATAAGAATAACCCCGGGATTAATCTAACCCTTGCCTGCGCCATACCCAAGAAGGCAAAATTTGATGATATCATAGATAAGCTTACCCAGCTTGGCGTTGACAGGATTATCCCGTTTATTTCTCAGCGGGTGGTGGTAAAACTCGATTTAAAAAAGCAGGAGGCGCGCCACAACCGTTGGATTAGGATTGCTGAGTCTGCTTCCCAGCAAAGCCAGAGGAATAGTATTCCCTTAGTTGATCCGGTCAGGAAATTTGATGAGCTTTTGGCAATCTCCGGTGATTTTGACTTGAAGCTCATTCCTACCTTAGGCGGCGTAAGGAAGAAACTTAAGGATGTTTTATCTCTGCCTGCTTTTAATATGCTTGTTTTAATCGGGCCGGAAGGAGATTTCTCTGAAGATGAGGTAAGGGCGGCAAAAGATGCAGGTTTTATCCCGGTCTCCCTCGGAGAGCTGGTTTTAAGGGTCGATACCGCTGCCATTGCCCTGGCTGCCGTTATCAAAAATAAATAATCCTATCTTGAAGATAAAATTTTATACATTAGGCTGTAAGGTTAACCAGTATGATACCCAGGGTATCCGCGAGCGCTTCTTAAACCATGGTTTTAAGGAATCAAGAAATAACCAAAAGGCCGATTTTTACCTTATCAATACCTGCACAGTAACTTCCTCAGCTGATAGTAAGTCCAGAGAGGTTATCCGCCGCTGCATCAGGGAAAATCCTAAAGCAAAGATTATCGTTACCGGCTGCCTGGTTAAAAGGGATGCCGGCATGATTGCGGGAATAAGAGGGGTAAGTTTAATTGTCAGTAAGTCTTTCTTTTGTGATGGGATAACTGACTTTTCCGGGCATACCCGCGCATTTTTAAAGATTCAGGACGGCTG
>JAQTTQ010000061.1 GCA_028710685.1 Candidatus Omnitrophota bacterium | reverse complement strand
CAGATGGGGGATGATTTAAGGCGCCTCGAGAGCCGTTTTGCTAAGTGTAATTATCCGGGCAGATTCTTATTCAAGCCCAAATTTAATATTAATGATCAGCGTAAACTTTTGGCGGCAAGCGATATCCAGATTCAGGACTCTGACCGTTACACCGGGGCATCTGAGTATACCGAGGCGGATGTTTCGGCGAATGCCGGTTTGCAGATGGGTCCGCCTTTCTGGGAGGGGATAATCCAACACCAGGGGATTGCAGTTAACCGCAGGGTTAAACAGGGGAATACGCTTATTCCTTTGACTACCGATCCTCAGGATTATCTGCGTGTAGTCCTCTGGGCTAATGAGGCATTTAAAACCGGAGAGCTTTCTCTCTATCAGGCGCAGTCATTACGTTTGAGCAGGGTCTTAGAGGCTTCTATCACTGCGGCAGAGTATCTGCGTTTCTGGAATTCCGCTTTCCAGGGCAGGGCGCTCAATCTTGTAAAGCCCAGGATATGCGGGGAGGTTTCAATTGAGCAGGTGAATATGTTCTACTATGGCCAGCAAGGGCAGCATGCCATTGAAAGGACCGGGAATCAGTTCTTGCTTAAAGGAAATGAAGGTCTTGATTCAATGCGCAAAGAGCTGGAAGTAGTAGCTACAATTAATCTTGTTGGTTTTGACGCTGTTAATTTCGGCGTAAGCGGTGTTATTCCTTTTGATATGGTTAAGGCGGTAATGGTTAATGATTTTGGAGCGGTTATCCCGCTTGCCTTTAAACGCAGGCATGATAATAAATTAGATTTATACGCGCGTGTCCCCTTAGATTTTCCTCTGCCCTTTAACGGTGCAATTGAAGTAAATTCCGGGATCTGGAAGGTAGACTATCAGTTTAAGGCTTCTATTGCGCATATGTGTTATCCGGCGCGGATGAAGATAACAGATGCCCAGCGTCAGCGCGTCATTAACGAGCCGGAGCTTGTGGATAACCTGAAAGAATATTTTAAGAAAGGTTTTTCAGACCTTAATATTTCCTCCCATAATGTTCAGATTGATTTTAAGGATAGAAGAGATATGAGTCTTGCCGAATGCGTTTCCCCTCATCTGGTCCTTGTTGATTCAGGGCTTGCTGCCAGGGCTCCTCCGAAAGGAGAGACCCTGGAGTCCTATGTCTTCCAGGTACGTATCAATGACATTATCCGCCACGATGTCCTGGGGCATGCTATATACATGCTTGATGAAAAAGGGGCGTCCTCGCTTTCGCTCCAGCATTTCCTCTGTTCGCATACGGAGAGTAGTATTATCCTTGATTTCGAATCGGCAAAGAAAGACTTCGGGATAATCTACGAAGACAGTTACCGTAAGTATCTTACCGATATCAAGTCTAATGAGAATGAGATAGCCTTTCTTGGCGATTCCCTGCGCAGGTTAAACTCTAAGGAGGATTCCCTGGATGATTTCTGCGTTAGAATCCACGGGAAATTTATCCTTAACCACCCTGACCGCGTTGTTATCGAAACAGCCAATAAGAAATATGTTATCAAGATATATAATCTAAGCCGCGGTAAGGGTCTTTACTTGGCGGAAAAGGATTTCTACTTAAACCGTAATCCCGTAGCTCATCCCGAATTGCTCTATTTTGACGATCAGGCGCAGGCCTTAGTTATGGAGAATTTGAATAATCTCGGGCTGGTGCAGATGTTTGCTTTTATGCATGAGCCGGGATGTGATTTGGAAAGAATTAATAACTCCGTAGTTTCTTTAGGCCAAGCCTTAGGCATTATGCATCATAAGTGGGGGCTTAAGGGTAAGGTTAGCCAGAAGGAATATGCTGATTATGCCAAGCGCGCAGAGACTGCCTTGAGTACCTTAAACCAATTTGGGTATAATACCCTCCCGGGAGATTCTCTCATTTCTTTTGTTGAGCGGATGCGTAGTTTTGCTGAAGGAGAAGAGTATGTCTACGGGCATGGAGATCCCTTTGCCTGGAATATTTTCTTGTCTCCTGATTCCGGCAAGGTAGAAGGTTTAATCGACGCGGAATTAAGCGGACCTTGCGCGCGCAGCCTTGAGATAGCAAACACAATTCTCGGGTTAATAGACGCACGCAAGAATAATGCGCAACTTATCCTTAGCACCCCAGAGATTCTTAAGGGCTTTATTGATTATTATTCATCAATGGCACAAATTAATGTTGGGGGAGAAATCTTCTGGAAGAGGATGCACTTTTATCTTATTTGCCAGCTTATTATTGGCGCTTTGGTGGCGCATGAAAAATGGGGGAAATGGGTGGAGCCGCGTCTTGATTTAGCTAGAGAGCTTATTAAGATAAATAATCTTTCCCTGGAGTCTTTTACTTTGGCGGTTTGTACTGTTAACCAGGGTAATTCAATCCAGTGGTCCGGTAATTTTGATCTTCTTGGAGCGGGATATTCCGGCCCGGCTTCAGGAGTTGAGGTTCGTTTAGGGCTAGGGGGAGGGGTTGATTTCTTCGCCCAGGTTTATATCCCGGGCAAGATTCGCGATGGGGTTATCTCCGGCCAGATTTGCGCAGCTTTAAAAACAGATATTAATGATGAACGGATTTATTTGCATACGCCTTTTGAATTCCTTGAATTCGCGGGAAATAACTTTCTCTTTAAGGGGTATTTGAAGGCAATGCGCCCCGGTAATTATACTGTTGAGCCGGTATTTTCTCTTGATTCAGGAGAAACCTGGATGAACGCAGATTTACCTTACGGCCCCTGCAAACTTATGGTGAGTCAGAAAAAAGCCCTTACGGTAGAGGGCATAGAAGCGGTTATCCTTGGGGATCCGCATGGAGATCTCTCCGGTTTCCGCAGGGCGTTAATTGATCTTAAGGTTATTAGGGAGAGCAGGGATTTCATGCGCGACGAGTGGTTGGCGGATAACATTACGGTAGTGGTAGTGGGTGATTTCTTAGACCGCGGTAACCAGCAGATCGAGCTTTATCAATATTTAAAATATTTACGCATTAAGGCGCAGGAGAATAACAGCAGATTCTATATTCTGATAGGTAACCACGAGCTTTTGCATCTGCAGGGTTTGGCCGATGACAACCGTGCAGGGGCAATCATACCATCTATCCGCGAAGATGTCTTGCACGGGGATATACTGGCTTCCGTGGTTGTCAAGGATCGCATAGTGGTGCATGGCGGGATAACGCCTATGGTTGTTTCTTCGCTTATGCGCCAATTAAGATGGAAACTTTTGGAGTTTTGCGCGCAACACCTGGGGAAGGATGTCTCCGGATTAACTGATGAGGAGATCTCTGCTGTCCTTGTCTCTGACCAGCGCAGGTTGCCCCTGGAGCATATAGCCGCAGAGTTTAACTCCCGGTTGGTCAAGGGTGTAGAAAATAACGATTTTTCTGATGTTATCTTTAGCCGGGGGAATGCTCACTTTGGCCCCAAATCATACGGGGAAACAGATTATATGCCCGGCGGTCTTATGTGGGCTTGTTTTGACGGAGAGCTAAGCCGTATCAATGAGATTTACCTATTGCCCATGGTGGTGGGCCATAAAGAAGGTTATGATATACGCTATAGCCCGGGCGCAAGGGTAGTAAATGTTAATTTATTCCCGAAGCACGGTTTTGGCAGGAATGCCGGCGTTCTTGTCCATGACGGTAGGAGATGGGAGGCAGTGTATTTTGACGGCCGCTCTTCAATAGCAATACCGGAGTTAAATAAGTCCATAAGCGGATTCCCCTTAAGTACCTACCCATTACCCTTAACCGAAGCAGCGCAGAGGGAATCCCAAAAGCAGTTTGGTAGGGACTGGAGTTCGCAGGCGATAGAGGTAAAGGGTTTCAAGGTAGAAAACCAGTTACCTAAGGAATTAAATAAAGACCAGGCCGAAGTTATTTCTAAGCGCCTGGCAGAGCTAGAGCATATCTTAGGCCGCGCTCCTCCAAATCTTGCCAACTGGACGCTTATATTCAGTAACGATCCTTCCCTTACCCAGGGCAGTATCGCTGCCTGTAATATTGCCACCAGGACTGTGTATCTGAACCCTTACTTTTTCGCAGTCTCCGCAGAAGACCTTCTCCGGGAGAATCTTGCCTTGGAACAACTGCAGCTGAAGATCCTCTACCATGAGCTTATCTCGCATATATCCCGGGGTATTACGGATGAGAGAGAGGCTGTGGAGGATACTGCACAGTTGTTAAAGGATCTATTCCATAATTGTTACTATAGGATAGAGGATGTAGGTTCAAGCCGCAGGGCTAACCATGCAGATAAGGTAAAAACAATATCATTCTTCCAGCAGGCATCTGAAGAAAGCATTCCTCTTTTGCTTTCGATGCTTCAGCAGGAAGAAAAGAG
>JAQTTQ010000060.1 GCA_028710685.1 Candidatus Omnitrophota bacterium | reverse complement strand
GGAGTTAAAGAAGATTATTAATTTTGGCAAGGTGAGATCTGATTCTGATTTATTCTGGAATAGGCTTAAGCTGCGTATAGATAATGATCTTGTTGCAGCAGCAGAGAATATATTTTCGGGGATCAATGCCTGGTCAAAGAGGTTGATACCTGTGCCGGTGGTGGTAGCCGCTACTTTCGTAATTATCCTGAATATAGGCGTTACAAATAAGAACCTGGTGGATGAATATATTTTTGGAACAAGTTTTAACAAGGCCTCTAACTTGCTTTTAGATAATGCTAATACGGAGTTAGGATCCTTGTTATACTAAAAAGGAGGAGGAAGAATGAAGAAAGAGCTTATTTATCCGGTTTTGCTGGCGATTGTTTCGGTTGTGGCAGGTTTGGCTATAGGTTTAACTATTGCGCGTAAGCCCAGGTATGATTTCAGGCCGCGTTTTGAGGGGAAGGGTATGATGGAATGCGACATGAGAAATAAAGATATGGGAAGGAAGGACGAAATATTTGAGAAGATTAGCAAAAGGTTAAAGTTAAGTGACGGACAAAAAGAGGAAGTAAAGAATATCCTCAAATCTTCACGCGATGAAGCTAAAGAGGTATTCAAGGCCTCCAAAGATAAGCTTGCCGGATTAAAGGAGAAGACCAATACTAAGATAAGGTCTATACTTTCTAAAGATCAGCAGGCAGAGTTTGATAAGATGATTGGCGAGATGAAAGGTAAGATGGACAGGTTCAAAGAGAGGCGTATGCCAGGAATTAAATAAGATATAGCAGCGCTCCAGAAAGGGGACAGCGACCTTTTTTAAAAAAAAGTCGCTGTCCCCTTTTTCTAAGAAGGATTGCAGCTTTTATCGCTAGAATAGGCTGTTTAGCACTAGAATGTCAAAGAATGTAAAGATTTTCCTTGACAAAAATAGCTTTTTCCCTTATATTGTAACCTATGATAAATAGCGGGTTGATGACAATTGAGGATTTAGCGGATTATTTAAAGGTTACCCGCCGCACAATTTATGACTGGGTTAAGCATAATAAAATCCCGGCGGTTAAGCTTGTAGGGCAATGGCGTTTTAAAAAAGATAAAATTGATGCTTGGTTAGAGGGGCAATCGCAACCTCATTAAAGGGGGAGAATATGTATTTTAAAAGATTAGAGCTGTCAGGATTTAAGTCGTTTTCCGAGAAGACTACGCTTCATTTTGAGCCCGGAATTACTGCTGTTGTAGGCCCTAACGGATGCGGTAAGTCAAATATATTTGACAGTATCCGCTGGGTATTAGGCGAGCAGTCAGCAAAATCCCTGCGCGGGTCAGAGATGCTGGATGTTATTTTTAACGGAACGGACAAGCACGATCCCTTAGGCATGGCTGAGGTTACCCTTGCCTTTGACAATAAGGCCCGTTTCTTTAATTTTGATAATGATGAAGTGGCTATTACGCGCAGGCTCTTCCGTTCGGGAGAAAGCGAGTATCTCCTGAACAAGAATCAGGTGAGGTTGAAAGATATACTCGACATTTTGCTTGGCACCGGGATTGGCGCGGAGAGTTATTCTATCATTGCCCAAGGCAAGATCGATTTAGTCTTAAGTTCCCGGCCTGAAGAGAGAAGGATGGTTTTTGACGAAGCCTCGGGGATTACAAAATATAAGGCCCAGAAAAGAGAGGCATTACGCAAACTCGAAGATACCGACCAGAATCTCCTGCGGGTCAATGATATCGTCACCGAGGTAAAGCGGCAAATCGGAAGCTTAGAGAGGCAGGCGAATAAGGCACGCAGGTATAAGGAGGGTTTTGAAGAGCTTAAATCTAAAGAGGTATCCTATTGCGCCTTAGAGAAGAATGTGCTGTTGGGAGAAAAAGAGGTTGTGATTAACAATTTAAAAGAGCTGCAGACAACTGAAGAGGGACTGCTTGTTACTATAAGTGAATTAGAGCTCAGGATAGCCTCGCGTAATTCTGAGTTGAAGCTTCTTGAAGAGGATATGCTTAATGCCAAAAATGAGCTGATGGGCCTTGAGAATGAAGTGGTGAGGAATAACGAGCGTATAAATTTCAACCGCGAAAAGATTCAGGAGTTGAATGCCGCCAGACAATACCTGAGTGAGCAGGTAATCCAGCTGGAGGCTAAATTAAAGATTGAGGAAGAAAAACTTAAGAGCGTAAAAAGCGAGTATGACGGGTTAAGGGGATTAATTGAAGAGAAGTCTAAGGATCTGGCTGAAAAGGATATTAAGATCTCAAGCCTTGCTTCAAGTATTAAGCGTTCGCTTGAGAATATTTCAGGTTTCAAGAAAGAGATTGTGGACCTTGCCGGCAGGATAGCCCAGAGCAGGAATCAAATCTCGGAATTTAATTCCCAGGAGCAGGTCTTCCTGGCCCGTAAAAAGAGGCTTGAGATTGAGAAGGCAAAGATTTACGAGGAGAAGTCAATAACCGAGGAGAACCTTGCTAAGGTTACCGAAGAGGTTAATGCAGCGCGCAATTCGGTTAATGAATGCCTCCAGAGGATAGCTTCAGGCAAGTTAAACCTTGAAGATGAGAACCGCTCCTTAAGTTCTATTAATACCGAGATTGAAGGATTGGAAAAACAAAAGCTTGCCCTTGAGTCTCATAAGGCCTTTTTGGAAGAGCTTAAGGCAAAGTACCTGGATAAGGCTGAGACCGTAAATGCACTGGTTTACCTGGATAGGCTTCCGGCAGATAAAACTAACGGACTGGTCATACAGGTAAACAGTGCGGTTAATTTAGATGACGAAGATAAGGCTTATTTTGGTCCGGCAAATTTCAAGTTAACCGGAGAGGCAAAGCCTATAGAGCTGGATACCCATAATATTGAAGTGAAGATAGGGCATATAGAGGAGAGTATGGGGACATTAAGAATCTCTAAGCAGGTTAAAGAGGCGCATATAGATGAAATAAACAAGGGGATTGTATCCTTAGGGCAGGAATTGCGTTCTTTTGAGATTAACCTTGCCAATAAAGAGACTTCGCGCCAGACAGTGCTGGAGCAGTTTAATAAGATCAGAGAGGAAGAAGATCTGATAGTTTTAGATTTAACTGAGGTGCAGAAGGAATTGGGTGTGCTTGAGGGGAATATAAAAACTGCCCAGGTACAGCTTGCGGATTTAAGCAATAGCCAGCGCATGAGCGAGGATTCCATATTGAGAGAGGAAGAGAATATTTCTTTAAACAGTAAGCTTAGGGAGGATCTTTTGGTGGTTATTACGCAGGTAAGGACTGAGCTGGAGTCTTTGCATAAACGTATAGTCTCTGATGAGGCCACCTTAAGGCTTTTAGAGGAGACTTTCTCGCATGATAAGGATAATTTTGATAATATCCAGAGGCAGATTCAGGAATCCCTGAATAAAACAGGGTCAATGGAGTCAGAGATAGAGGAGTGCAGTACTCGGCTGGTTAATTTTGAGAAGAGCATAGAAGAAAAGCGTGAAGCCTTAAAAGCGGCAGAGGGGCGTTATCAGGAGTTTTCTTCGGGGGCTGAGGATGTGGTTTTAAAGGTAGAAAAAGACAGGAAAGAGCTCGACAATTTGAAGAAGCGGCTGCATGAGCTTCAGATGCAGGACAAGGAGATAGAATATAAATATAATACCTTGAAAGAGAGGATGCTGCAGGCTTATAAAATCGACCTTGATATGGTTGAGATACCTTCTGAAGAGATAGACCGGCAGGCGCTTTTCAGTGAGATAGAGGCCTTAAAGGCTAAGCTGGATTCTTACGGGACGGTTAATTTGGTTGCCATTGAGGAATATGATGAATTAAAGAAACGCTATGATTTCCTTATCCAGCAGCAGGCTGATCTTAGCCAGGCTAAGGAGGCCTTGCACCAGGCAATATTAAAGATTAATCGTACCACAAAGCAGATGTTTATGGAGACCTTTGAGAAGGTCCGGGTTGAGTTTCGTAATTACTTCCGCCTGCTTTTTAACGGCGGCGATGCGCAGGTTTATCTGGTTGATGAGAGCGATCCCCTAGAGTCGGGTATTGAAATTATCTGCCGTCCTCCGGGCAAGAAGCTGCAGAATGTATTGCTTTTATCCGGCGGGGAGAAGTCGATGTCTGCGATTGCTTTGATCTTTGCCATTTTTAAGGTAAAGCCTTCGCCATTCTGCATACTTGATGAGATTGACGCGGCCTTAGATGAGGCTAATGTAGATAGGTTTGCCCGCGCGCTTACGGAGTTCTCGCAGAACTCTCAGTTTATAGTAATTACCCATAATAAGAAAACCATTATTAATGCCGATGTAATGTACGGGATTACTATGGAACAATCGGGTATATCGAAGATAGTCTCGGTAAAATTTGCTAAGGAAAAGGATAAAGAG
>JAQTTQ010000059.1 GCA_028710685.1 Candidatus Omnitrophota bacterium | reverse complement strand
AGGACCATCGTTTCAAATACGTTTTAGTTTTTAAAAACTACGGTACCTCTGCAGGCGGAAGCGCGGTGAAACATGCGCGCTCACAGTTAATTGCAACTCCGGTAAATCCTAAGCGGGTAAAGGAAGAGCTGGCAGGCAGCCGCCATTATTATAATTATCATGAAAGGTGTGTCTTCTGCGACCTTATTCATCAGGAGATTGAGCAGAAGGAGAGGTTGATCCTGGATTTAGACGGATTTATTGCTATAAGCCCGTTTGCGGCAAGGTTCCCTTTTGAAACCTGGATAATGCCTAAGAAGCATTGCTGCGATTTCACCTGTCAGGACGGGGAATCATTGAATAACCTGGGCAAGGTGATGAAGGCAGTACTTTCGAAACTTAAAAAGGGGTTAAATGACCCTCCTTATAATTACGTTATCCATACAGCGCCTTTTCGCAGGAGAAAATCAGGTTATTGGAAGACCATATACCAGGATTACCATTGGCATATTGAGATTATGCCCCGGTTGACAAGGGTCGCCGGTTTTGAATGGGGGACAGGTTTTTATATCTGCCCGATCACTCCGGAAGATTGCGCGAAATTTTTAAGAGAGGTAGAAATATAAAATGGGTGAATTAAGGCGGGATCCGATTGTAGGCAGATGGGTGATTGTAGACACTGACCACCCGGCAAATCCGAAGGATTTTCATTATGAACAGAATGCCTATAAGGGCGGGGTTTGCCCGTTTTGCTACGGCAATGAAGGGATGACCCCTCCTGAAATTGAATGTTTCAGAGAGCAGGGGACATCTGCAAATTCTTCCGGTTGGCAGGTTAGGGTGGTGGCGAATAAATTCCCGGCGCTTCAGATTGAGGGCAACTTGGATAGGCGTCCACTGGGGCTTTATGATATGTCTAACGGAGTCGGAGCGCATGAGGTTATTATCGAAAGCCCTTATCATGCCAAGGATATCCCGGATTTACTTCCGCATGAGATTGAGAATTATATTAAGATGTGCAGGAATAGGGCGGTTGACCTTGCTAAGGATAAACGTTTTAAGTATCTGATGTTTTTCAGGAATTTCGGTTCGGCTGCGGGCGCTTCGCTTGAGCACGCGCATACTCAGGTTGTAGCCCTTCCCATGGTCCCCAAGAATGTGGCTGAGGAGATTACCGGGGCAAAGAGTTATTTTGATTATAAAGAGCGCTGTATTTTTTGCGATATGATAAGGCAGGAGACGCAGGAGAAGGACCGCGTTGTGCTGGAAAATAAATTCTTTTTATCTTTCTGTCCTTTTGTTTCGCGTTTTCCCTTCGAGATCTGGATTATGCCTAAAAAACATAACGCCTACCTGCGCTCAATCTCGGATGAAGAGGTGGGCTATCTGGCGGAAATTTTAAAAGAGACTATTGCAAAGGTAAAGAATGTTTTTCCTAACGTGGCTTATAATTACATTATTCATGTAGCGCCTATTAACGGTGAGACCGACGTGGAGTATTATCATTGGCATATTGAGTTTATGCCTAAATTAACACAGGTCGCGGGTTTTGAGTGGGGTACGGGTTTTTATATTGATCCGATTACTCCGGAACAATCCGCAAAATATCTTAAAGGAGGGTTGTAAAAATGGCAGTAAAGATTGGTATCAATGGTTTTGGAAGGATCGGGCGTTTAGTGGCGCGTGCAATCTTAGAGAAGAACAGCAAAGAGATCGAATTGGTGGCGGTTAATGATCTGACTGATGCAAAGTCAAACGCCTACCTTTTTAAATATGACTCGGTGCACGGAAGGTTTAACGGAGAGGTAAAGGCTACATCTGCAGATACGATATCAGTTAACGGCAAAGAGATAAAGGTTCTAAGCAAAAGAGATCCCTCTGAACTTCCCTGGAAAGATTTAGGGGTTGAGATAGTGGTTGAGTCAACCGGTTTGTTTACCGTTAAGAAAGACGGGGTAAACAAAAAGGGCAAAGAGGTCAAAGGTGCCGAGAATCATATTACTAAGGGCGGGGCAAAAAAGGTTATTATTTCTGCTCCTGCGGAGGGTGAGGATATAACTATTGTTTTAGGGGTGAATGAAGATAAATATGACCCTAAAAACCATAATGTCATATCCAATGCCTCATGTACGACTAACTGCCTGGCGCCGGTTGCTAAGGTTATGAATGATAATTGGGGGATCGTAAAGGGGTTAATGACCACGATTCATTCCTATACCAATGATCAGAAGATTCAGGATATGGCGCATTCAGATTTACGCCGTGCCCGCGCTGCCGCAGTTTCTATGATACCTACATCAACCGGTGCTGCGAAAGCAATCTCGCTGGTTATCCCTGAGTTGAAGGGAAAATTAGATGGTTTTGCAATCCGTGTGCCAACGCCTAATGTTTCAGTGGTTGATTTAACGGTTGCATTATCCAAGAAGGCAACCGCTGAAGAGTTGAATGCTGCGTTTAAGGCAGCTTCTGAAGGCGCGATGAATGGTATTTTAGGCTATACCGAAGACCCTGTGGTTTCAATTGATTTTAACCACTGCTTGTTAAGTTCCGTAGTCGATGCTAAGAGTACTAAGGTTATTCAGGATGATTTTGTTAAGGTCCTCTCATGGTATGATAATGAGTGGGGTTATTCAAACCGTGTTGTTGACCTTTGCGAATATATCATCAAAAAAGGCCTTTAAAATAAAGGGGACGGTCCTATTTATCGGAGATATGGAGATATAAGATGGCGAAGCTGACAATTAAGGATGTTGATTTTAAGGATAAGATTGTTTTGATGAGGGCGGATTTTAATGTGCCGCAGGATGCAGGTTTAAATATTACAGATGACACGCGTATCCGCGCGACACTCCCAACGATAAAGTATATCCTAGAGCATGGAGTAAAGAGGCTTGTCCTGATGAGTCATTTAGGCAGGCCTGATGGCAAGGTTGTTGAAAAATACAGCTTAAAGCCCGTATCAGAGCGTTTAAAAGAGCTCTTAGGAGAAGATATTCTATTCCTGAATGATTGCGTCGGAGATAATATTAAGCAGTCCATCCAGTCTGCTAAGGAGAGGATAGTGCTTTTAGAGAATTTACGTTTCCATGCGCAGGAAGAGGCAAATGACGCGGATTTTTCAAAGCAGCTTGCTTCTTTAGGGGAAATATTCGTAAACGATGCTTTTGGCACTGCCCATCGCGCGCATGCCTCAACCGAAGGGGTAACGCATTTCTTAAAGTCAGCTGCCGGATTCCTTCTGGAGAAGGAGATTAAGTATTTGGGCGGCGCAGTAAGCAACCCAGCCAAGCCTTTTGTAGTAATTTTAGGCGGTGCAAAGGTCTCGGATAAGATAGGGATGATCGAGAATCTTCTGCCAAAGGCCGATGCGATTATAGTCGGAGGCGGGATGGCCTACACCTTTCTTAAGGCGCAGGGCAAGCCCATCGGTAACTCAAAGCTTGAAAAGGATAAATTGGATCTAGCAAAATCAATCCTTCAGCAGGCCAAGGATCAGAAAAAAGACATTCTTTTGCCCGTAGACAATATTGTGGTTGAGGCAATTGATGCGAATGCAAAAGTTGAAACAGTCGGCGAGGATATTCCCGACGGAAAGATTGCGGTTGATATCGGCCCAAAGACAGCCAAGCTATTTATGGATAGATTAAGTACTGCCAAGACTATTGTCTGGAACGGCCCGCTGGGAATTTTTGAGATGGATGCATTCAGCAAAGGCACAAAAGATGTCGCTGGCTTTATTGCCCAATTAAGCTGTACCTCAATTATCGGCGGCGGCGATACAGCGGCAGCGATTGCGAAATTTAAATTGGAAGATAAAATGACGCACATTTCAACAGGAGGCGGGGCAAGCTTGGAATATCTGGAAGGTAAGGTTTTGCCGGGTGTAGCAGCTTTAACCGACAAATAAAATGCGAAAAACTATCATTGCCGGAAACTGGAAGATGTATAAGACTATCAAGGAGGCGATTGAATTAAGCAACGGCTTAAAGAGAGAGCTTTTTAAATTAGATACCCAGGCTGTGGATGTAGTTTTGTGCCCGCCTTTTACTGCTTTATCCGAGGTCGCCGAGGTTATAACTGAAACAGGAATATCTTTGGGGGGACAGAACCTTTACTGGCTTGAGGAGGGCGCTTTTACTGGTGAAGTTTCAGGAGGAATGCTTAAAGAAGCTGGCTGCAGTTTTGTAATTATCGGGCATTCCGAGCGCAGGCAGTTTTTCGCAGAGACTAATGAGAGCGTAAACAAGAAAATCAAGGCAGCTTTGGCAATTGGCCTTACACCGATTGTCTGTATCGGTGAGAAACTTGAGGAGAGGGAAGCCGGCAAGACATTCGATATAATTAACGACCATCTTTCGGGTGCTTTAAGCGGGT
>JAQTTQ010000058.1 GCA_028710685.1 Candidatus Omnitrophota bacterium | reverse complement strand
CCCTGGTATCCTGCCTTCTTCTGGAGGCCGGGCTTTCCCCGACAGTGGCCATAGGAGGGATATTAAAAAAAATAGATGCTAATGCCTGTATGGGCAGCGGTAAGTTCTTTGTCGCTGAGGCAGACGAATCAGACGGCTCATTCCTTTATTATAAGCCCAAATATTCAATCATTACTAATATAGATTACGAACACCTCGATTATTACAAAACCTTTGAGAATGAATTAGATGCATTCCGTAATTTTATTGGGCAAACCGAGAAAGAGGGCTGTCTTTTCTGCTGTAATGACGATATCAACCTTAAGAAATTAATAAAGGGATACGGCGGTAAGGTTGTTACTTTCGGATTGAATCCGCAGGCAGATGTTTACCCTGAACATATATTGTTAAAGGGCCTTGAGAGCGAATTTGATTGTATTTGCAAGGGCAGGCTTATTTCTCATTTCAGCCTTAAATTAGGCGGAGAGCATAATATCTCTAATGCCCTCTCGGTAATTGCCCTGGGCCTTAGTTTAGGCATAGATATAAAATTTATAAAGGATGCCCTATGCAGTTATCAGGGTTCCGCAAGAAGGCTGGAGGTAAAGTTTCAAGACAATGATTATACAGTTATAGATGATTATGCCCATCACCCTTCGGAGATCAAGGCAACGTTGAAGGCTGCCGGCAACCTTAAGCCTGAAAGGGTTATCGCCATATTCCAGCCGCACCGCTTTAGCCGCACAAAGCTTCTTTTTAATGAATTTATCAAAAGTTTTAATGCGGCAGATTGTTTAATCGTTACAGAGATTTATCCTGCAGGGGAGGAGCCTGTTGATGGGATTAACGGGAGCAGCCTTAGCAGGGGCATAAAGGAATACTATAAGGATAAAGAGGTGGCGTTTTGCCCCAAGGAAGAAGTTATAAGCAGGGTTTATAAAATAGCCAGGCCCGGGGATTTAATAATTACCCTTGGCGCAGGGGATATATCGAGGTTAAGCGATGAATTGGCAGAGAAATTTAAAGATAAGCAATAATCAGCCCCTTAAGGATAAGACGACTATGAGAATAGGCGGAGCGGCCCAGTTTTTCTGCCAACCCCAGGATTTAAAGGAGCTGAGGATGTTTATTTCTTGGGCTGAAAAAGGCAGTATTCCTGTATTTGTGCTCGGGGCAGGAAGCAATTTGCTGATAAACGATAAAGGAGTTAAGGGGTTAGTCTTGAAGCTAAGCTCTGCTTTTTTTACGGCGATAGAATTGAAGGGTAATTCTATTGAGGCAGGAAGCGGAGTTAAAGTGTCCAGGCTTATAAAGTTTTCCTTGGATAAGTCATTAACCGGGCTTGAGTTTTTATCCGGTATCCCCGGTACGCTGGGCGGAGCAGTAATGATGAATGCCGGATGCTGGGGCAAGGATATTGCTGAGATAGTAAGCCAGGTTAAGGTGATGGATCTTAAAGGGCGTATAAAGACCCTAAAAGACAAGGACATCTCTTTTGGTTACCGTAAGAGCGGGCTGGAAAAATATATCATATTAAAGGCGAGGATAAGGCTTAAGAAAAGCACCCGGGGGTTTATTGAATGTAATATTAAAGATCATCTTTTAAAAAGGCGCAATAGCCAGGACTTGACTTTTCGCAGTGCCGGGTGTATCTTTAAAAATCCTAAATTAGAATCTGCGGGCAAGCTTATTGAGTTGTGCGGATTGAAAGGCAAGCGAATCGGGGGAGCGTTTATTTCTCCCAGGCATGCTAATTTTATCCTTAATAGCGGTAATGCCAATTCAAAAGATGTGCTTAAGCTGATTTCCTTGATGAAAAAGAGAGTAAGAAACAAATTCAGGTTGTTCTTAGAGCCGGAGATAAAGATATGGGGATAGAAAAATTTGGCAGGATAGGCGTCTTGATGGGAGGGCCTTCAAGCGAGAGGAAGATATCGCTTAAATCAGGCAAGGCTGTTTTAAGGGCGCTAAGAGAGGCAGGCGTAGATGCAGTCCCGGTAGTTATCAATAGCGAGGGTTTCAGGGGAAATGCGTCTTTACTTAAGGCCAAGGGAATAGATTGTGCCTTTATTGCCTTACACGGAAGGTTCGGTGAAGATGGGGGGATCCAGAAGATATTGAATAAACTTAAAATTCCCTATACGGGTTCCGGCGTTAATGCCAGTAGGCTGGCTATGGATAAGGTCGCATCGCGCAACATCTTTAAGAAGCACGGTTTGTACATCCCCAAATTTAAGGTTATAAAAAAAGGCAAGAAGAACCATGACTTTCATAAATTAAAGTTTCCCCTGGTGATTAAACCTGCGCTTACCGGCTCCAGTATCGGAATCTCCATAGTTGATAATTATAAAAGTTTGCTTACAGCAGTAAAACTGGCCTTTAAATTTGATGACCGTGTAATAATAGAAGAATATATAAAGGGCAGAGAGCTGACTGTGGGGATGTTTGCGGATAAGCCGCTGCCGGTCATTGAAATCATTCCTAAACATAATTTCTTTGATTATCAGGCTAAATATAAATACGGCCTGACAGATTATATCGTACCGGCAAAGATTCCTTATAATACCGCAATAAAGGTAAAGAGAGCGGCTTCCCTGGCGCATAAGCTTTTAGGCTGCTTTGGTTGTTCCAGGGTAGATATTATTCTGGATTGTAAGGGTAGGCCTTTTATACTTGAGGTAAATGCAATCCCGGGGTTGACCGCAACCAGCCTCTTACCCAAGGCCGCAAAAGAGGCGGGAGTGGATTTTGTTAATTTATGTACCAGTTTAATAAATTTAGCTTATGAAAAGGCAAAGGGTTAACTTTCCTTCAAAATTATTAATTTATCTCTTAATCCTGGCAGTTGCCGCGGTATTTATTCTTGGCTATATCCGCAGGCTATTGATTACTTCAGATTATTTCAGGGTTAAAGAGGTAACTTCTATCGGAGGGGTAGAAGCGGATTTTCCGTATCTTAAGGGAAAGAATATTTTTCTGCTGGATTTGCCTTATGAGTCGGCGTATATTGCAAAGTTCTGCCCTGATTGTTTAAGGGTGAGGCTGGCCCGGGTCCTTCCCGATAAAGTATTCGTCAGGTTTATTAAACGTAAAACATTGGCCTTGGTTGAGCTCTACCGTTATTTTGCCGTCGATGAAAACGCAGTATTGTATGATACTGCGTTAACCCCTAATGATGCAGGGGTGCCCCTGATTACAGGGCTGAAGTCAAAGCTCCCACAGGTAAAAACCGGAAGGGAATATAAAATTAAGGAATTGGCCTTGTCCCTGGATATTATCCAGGAAATGAGCAAGTTTGTTAACCTTAAGGGCTATCCTATACGAAGGATTGATATCGCCGGATTAGATGATATTACTATTTTTATGATTGTCGATTCAGGCACCTCTCTTTATTCCAACTGGCAAATGCCTCAGAAACAAAAAATACTTGAAGTAAGAATATCTCAAGGTAATATAATAGAAAAGATAGCGGTTATGTCGGGTTTAATAAATCAGGAGAAAGATAGCCTGGGTAATATTAATTATATAGATTTAAGGTTTAAGGAGCCGGTAATTAAATTTAAAGATGTTAAATAATTATATTTGCGCGTTGGATATCGGGTCAAGCAAGGTTACCGCGGTATTAGCCGAAATCAGAAAAAAGAAGCTGGCAAATTTTTTCTTTGAATCTGCGCCTATCAAGTCGGTTAAGGAGGGCGCGATCGTGGACTCTGCGGGGCTTACCAGCTCCATCACCAAAATCCTTAAAGGCCTGAAGAATAAATCCGGGATTAATATTAAATTTGTATCGGTTAATATATCCGGCCAGGATATAATTACCAAGCACAGCCGGGCGATAATACCCCTTGCTGAAAGAGGGAATAAGATTATAACCCTTTCGGATATGCACCTGGTTAATGAACAGGCGCGGGTATTAGGTTCAAGCCTTGAGGATGAGATAATCCATATGATTCCTTTAGGATATACCATTGATTCCAAGAGCAATATTGTTAATCCTCTGGGACTTTATAGCCATAGGCTAGAGGTAGATCTGTATCTTCTCTGCGCCAAGGTTTCTTCGGTTCAAAGCCTAAGCCGCGTTATTAACCAGTCTGGCTATGAAATCAAAGACCTTTCTTTTTCCGGGATAGCTACCAGCAAGGCGGTATTCAGCCCGCAATTCAGGGAAGGGGTTAGTGTATTATGCGATTTGGGCAGCGACACAACCGAGATTTTAATTTTTAGAGACGGGCTGCTTAAAGATATAGAGTTACTTAAGTTAGGGGGAGGCCATTTGACTAAGGGACTTTCGGATGTTTTGAAGATTCCGGCAGACTTAGCCGAGGATATTAAGCGCTCATACGGGGTTATCGGAAATCCGCTTGACATAGGGGAAGATAAAGAGATTCTTGTAAAGAAGAGTGAATT
>JAQTTQ010000017.1:14118-19009 GCA_028710685.1 Candidatus Omnitrophota bacterium | reverse complement strand
CGTAACTTTGAAGAATAACGCAGTTACCTTAATAGGGGAAGAGGTGAAAATAGGGCAAAAGGCATTAGATTTTAAGGTATTAGATAACAACCTGGGGGAAAGGTCATTAAGTGAGTTTAAGGGTAAAATTAAGCTTGTTGCCTCAGTTCCTTCGCTGGATACGCCGGTGTGCGATACGGAGATTAAACGTTTTAATGACGAGATGTCCAGCCTTTCAAAAGATATTGTGGTAATTTTTATCAGCATGGATTTGCCTTTTGCTCAGAAAAGGTTTTGTCAGGAGTTTGAGATTAGTAAGATAAAGACTTTCTCAGACCATAAAGATGCTGATTTCGGTGAGAAATACGGGGTACTTATAAAAGAATTGCGCCTTTTAGCCAGGGCAATATTTCTGTTAGATAAAGAAAATGTTGTAAGGTATGTTGAATATGTTAAAGAAATATCTAATCCCCCTAATTACGAAGCTGCTTTAAAAGCGGTAGAGTCTCTGGTATAATAGCTTAAGCAATAAAGGAGATAAGGTGATTATTTTAACCGGCGGCGCCGGATTTATCGGAAGCTGTTTCTTATGGAAATTAAACCAGCAGGGTATTTATGATATTATAGTCGTAGATAATCCGGATTCTCCTATTAAAGATAAGAATCTACTAGGGAAGAGGTATTTGGAATATATCCCTAAGGATGATTTCTTAAGAATACTGGAGTCTGGCAAGATAACCGGTATTAATAAGATTATCCATATGGGCGCTTGTAGTTCAACAATCCTTGACGACGCCGATTATTACCTTAAGAATAACTATGAGTATTCAAAGCGCCTAGCTGCCTGGGCAGTTACTCAAAATGTGCATTTTATTTACGCATCATCCGCGGCAACTTACGGAGACGGATCTATAGGCTATGATGATGCGGAGAGCCTTATTCCATCTCTAAAGCCTTTAAATATGTATGGGAATTCAAAACAGCTTTTTGATTTATGGGCTTTAGAAAATAATTACCTTAAGGTATTTACGGGGTTAAAATTTTTTAATGTCTTTGGCCCTAACGAATACCATAAGGAAGAGATGATGAGTGTGATCTGCAAGCGTTTTAAAGATTTAAAAGAAGGTAAGCCGATGCGCTTATTTAAATCTTACCGTAGCGGCTATGAAGACGGCGGGCAAAAGCGTGATTTTATCTATGTAAAAGATGCCATTGAGGTCATGTATTATTTTTATAATAATCCGCAGAAGGCGGGGATTTTCAATTTGGGCACAGGGATAGCGCGCAGCTGGAACGATTTAGCCTTGGCTATGTTCTCGGCTTTAGGGATAAAACCCGCTATTGAATATATTGATATGCCTGATCAGATAAAAGGCCAATACCAGTATTATACGCAGGCAAAGATGGATAAGTTAAGGCAAGCGGATTGCGATTATAAATTTACGCCTTTGGAAGAAGCAGTAAAGGATTACTGCGGTTATCTAAAAGATAAATCCCATTTATAGGTTTTAAACAATTGTGGAAGAGCATACAGGCTTTAAAAATACTCCCCTTATAGAAAAACATAAAGACTTAGGCGCAAAGCTTGCCCCTTTTGGCGGATGGTTAATGCCTATACAATATAGCGGCATTATTGAAGAGCACAATTGGACCAGGAAAAGCGCGGGCTTATTTGACATTTGCCATATGGGTGAATTTGAGGTTGAGGGGGATTTGGATAAAATTAACCTGGGGGAATTTATAACCGTTAATCTTAAGGCTATGCCTTCGGGGACATGCAAGTATGGCTTTATGCTTAATGAGGAAGGCGGGATTATCGATGATTTAGTCGTATATAGGATTACCGGAAATAAATGGATGGTTGTGGTTAATGCCGCTACAACCGATAGCAACGAGAAATACCTGCGCAGCCGCCTCAACAGTGAAACTTCCATTAAGAATGTTTCCGGCGTATTAGGTAAGCTTGATCTGCAAGGGCCGTTGTCAAAAAAGATCCTTGATGATATAACCGGAGTTAATATCAATTTGGAGTATTATACCTTTAATTATTTTAAATTATTGGGTGAGAATATTATCATAAGCCGTACCGGCTATACGGGGGAGTTGGGATATGAGCTGTATATGCCTAATGAGAAGGTTATCCAGTTGTGGGAAAAGATATTATCCGATAGCAGGGTTAAGCCCGTAGGGTTAGGGGCGCGCGATACCCTGCGCCTTGAAATGGGTTATAGCCTTTACGGACAGGATATAGATAATACTACTTCGCCGCTTGAAGTAGGTTTAGGCTCTTTTATAGATTGGAATAAAGATTTTATAGGAAAGGAAGCGCTCTTAAAACAAAGAGAACTTGGTTTAAGCCGCCGGATAATATATTTTTCCGCTAATTCCCGCAGGTCCCCGCGTCATAACTACCGCATAAATTATAAGGGGAGCGATATAGGGATTGTAACCAGTGGTTCATTTTCTCCCAGCCTCGGGGTAGGTATTGGAATGGGATATAGTAAGGTTGGGCTGGAGGCCTCAGAAGAAATTAGACTGACCGAAGGCGCGATCTCAATCGATGCAAAGGTTGTAAAAAGGCCTTTTTATAAAAACGGAAGCGTAAAATATAAGGAGATGAAAAATGCTTGTGCCGGATAACCTTTTTTTTACTAAAGACCATGAGTGGGTTAAGATAGAAGGAGGCGAGGCGGTTATCGGTATAACTGATTTTGCCCAGGGCTCATTGGGGGATATCACTTTTATCGACCTGCCGAAATTAGGACAGGCCCTAAAGCAGTCTTCGGTTTACGCTACGGTTGAGTCGGTTAAGGCTGCCTCTGACGTGTATTCTCCTTTATCAGGAGAGGTAATAAAGGTGAATAATGAGTTATCTCTTCATCCGGAGATGGTAAATAAGTCTCCTTATGAATTGGGATGGTTTGCCGTGGTAAAGATAACTGATTTGACAGAGAAGAATAATCTTATGGATGCCAAGGAATACAAGGAATACGCAGAAAAACTTTCTAAATGAACTATATTCCCCACACTCAAGAAGATAAACAAAAGATGCTAAAGGCAATCGGCGTAAAGAGCGTGGATGAGCTTTTCAGGGATATTCCTGCCGCGCTAAAGCCTAAAGCATTCAATATACCCTTGGGTAGATCTGAGTTTGAGGTGATGGAGCATTTTAAAAAGCTTTCTAAGAAGAATGCCTGCGGTTTAATAAATTTTATCGGTGGTGGTTTTTACGACCATTATATTCCTGCGGCAGTAGATTCTTTAGCCTTCCGGCCTGAGTTTTATACCGCCTATACTCCTTATCAGCCTGAATGCTCTCAGGGGTGGTTACAGGCAATCTATGAATACCAGACAGTGATTTGCGAGTTAACCGGACTGGATGTTTCAAACGCCTCTCTTTATGACGGAGGAACTGCCCTTTATGAAGCGGCAATGATGGCGGTCAGGCTTACCGGGAGAAAGAAGATAATTGTGGATAGCGGGGTAAGCCTAATATATCGCACAATGCTTTATACTTACACCTCCAATCTTTCTATCGAATTTATTGAAACCCCGGTTGTCCACGGGCAAAGCTGCCGCGAAGATATCTATAAGAATCTAGATGATAATACTGCAGCGGTAATCGTGCAGAATCCTAACTTTTTCGGAGCAGTAGATGATTTCTCGGATATCGCTGAAAAGGCGCATAGTATGGGCGCTTTGGCAATAGCCTCTGTTTATCCGGTTTCATTAGGCCTGCTTAAGACTCCGGCAGAAATGGGTTTTGATATTACTACCGGAGAGGGGCAGAGCCTGGGGATACCCTTATCCTTCGGCGGGCCGTATTTAGGGTTTATTGCCGTAAAGAAGGAGCATATGCGGCAGATGCCCGGAAGAATTGTAGGCGCAACTTCAGATAATGATGGTAAGCGCGGGTTTGTTTTAACTTTGCAAGCGCGCGAGCAGCATATCAGAAGGGAAAAGGCAACTTCTAATATTTGCTCTAATGAGGCGCTCTGTGCTTTAAGGGCCTTAATCTATTGCTGTCTTTTAGGGAAAAAAGGGTTGCAGGATTTAGCCGGGCTCAACTATCAAAAAGCGGAGTTTGCTAAGTCTGTTTTGGGTAAGATACCGAAAGTAAAAGTGAAAAGAAGTTCACCTACCTTTAATGAGTTTACCCTGGAGCTTCCCAGGAATGCAGACGGGGTAGTTAGCGCTATGATTAATAAAGGTTTTGCCTGCGGTTTCCCGTTAGGCAGGTTTTATAAAGGATTAGATAATTATCTCTTAGTTGCGGTTACGGAAAAGCGCACTAAGGAAGAAATTGTTAAGTTTGCCAAAAGCCTGGGGGAGTGTTTATGCAGTTAATATTTGAGAAAAGCTCCAGCGGCCGCATAGGGTATAGCCTTCCTAAGTCAGATGTGCCTGAGGAGGGCAGTTTGCCTAGTAAATACTGCCGGGTAACCCAGGCTAATCTGCCTGAGGTCTCAGAATTGGATCTGGTGCGTCATTTTTCCGGCCTCTCGCGTTTAAACTTTTCCGTAGATACAAATTTCTATCCGCTTGGTTCCTGCACAATGAAGTATAACCCTAAATTTACTGAAAAGATAGCTGCTATGGAGGGGTTTTCAGATTTACATCCGCTTATACCCCAGCTTTCAGGAGGGGGCTCTCTTACACAGGGAGCGCTTGAGGTCCTTTATAATACGGAGAAGCTTCTTTGTGAGATTACGGGTATGGCGGCATTTACTATGCAGCCTTTAGCCGGAGCCCACGGAGAATTAACCGGCGTAATGCTTATTTCAGCCTACCATAAGAATAACGGCTCACGGAGAAAACATATTATTATCCCGGATTCTTCACATGGGACAAATCCCGCCAGCGCAGCAATTGCCGGTTATGATGTTGTAGTCATCCCTACGGACAAAAACGG
>JAQTTQ010000017.1:12149-14018 GCA_028710685.1 Candidatus Omnitrophota bacterium | reverse complement strand
GCAAAATATCTTATTGATAAAGGTTTTCACCCGCCTACTATTTACTTCCCTTTAATCGTAAAAGAGGCAATGATGGTTGAGCCTACTGAAACAGAGAGCAAGGAAACTTTGGATAGATTCATAGAGGCTATGATTGAAGCGGCTAAGCTCTCTGAAACAACCCCCCAGATTTTGCATTCGGCGCCATTAACCATGCCGGTAAAAAGGCTTGATGAGACAAAAGCCGCGCGGGAGCCGAACTTACGCTGGAAACCTTAAGATATTATGAAAACCTTTAGGCTGATTCGTTCAAAACCGGCCTCTGCCATATATAATATGGCCCTTGATGAGAAAATATTTTTTCGATTCATGAAGGATGGCATCCCGGTCTTTAGGATATATAGCTGGCAAGCGCCTTCTTTTACCTATGGGGTTTCACAAAAAAATCCGGGCCGCGAGATTATCCTATCGCAATGTGCTAAAGACGGTATCTATTTAGCTAAGCGGATGACAGGCGGAGGGATATTATTCCATAATGATGAGATTACCTATAGCCTTGTTTGTGGAAAAGAGGATGTCGGGGAAGAAAAAGAAGTTTTTGTCTCCTACCGTAATATTTGCGCATTTCTTATAGCCTTTTACAGGTCTTTAGGGCTAAATCCTTCTTTTGCGCTTGAAGGAGATGATTTTGAGAAAAGATGCGCTGCCCATCCTTTATGCAGCGCTTCGCGGGAAAAATACGATATTGTTATTAACGGCAGGAAAATCGGAGGTAATGCCCAGAAGCGCAATAAGGAGGCAATATTCCAGCATGGGTCAATTCCGATATCTGTTGATTTTAATTTAATGAGCAGATATATACGATTTTTGCCTGAAGAGGTCCATGCGGGAACTACTTCGTTATCTCAAGAGCTCAAGAGAGTGCCTGCCAGGTGTACGCTGGAGGAGAAATTGATTGAAGCTGTTAAGGGTACATTCGGTGTTAATTTTACTGAAGAAGAGGAGCCTGTGCATGAAACCCGCATGGCTTAATAAAAAAATATCATTAAGGGATTGTGTTGGGTTAAGGGAGATTTTAAAAAGAAGGGGCCTTAATACTGTTTGCGAGGAGGCGCAGTGCCCCAATATAGGCGAGTGTTTCTCTAAAAGGCAGGCTACCTTTCTTATATTAGGTAAGGTGTGCACGCGCGGATGCAGGTTTTGCGGCGTAAAGAAGGGTGTCCCGCTTGCGGTTGATTCGGATGAGCCGCAGAGAATCGCAGATTGTATAATTGAATTAGAGTTGAAACATGTTGTAATAACCAGTGTTACAAGAGATGACCTCTCTGATTACGGAGCGGGGGCATTTGTTGAGACAATAAAGGCAATAAAGCGGGTAAATAATAAAATAACAGTGGAAGTGCTTATCCCTGATTTTAATGCAGAAATAGACCCATTGCGCTTACTGGTTGAAAGCCAACCAAATATTATCGCTCATAACTTGGAGACAGTGCCGAGATTATATAAAGAGGTGCGTAAAGGTGCATCATACGAAAGGTCATTAAAGGTATTTAATATCCTTAAAAGTTCTACTCCGTCTATTCCTTTGAAGTCAGGGGTAATGTTGGGATTGGGAGAGGGGGAGGAGGAAGTTTGTCAGGTTTTTGATGATTTGGTAAAAGCCGGATGCTCTTATTTAAGTATCGGCCAGTATTTAGCCCCGGGTAATTCTAGCTTTCCGGTAAAAGAATACCTAATGCCGGAGATTTTTGAGAGATATCGAGAAAAGGCTCTATCCGCAGGGTTTCGTTTCGTCAAAAGCGCTCCATACGTGCGCAGCTCCTATATGGCCCATGAGTATTGTTGAGGTATTAAGCTTTTCCGTCTTTGCTTCCGGCGCTGAAAGCTTTC
>JAQTTQ010000017.1:2925-12049 GCA_028710685.1 Candidatus Omnitrophota bacterium | reverse complement strand
TCTTTAGCGGGTGGTTTGGCTTGATTCGAGCAGCACGTTAGAAAGCTTTTGCGGGCATGGAGTCCTTGCGATAAAAATATTCGGGACGAGCAAAAGCTTTCGCTCGAGCGCAGCATTTCCACGCCGGGGAAATGCAAGCGGTGATGTGAGAACAAGCCAAGACAGGCCCCGCTAAAAACATGAAATTATAGCGCTTGTCATATTTTAATATTGCTATATAATTAAGGTGTGTAATGTATTTGACAAAATGAAGGAGGAGAGTAGATGAGTAAGTCGATAAAAGGTACAAAAACAGAGAAGAATCTATTGGCGTCATTTGCCGGAGAATCGCAGGCGAGAAACCGTTATACTTATTTTGCCAGCGTGGCTAAAAAGGAAGGATATGAACAGATTTCCCGCTTTTTTCTTGAGACTGCTGATAATGAAAAAGAGCATGCGAAGGTATTCTTTAAATATCTGGAGGGCGGGGAGGTGGAAATAACCGCATCTTACCCCGCGGGTAGGATTATGGATACTAAGGCTAATCTGGAAGAAGCTGCGGCAGGGGAAAATCTGGAATGGACTACTCTTTACCAGGATTTCTCAAAGACAGCTTGTGAAGAGGGTTTTCCTGAGATAGCCCGTTCTTTTGAGCAGATAGCTAAGGTTGAAAGATTTCATGAGGCCAGGTATAGGAAGCTTATTAATAATATAGGCAATGGCGAGGTTTTTAAGAAGAAGGCTGTTTTAAAATGGCATTGCCTTAATTGCGGTTATGTCTTTGAGGGTAATGAGGCGCCCAAGGAATGCCCTGCATGCAAACATCCCCAGGCATTTTTTGAGGTTTTAGCAGAAAACTATTAAAGTATGCCATCAGGGAAAAGTGGTTTTACGCTCTCCGAGCTCCTTCTTGCCGTAGCAATATTAGCTTTTGCTATGAGCGGGATGCTTTATCTTTTTGTAAACTGTTCTTTCCTGGATAATGCTAACCGTAACCTTAGCCTTGCTGTTAGCCATGGCCAGTTTGTGATGGAAGATATCAAGGATGCCGATTTCTCCGGTTTGCAGGCAAGCATTAATGCCGGAGTCTGGAACTGGGATGCGGTTGCTATTTCCGCAAAAGGGTTAACGGCATTAGATAATGAATCAATTATTACTGCCTCTACGGGAGTAGACCCGTTACATATCGTAGTTACTGTTTTGTGGAAAGACCGAGGTTCTATAGATAGATCTTTTATACTGGAGACATTAATAGCATCCCCATGAAGGGCTTTACTTTAATAGAGACCTTGATTGCTACCGCAATATTTATCCTACTGATATCGGGAATTTACGGGGTAATGAACGTTGCTAATATAAGTTTTTCCACTGATTCAGGATTAGTAGATCTTCAGCAGCAGTGTAGAAATGCATCTGCCTGGATAATACGGGAAGCGCGTGAGGCCTCCTCAGCCAGTATTATTACCATAGATGCAAATAGCGATAGTATAAGTTTGAATACTCCGGATAAAACAGGCATAGTCTATTCCCTTAATGCCAATCAGGTTATACGCGAGTATCCTGCCGGAAATACCCGAATAGTGGGTAACAGTATAACCTCTCTTAAATTTTCTCAAACCGGCAGCCTTTTGGATATTCAATTAACCGCAAGCCGGCAAATATTACTTAGGGCAGTATCATTTACCCTCCGGGAGCAGGTGAGGCTTAGAAATGAATAATCGTGGGGTAGCTTTAGTAATCTCTTATATGGTAATTGCGGTTTTAAGCGTTTTAGGCTCTGCTGTCCTTACCCGCACTGTTTCGGAAAAGAATATCTGCGTGAACCACTCTAATTCAACCCGGGCTTTTTGGGTAGCCGAGGCTGGCTTGCAACAGGGAATTCGGGCCTTTAAGAATAATGACTGGAGCGGATGGTCTGAGCTTAATGCTACGACTAAAAGCCTTAGTGCCACATTAGGAAATAGCGGGGAGTATTCGGTTACAGTCTCAGGGTTAGGCAGCAGTAGCGTTGTTATTGCCTCTTCGGGTTATTCTCCGGGTATAGGTTTAGCGGTAAATTCTGCAAGGACGGTGACTGCTTCCTATTCAAGATCAATGCTTTTTAGCGCCGCTGCTTTTGGTAAATCCAGAGTTACCTTAAATGGGAATGCCAGCACTGATAGTTATAATTCCGGTATTGGCGCTTATGGAGGAATAAACCGGGGGACAAAGGGGGATGTAATTACCAACGGTAGTACTGCCGGCGCTATTACTCTTACGGGAAGTTCGACAGTTAACGGAAATGCAGATACAGCACCCGCAGGTACGGTATTGCTTGGCCCGGCTTCCAGGGTTACGGGTTCAATTACGCATACTAATAATGATTCAATTGGGGAGGTTAGCGTGCCTTCGGAACTTTCCGGGGCCACTAGCAGTACGGCCATAGAGATAGCCGGAAGCACTAATCAGGTTTTGCCCTCCGGTAATTATAAGATGCCTAAGATTAACGTATCCGGAAATGCCCAGCTTACTTTAAGCGGAGATGTTAATATCTATTTAACCGATGCCGCGGCATTGAATATCACAGGAAGCGGGCGCTTGGTAGTCTTGGGTAATGCTAAAATATATATTGACGGCAGCGCTAATATAAGCGGTGCAGGGGTAGTTAATAATAGTCTCCTGCCGGAGGATTTCATGCTTTATGGAACATCTAGTTCTACCAGTATTCAGGTCTCAGGCAGCGGTGTTTTTTACGGGGGGATCTATGCGCCTGAAGCCTCAATATCGGTAACCGGTAACGGCGGGGTGTACGGCGGGGTTGTAGGCGATGCCATAACTGTTTCCGGCAGCAGCAGCATACATTTTGATGAAGCGTTATCCGGAATCAGCTCTGGAGGGGGATATATCTTTGGCGGCTGGAGAGAGATACAGTCGGTTAATTGATAATGATCTGTTTATATGTTAAGCTTTTATTAGGGGATATTAGGCATAAAAGATATGAATAATAAAGGCTTTACCTTAATAGAGCTTTTAATTGCCGTAGCCATTATTTTGATTGTCTTGGTAGGGTCTCTTTTGGCTTTTGTGCAGCTTATGCTGCTCAATGAAAGCAGTAGGAACCTGGTTATTGCTGCTAATGACGCACAATATATCCTGGAGGAGATGAAGAACTTGGCTTACGATGATTTAGGTTCTTATCTACCGAATGAGAATGAGCTGGATAGTTTAGAAGCGGAGGATGTAGAGCTTACGTATAATATTGAATCAGATGTTACTACGGTGACCGTAAACGTTACTTGGCAGGAGCGTCAGAATGAAAGGGATTTTTCGCTTTCGACATGCTTTACCAGGGAATAATAATGCCTTTACCCTGATTGAGGCACTTCTGGTTACCTCTATTACGGGTGTGGTTATGGCGGGATTATTCTATGTTTTAAGTACCGGAGAGCTATCTAGCGCAATCGGATATACAAAAACTAATGCCCAGTCTCAGGCACGCATGATTATTGACTGGATAGTTAGGGATGTGCGTTCGGCCAGCACATATGACATTGGTTCTACCGATAATACGCCTTCCAATTACTATATTAAATTCCGTCCGGTAAGAGGGTTTGACCATAGCTCTGATGAATATGTTTTTAGTTCAGAAGCTGACCCTAACCCGGATTACAGGTTCAAATATATAGAGTATACCTACGATCCAAACCTCTACACTCTAACTAGAAGGACCATTAATTCAGCAGGTGGAGTAAATAAGAGTTGGGTTTTTTACGATGTAATCTCGCCCCCGTTTTTTACCTATAGTACCTCGGGAGAGGAGATACCGTTGGATTCATCGATACAGCAGAGCAAGGTAATAATTATTAAGATAAATGTTCGCAAGGTCGGCCGGAATAATTTAGAAGCGGTTTCTAGCATTACTACGGAGGTTAAGATACGCAATGGCTAGGGATAAAAGAGGCGTAGTCCTTGTTTTAGCTCTCATTGTTACCTTGATACTTTCAACCCTATCGGTATCTTTTTATATTCAGAACATAAATGAGAATAGCCTGGCGAGAAGGTCGGTAAATTCAGTTAAGGCCTTTTGGCTGGCTGAAGCCGGGATTGCTCAGGCAAGAAAGGTTAGAAGTAGCATACCTTTGAATAGGGATGGGTCACTCTTTGATTCTAACCATACCTATAGTGCAAGGGTAAATAGGATAGGTAGCACTAATTATTACACTATTACCTCTGAGGGCATCTCTAACGGAGTCAGCCGTATAATAGAGGCTACTGTTGAGGTAGATATTGTTAGCGGCACATCTTCCGCAAATTTTCAGCATGCTATAGAAACTACTGCCGATCAAATTATAACACGGGGGGCAAACGTCCATATTAATCCTTCTGATCCGAATGATCCAAACGGCCCTAAGGTAGACTCAGATTTCTCCTTTGCTCAGCTTTTCGGGATCAGCAAGGAGGAGATGAGATCCCAGGCTGATAACCTTTATACAAGCAGTAATTTTAACCCCGGGAATGTCAATGGTATTACCTGGGTTGATGTTGATTCCGGCACTACCCTTAATGTTACGGGAACCTCTTCAGGGGATGGGATTTTAGTTATAAACGGTAATGTTAAATTTGCGGGCACCTTTCAATTCGAGGGTATAATATATGTCATCGGAAAGTTAACGGCAACAGGCACCTTTGATCAATTCGGCAGCCTGCTTGTTGAAAGTACCCTTGAGCTTGACCCGGTCTTAAGCGGCGCAGCACAAATAAATTACGACCAGGCAGCCATAACTTCTGCCTTGGCTGTCTTACCGGGTATTGTAACCGGCAATACCATTGTCTCCTGGAAAGAGTAGTTCTCACCTCGCCCTTCTTAAAAATCTTGATATGATTCTTTATTATGTATATAATTGAGCTTGTAAGGTATATTGAGCAAAGGCGGAGTAATAATTATTAAATAGCAATATGAAAATTATCAATAAGATAAGGCTGTCTATTTTTACAGTTGTTTTATCGAGCCTGCTGATAAGCTTTTATTTTGTATATGGAATTGTTGATAACATTATACAGGATTCAGTAAAAAATAAGCTTGAGGCTTTAGTGCATTCGCGCACCCAGCATATTATTACTTATATTGGTATGCTTGAAAGCGCGGTAAGCCAATTATCTAAAAGTGTTATTTTGGAAGATTTACTGAAAGTCGCCAGGAATGATACCGTGCAATACCGTAAGGCGCTTGAAGTAGCGATGCGTAGGCTTAAGCGTACGGAAGAGGCAAACCCTTATATCTACGAGCTTATTCTTTTAGACAGGTCAGGAAAGGTTATCGCCTCTAGCGATGAGCGGAGCATAGGCTTGGATAAATCCTCTGATGATTATTTCTTAGGGGCACAGGAGGGAGCCTATATAAAAGATGCCTACTTTAGCGAATCACTGCAAGAGCATTTATTTGCTGTTTCTGCCCCTGTGTTTGAAAGTAGAAATAGCAAGCGATTGGGGGTTGTTGTAGCCAGAATTAGACTGGAGCAGTTGTACAAAATTGTTACGGAAGAACTGGGCCTAGGCAGTAGCGAAGAGGTTTACATCGTGAATAAAGACGGGTACATGATAACACCCTCCCGTTTCTTAACCGGAACTTTTTTGAAGCTCCTTGTGGATAGTAAGGCTGTCAAGGATTCACGTCTGCATAAAGGTTCTAATCCTGTATTTTCAAATGGCAAGAGACTTGCAGTTTTCAACGATTATCGCGGAGTTTCTGTTCTTGGCGCATATGAATATGTCGATAAGATGCAATGGTCGGTTTTGGCAGAGGTAGATGCAAGTGAGGCTCTTGCCCCGTTGTTTTTAATACGCAATATTTTTATCCTTATTTTTATAATCATGATTTTTTTAGCTTGGAATCTCAGCTTCCATATTTCCAAGGCCATAGCTAAACCTATTCACGACCTTCATCAGGGGGCTGAAATCATCGGTTCGGGGAATTTAGACTATAAGGTTGGTACTAATTCAAAAGATGAAATAGGCCAGTTATCCAGGGCATTCGACGAAATGTCCGGTAATCTCAAATTGAGCTTTACCTCTATAGATAAGTTGCATGCTGAGGTTCAGGAGCGCAAGTTAGCCGAAGAGAGGTTGAGGCAAGCCAAGGATTCGGCGGAGCAGCTTTATAGGGTTGTCCCAAGCGGCATTTTTACGGTTGATACAAAAAGGCGCATAACTAATTGGAATGATAAGGCAGAAGAGATTACCGGTTATCCGGCTGAGGAGATAATTGGGAAGGAATGTTTTTTATTTGCAGAGTTTCCCTGCAGAGATAAGTGCGGGTTGTATGCCGATGATATTGTAAAACCGGTCACCGGAAAAGAGTGTACAATTAAGAGGAAAGACGGAAAGACGCGCACAATATCAAAGAATTCCGATCTGCTTAGGGATGCCCAAGGAAGAGTAATAGGCGGGATAGAAAGTTTTGAGGATATTACTGAACGTAAAAATGCTCAGGAGTATTTTTCGGCTTTAGTTTTGAATATACCGGGAGCTGTTTACCGATGCGCAAACGATTCAGATTGGACAATGGAATTTATAAGTGATGAAATCTCTAAGATTTCAGGTTATCCGGCAGGCGACTTCATCGCTAACAAGGTACGTTCTTATGGCAGCATTATTTACCCGGAAGACAGGGAATATGTGTTTAAGAATATAGAGGCAGCAGTAAAATCGCATAATCCCTATGCCTTGGAGTACCGCCTGGTAGATTCTAACGGCAATATTAAATGGGTTTATGAAAAAGGATGCGGTATATTTGATGAGAAAATGCGCTTTACTTCATTAAACGGCGCAATTTTTGATATTAATGAGAATAAGAATATGCAGTTGGATCTGGAGGAGAAAAAGGAATGGCTGGATACCGCGTTGAACAGTATCGGCGATGCCGTGATTACTACAGACAAAAATGGAAAAATTAATTTTATTAATCCTATTGCGCAAGAAATAACCGGCTGGAAACAGGAAGACGCCTGCGGAAGGCATATTGACGAAGTTTTTGTGATTGAAAAAGAAGATTCTGGAGAAAAAGCGCCTAATCCCGTTATGGATGTTTTAAGCAGCGGAAAGATCGCCAAATTAACTAACCATACAGTTCTAATTGCTAAGGACGGCACAAGGCGTTCTATTGATGATAGTGCCGCTCCCATAAAAAAGCCTGACAACCATGAGGTGGTGGGGGTAGTTTTAGTCTTTCGCGATGTGACTGAGCGGAATATACGTGAGAAGAAATTACATGAGTTATTCCTGGCTGTTGAGCAGAGCCCGGTTTGTGTCGTTATTACTGATTTAAAGGGGGATATACAATATGTTAATCCTAAGTTTGTAAACCTTACCGGCTACACCTCAAAGGAAGTAATAGGACAAAATCCCCGTATTTTAAAATCCGGAGAGCAACCTCCTGAATATTACAAGAATTTATGGGAGACTATTTCTTCCGGAAAAGAATGGCGGGGGGAGTTTCATAACAAGAAAAAGAACGGCGAGCTTTACTGGGAGAGCGCTTCTATTTCTCCGATCCGCGATAAGGAAGGCGTTATCACTAATTTCCTTGCCGTAAAAGAAGACGTAACTGAGCGTAAAAGGCTGGAAAGGATGAAGGATGATTTTGTAAGTACTATATCCCATGAATTGCGTACTCCGCTTACAGCTATAAAGGAAGGGATTAGTATTGTATCGGATGGCTCAGCTGGATCAGTAAGCGAGGATCAGCAGGAGTTTTTGGGAATAGCTAAAAGAAATGTTGATAGGCTTGCCCGTTTGATTAACGAAATCCTCGATTTTCAGAAGATTGAGTCAGGAAAAATGGTTTATAATATATCCGAGAATGATATTGCTGTAGTAGGCAAAGAGGTGCAGGAGTCTATGGCACCTCTCGCCCTTGCGAAAGGTTTAACCTTGGGCCTTAATCTTACGCCGGGCCTTCCCAGGGTTAAATTTGACCGTGATAAGATAACCCAGGTTTTGACTAATTTAGTTAGTAATGCTATTAAATTTACCGAAAGCGGCAAGGTATTAATTTCTATTAATCCGGGCAATAATATTATTCAGGTCTCTGTCAGTGATACCGGATCCGGGATGAGACAAGAGGATATCGCAAAACTTTTTCAGAAATTTATACAGCTTGAGGATTTATCGGATAGAAAGACCGGAGGTACAGGGCTGGGGTTGGCAATATCCAAAGATATAATTGATGCTCATGGAGGTAAGATTTGGGCAGAGTCAGAGGTAGGAAAAGGTTCAGTATTTAATTTCATTTTACCTATTGAGGAGCGCAGAAGAGCGGTTTGAGATGGCAAAAAGAATATTATTTGTTGATGATGAGCCAGATATACTTAAGGTTGCCACCTTCCGTTTAAAAAAAGCAGGTTACGAGGTAGTCAATGCCACTGACGGAGAGGAGGCATTGAGTCTATTGAAGAAAGAGAAATTTGATATTGTTTTCCTGGATCTGAGGCTTCCAATACTTAATGGGTTGCAAATTTGCAGCATAGTTAAATCAGAAGAGGGGCTGAAAGACATTCCGGTAATTCTTTTTACTGCAAGTTTAAATAATCTGGAGGAGAGGGTTAAAGAGTGCAAGGCCCAAGGTTTTATTCTTAAGCCTTTTGAGCCGCAGGATTTGTTAAACAAGGTAACAGAAATAATAGGATAGGAGAAAATATGCCTAATTACACGATACTGCTTGTGGATGATGAAGAAGATATGCTTAGGGTTATCGGGGGAAGGATTAAAAGCTGGGATTATAGTTTGATTGAGGCTAAGAACGGACGGGAGGCCTTAGAATCAATCAAGGCAAATCCGGCGGATGTGGTAGTATTGGATTACATGCTCCCGGATATGGACGGGATCGAGGTCCTTAAGGGGATAAGAAAAATTAATAAAAAGGTACCGGTAATTATGTTTACTGCCTACCCTAACCCTACTTCCATGCGTGAGGCGGAGAAACTTAACATAAGCGCATATGTAGCAAAGTTAAGCGATTATACGGATACGCATCTTTTACTTAAGGCAGCTATAGATATGGCAATTAAGAAAACTAATACCTCAAGGAGAAGCTGATGCAGGTTAATATTTTTTATCATCATACAGACTGTGGTGGAGTTGTCTATTACGCTAATTACCTTAAATTCTT
>JAQTTQ010000017.1:0-2825 GCA_028710685.1 Candidatus Omnitrophota bacterium | reverse complement strand
CTTATTGTCAGGAGGTTTCCCGGATATTAAACGCGAAGGAGAATTTTAGGCTTGTAAGCTTGATAGCCTTAGGTCATCCAAAGGAGAACGAAGCTTTTAATATTGCAAAAAAGAGGGCGCTTAGCCAAATACTGCATTGGGAGAGGTTCTAAATGGGCTTTTTATATAGAGGGGGTTGTTTTCTGCCTTTTCTGATAATCTTTAATTTATTTTTCGGCTGGTTATTCCTCGGTTTTAGACTCTGGCTTGTAGTAGGTCTGGGGTTATCTTTGGTATTTCTAATTTATTCCTACCTCCTAAGCAGGAAAATTACCTCAGGAATTAATAAGCCTGCGGCAAAAAGCAATGTTATCGATGTTGAGGGCGAGGTCCTGCCTGATAGAAAGCAAAAAGAATAATCCTTAAAAATGCTGAAAAGGTTTGACAAAACTGATTTCGGTGTTAATATTTATCCTAATTAATCTAACTATATAATCATGGAAAGGGAGGTTTAGGGAAATGGCGGGAATTGATTTATTGATTTTGGCACCCATTGGTTCTATTGTAGCGCTTATGTTTGCGGCCTACCTGGCAGTTTCGATTTTGAAGAAAGATGAAGGCAATGACAAAATGAAAGAGATTGCCTTGGCTGTACGCACCGGAGCTAATGCCTATTTAAAAAGACAATATCTTGGGGTTTCTATATTTTTTGCGGTAGTCTTTTTTATCTTATTAGCGCTGGCTTTTAAGAACTACCTGGTTATATTTGTACCCTTTGCCTTTTTAACCGGAGGTTTATTTTCGGGTTTATCCGGTTTTATCGGGATGTCTATCGCCACCCAGTCTTCAAGCCGTACGGCAGCAGCTGCGCAAAAGAGCCTGAATTCAGGGCTTCGCGTTGCTTTTTCAAGCGGAGCAGTAATGGGATTGACGGTTGTAGGTTTAGGGCTTTTAGACTTAAGTATCTGGTATTATTTCCTGAACTGGTATTATACTCACAATCCTACACCCTTAGGAATTGATAAGATTGCCGCAATCACTTCGACAATGCTTTGTTTCGGCATGGGAGCGAGCTCGCAGGCCCTTTTTGCGAGGGTTGGCGGTGGAATTTTTACCAAGGCAGCTGATGTCGGAGCGGATCTGGTAGGAAAGGTAGAAGCGGGAATACCGGAGGATGACCCAAGAAACCCTGCGGTTATTGCTGATAATGTAGGTGATAATGTAGGTGATGTAGCGGGTATGGGGGCTGACCTTTATGAGTCCTATGTCGGTTCAATAGTAGCAACTTCAGCCCTGGGGGTTTCTGCCGGTTTCGGGGTTGCGGGTGTAACCGTTCCCTTGGTTATGGCTGCAGTTGGTGTTATCGCCTCTATTATCGGGACCTTTTTTGTAAAAAGCAAGGAAGAGGCTTCGCAGAAAGTATTATTAGCTGCTTTAAGAAAAGGGGTATTTATCAGCTCTATCCTTGTGGCGGTAATTGCTTTCTTTCTGGTAAGGGGGGTATTAGGCCAGCAATATATGGGCGTATACTGGTCAATTATCTCTGGTTTGATTGCCGGAGTTTTAATAGGCCTGGTTACCGAATATTATACCTCAAGCGGTTTTAAGCCCACTCAAACTATAGCAGATTCTTCCCTGACCGGCCCGGCAACTGTTATCATAAGCGGCCTTGCCGTAGGGATGATGTCAACAGCTATACCGGTTATAGTTGTAGGAGGGGCAGTTTTGGCCAGCTTTTATCTCTCAGGCGGAGCTACTAATTTTGGCGCAGGGTTGTATGGCGTGGCTATCTCAGCCGTTGGTATGCTTTCAACTTTAGGAATTACCCTGGCAACTGACGCTTATGGCCCGGTAGCTGATAATGCCGGCGGAAACGCAGAGATGTCGCATCTGCCTCCTGAAGTTAGGAAGAGGACTGATGCCCTTGATTCTTTAGGCAATACTACTGCTGCCACCGGAAAGGGTTTTGCTATCGGTTCAGCAGCGCTTACCGCGCTTGCTTTAATTGCTGCCTTTAAAGATCAGATAGCTATGTACGGAAGAGAGATGACCTTAAGTATTATGAATCCCAGTGTTTTAGTGGGGTTGTTCTTGGGCGCAATGCTTCCCTTTCTTTTCTGTTCTATGACTATGCGGGCAGTGGGAAGGGCAGCTGGAAAGATCGTAATTGAGGTGCGCAGGCAGTTTAAAGAAATTATAGGGTTGATGGAGGGTAAGGCTAAGCCGGATTATGCCCGTTGCGTGAGTATTGCAACAGCAGCTGCTCAGAAAGAGATGATCTTGCCCTCGCTTCTGGCTATAATTGCACCTATACTTACCGGTATTCTGATAGGGGTTGAGGGACAGGCAGGGCTTTTAATGGGTGCCTTGGCTTCTGGTTTTGTTTTAGCGGTGATGATGGCTAATTCCGGAGGCGCTTGGGATAATGCCAAAAAATATATAGAAGAGGGGCATCACGGAGGAAAGGGCTCCAATGCCCACAAGGCAGCTGTTGTCGGAGATACTGTGGGCGATCCTTTTAAGGATACATCCGGTCCCAGCTTAAATGTTTTGATTAAGCTTATGTCTATGGTTTCGATTGTTTTTGCCTCCTTTGTTTTAAGAAACAGCTTCTTTAAGTAAATAAATAGGGACAGCGACCGTTTTTAAGCAAGAAAAATCTTGAAAAAACGGTCGCTGTCCCTATTTATTATGGTATAATAAAACTATGGATGATTTGGAATTCGTCCATAAGTTTGTCAAAGGGGACATCCAGGCTAGAGAAGAATTCTTAAAGCGTTATTCCCGCCTTATATACAACTATATCTACCATGTTTTAACGGTAAAGGGCCTTAATGATTATCTAA
>JAQTTQ010000016.1 GCA_028710685.1 Candidatus Omnitrophota bacterium | reverse complement strand
CCTCTGCCATCTGCATAATCCTTATTGCCTTGCGGTAACCTTCAGGGTGAGCGCAGCCAAAATTGCGCTTAAGGTTCTCCTTTGTATCTCGGCCCTTCTGATGGCCCATCACCACAACCTTTTGTTTATCAAGCCTGGCAAAACCTGAGACCAGGGCCTTATCGTCGGAAAACAACCTGTCTCCGTGCACCTCCAGGAAATCCGTCATCAAGATATTAATGTAATCTAAGGTGTAGGGCCTTTGCGGATGGCGGGCAAGCTGGACTTTCTGCCAGGGGGAGAGGTTTGTATAGGTATCTTTTCTAAGATGCTCTAGCTTATCTTCGAGCTTTCTGACCTCGGAAGATAAATCGATCTTTTTATCTGTTATAAAATGCCTGAGCTCTTGAATTTTCTTTTCAAGCTCGACGATAGGCTTCTCAAAATCAAGTCCGGCCATATTTTATTTGGTTAGTCTACAATGACAACCTCGCTACCCATAGGGACAATAGCATAAAGTTCTTCTACATCTGCATTGCTCATACGCACGCATCCCTGTGTAGCCTGCTGCCCTAAACTCTGCGGCTCGGTTGTGCCGTGTATGCCATAACTAGGCAGGTTAATCCCCAGCCATCTAGTCCCTAGAATATTCTCCGGGCTTTCAGGGGGGACGGCTGAACCATCCCTAAACCAGGTAGGATTTTCCAGTTTAGAGGTAATCTTGAAAGTGCCCACAGGAGTAGAATTACCCTTACCCGTCGACACAATATAGGTTTTCATTATTTCGCCGTCGCTTTTAAGGATTAGTATATTCTGAGACTTATATACCAGCATGCTGAAAGGCTTAGTCCAAACCTTTATTTTCCTTCCCGGAATTATCTTATCATCCTTTAAATTATTGCTTTTCTTAATCAAATCCGTAGTGGTATTAAATTCCCGCGCGATCTTGCTTAAGGTATCCCCTGGCTTTATTTCATAAAGCGTGCTCCTTGCATCAGGGGCGTTGGAAAATAATGACTTAATATTGATATTCTCTATTTTCTTCAGCCAATGCATTACCTCGCTGGAATTAGGAAAATCTTCGACAAGCTTCTGGTATACGCCCTTAACCCCTGCGGTATCGCCCTTTGATTCCAAATCCTTAGCCTTACTTAAAAGCGCAGCGATAGAAACAGAGCTCTCAATTTGCGGCTTAGCAATAACCTTAGTGTTTTTCTTTAAGAAAACAACCAGCATAATAGCAAAAATTAATATTAACGTGCTCCCTAGCAAAATAATTTTTTTCACGTTCACTATCATACCTCCCTTACCGGGCTAAAAATGCTATGAAAACTCCGAGTAGAAAACCGCCGATTACCTCCACCGGCGTATGCCCGATTAATTCGCGCAAGCGCCCCTCAGGCACCTTCCCTTTCCAATATATATCTTCCGTAATTTTATTTAGAATCCGCGCCTGTTTCCCCGTTGCCCTGCGTACACCCTGGGCATCAAACATTACTACAATGGCAAATGAGGCTGCCAAGGCAAAATAAGGGCTGTTAAAACCGTATTCAAAACCCATAGCCGCAGCCAAACAAGAAGCGCCGGTTGCGTGGGAAGAAGGCATACCGCCTGTGCCGATAAACCAGCGAAAATCAAACTTCCTCTGCGAGATGACCCCGATAATAACCTTAATAGCCTGAGCGATTAACCACGCCGATATAGTGGTCATGAAAATCTTATTCTGGGCTATCTGGGTAAATACCTCTTTAATCATTCTGGCTATAAATTTATTTTACGGCTAAAGTAGTATTATATAATCCGAGGTTCAAATTGCAAGACTTTTCTTAAAGCCCCAAAGGTAAAACATATGAAATTATGCGTTAGATTTTGCCACTCCCCGCGTCTATTATAAAAGGAGGTGGGAGAAATGACGGCTAAGGTATTAACCTGCGGGTTACACGGCATTGAAACATACCTAGTAGAAATAGAGGTATTCGTATCCTGGGGTCTTCCGGCAATAAATATAGTTGGACTGCCGGACTCGGCAGTAAGAGAAAGCAAAGAAAGGGTTAAATCTGCGATTAAAAACTCTGGTTTTCGCTGGCCGGCAGAAAGAATAACCGTAAGCTTAGCCCCTTCAGGGATTAAAAAAGAGGGAGCTTGCTTTGACTTAGGGATTGCCCTGGGGATTCTCTGCGCCGCAGAACAAATCAGCCCATTAAACTTAAACAGCTATTATATTCTCGGAGAACTCTCCTTGGACGGTATAGTTAGGCCGATAAAAGGCGTATTACCCATAGCCATGTCTTTAGCCGGCCATGACAAAATAAACATTATCGCTCCTTTTGAGAATGCCCGCGAGGCAGCCATAGTCTCCGGAGTTAATGTTTACCCGGTTAAAAACCTGAGGGAGACGGTAGCGCTACTAAATAACCCCCAAGCTATGCCCCTGAAGATTGATATCGAGGACCTGTTTAAAAAAGCCAACCTTTATAATGTTGACTTTTCAGAAGTAAAGGGGCAATACCTGGCAAAGCGGGCAATTGAAATAGCTGTGGCAGGCGGGCATAATATCGCCATGATCGGGCCTCCGGGAAGCGGGAAGACCATGATGGCCAAAAGAATTCCGACCATAATGCCGGATCTGACCCTGAAAGAAGCCCTGGAGGTGACTAAAATATACTCCGCAGCTACAAACCTGCAACATAAAGAAGGGCTGATTACTAATCGGCCCTTCCGCTGCCCGCATCACACCATTTCAGACATAGCACTAATCGGAGGCGGCTCTACCCCTATACCCGGAGAGATAAGTATGGCACACCAAGGAGTACTATTCCTGGATGAACTACCGGAGTTTCAGCGCGCCAGCCTAGAGGCACTTCGTCAGCCACTTGAAGAGGGTAAAATCAACGTCAGCCGCATTAAAAAAAACTATTTATTCCCTTCCTCCTTCCTTCTCGCCGTAGCCCTTAACCCCTGCCCCTGCGGATATTTCGGAGACCCCCAAAAGACCTGCCATTGCAATACCACAAAAATAGAAAACTATATAGGAAAAATATCCGGCCCGCTGTTAGATAGGATTGACATCCATATAGAATTGCCCAGGGTCAAATATAAAGAGCTGGCTGAAGTTAAAGAAGCAGAATCTTCCTCAATAATAAAATTAAGGGTGGAAAAGGCCCGCTCTATTCAAAGAGAACGCTTTAAAAACGGCAAGGAGGAAATCTCTTATAACGCCCAAATGGAGGGCAGACTCATAAAAAAATACTGCCCCTTAGATAACGAATCAAAAGAATTAATGCGCCTTGCCTTAAACGAATTAGGACTATCAGCAAGGGCATATGATAAGGTTCTCAAGGTAGCCAGGAGCATCGCAGATTTAACCGGGGTAGAAAGCATACAACCACAACATATCTCGGAGGCAATTCAATACAGAAATCTGGACAGGAGATTTACCTAAAAACCAATGGTATTTACTTTAATTATTTACTACTGAGATAGTAACGCTGGAGCTAGACTTCATCCCCTTACTATCGGTTACCGTCAAGGTAACAATAAATTCCCTTGCTCCGTAGATAGTACTCCAGTATGTATTGGAAGGATTGGGCTTATTGGATTTATCCCCATCTCCAAAATCCCATTCGTAAGAGACAATTCTTCCGTTTGGCGATTTAGATTTATTTCCGGAGAAAATAACCTTTAACGGAGAAGGCCCGCTTTGCGGTTTAGCTATAATGGAGGCTTGCGGATTCTGCAGAGTGATTAAAGGCTTAATCTTTTGCGGCTTGGCCTTAACAACCTTAGGCTTGACAGTTTCTTTAAGCGCAGGCATTGGTACTACGGCTGGCAGCTCAGCCGGCTTAGCCTCAGGAATTGGCTTAATCTCTTGCGCCACTTGACCAGGAACCTCCTTGGCCAGATCTTCTTGTATATAAAGACTTAGGCTATCTTTTAACCCCTTAATACGTGCTTTTTCAGCCTCATACTTTTCATCATCTATTTTATCCATTCTCTCTTTATACTGGGGATTACGATTATACCTATAGTCCGATACCATTATAAAAGGCATACGAAAGACCCCCGCTATAAATTGCATGAATACTAACGGCGGCTCCATAAAGACCTGTTTAAAACGGTTATCAATAAAGCCCATTTTCTTATAATAGTCCTCTACCGTCTTCCTGCGCCTGTTAAAGCGCTCCTGGGCAAGCCCTTTCTGCGGAAAGGAGTTATCAGCCCCCTGGGTATACTCAGGGATCACCTTCTTATACCTTGCCACGGCAAAGCCGTCCTTCTCTTTCTGGATACTATAAGTGGCGCACCCACAGAGAAATAAAACTAAAAACGGAATTAAATATAACCTCTTCAAACTTTTACCCTCTTAGGTATTAACAAAATATTACTGACATAATACTACTTAGGGATTAAGATGTCAATTTCTAAATTATTAGAATCGGGGTTTTAATAATGACTGGCCTGCTACAATCTAGAGCTTACCGTCCTTAAGACTAGGGGGATGGGTTTTATCCGGGAGCGTTTTAACTTTAACCCTGAATGATACTGGCCTTGCCCGTCTTTACGAGACCAACAGACCTCGGCATCCAAGGGTATCTCCTCCCCATTATCGGGAATAGTAAGACATACGCTTAAAGGGGCATTAACCGGCACCTCTTCGGCGGTAATTAATCCCAGGCCTTCGGCGCTTATATCCTTGGTAACGACACTGGCGATTTGCTTAATGCCAACCTTGGCGTATTTTAATGGGATAGAAATTAAAAAACGAACAAATTTCCTTTTCTCGGCAAACCCTTCTTTAGGCATAGGTAGGTTACCTCACTCTTTTCCTCTGGTATGAGTATGCCACATAACCAAGATACAAATCAAGCTTATTTTGCCTTCTAAAGGAAACGCTTTCTTTTATTGGGAGGCGATGCTTAAGAGTTATTCGCAGCTATATCGCCAACAATGGGAAGCTTAAAATATTCCCCTTGATATGCCTTTACCATTAGAAGAATCCATAGCACTATCCCCGCGATATTCAAAAGGATAATGAGCGGCCATAACATAAAAGCCAAGAGCTGTAAGGCTAAGGATATAACCAGCAGGGAACCGAAGACTAGCATAGATTGCATAGCATGAAAACGTACAAATTTATTTTCCTTCTCTAATACATAAAACAATATGCCGGTTATAAAACCCAGGAAATAACTCAAAAGGGCGGCAACGTTTGCCTCCATCCCTAAAGATGACTTGCCTAAATTATTGTTTTCCATATATCCTCCTTGTTTTACGGTTTAATAAGCGATAGGGTCTCTGACCGAGTTTTTTCGTTCTCCTTAAAAATACCCCTTACCGCAGAGGTAACGGTCATGGTGCCGGGCTTTCTTACCCCTCTCATAGACATACAAAGATGCTCTGCCTCAATAACTACCATAACCCCTAAGGGCCTTAATTTAGACATTATGATATCCGCAATCTGCGTAGTCAAGCGCTCCTGCACCTGCGGCCTCCGCGAAAGAATATCCACTACCCTGGCCAATTTGCTCAGGCCCGTAACCCTGCCGTTCTTAGGTATATATGCTATATTGGCCCGGCCGATAAAAGGCAGGAGATGGTGCTCGCATACGCTATACAAAGGTATTCCTTTTAGCAAGATTATCTCGTGATGTTTCTGGTCTAATATTACCTCAAGCTCCTCATTGGGATCATCATTTATCCCGGAGAAGATCTCCTCATACATCATAGCTACTCGCTTAGGGGTATCCAGGAGATCCTTTCTTTTAGGATTTTCACCTATCGCAATCAGAATATCCCTTACTGCCTTCTCAATTTTTTTCTTATTCAAGATTACCGCCTATTTACCGATACAAAATTCCGAGAATATTTTATCGAGCAAGTCCAGAGAAAATCTTTTACCCAGTATATCGTCCAAGAAACCCAACGCCTCCCTTGCATCATGGGCAATAAATTCTACTGATAACTTATTATCCAATGATTTCTGGATTTGCGCAATGTTTTTTTGCGCCTTAAGTAGAAGCTGTATATGCCTTAAGTTGCTCACCATAACAGATTCGGGATTTATAATTATTCCCCCGTATATCAAACCGGTTATTGCTTTTTCAAGCAACCCGATGTTTTTTAACTTCCTGGCCGAGATATCCACAACAATATCAAAATCTTTAAGGATTCTTTCTCTCTCAACCTTCTGCCTAAGGTCGCTTTTATTTATTACGGCAATCGCCTTTTTTTTCTTTAGCTTGTTAATGAGCAGATAATCTTCCTTAGACAATTTACTGCTTCCGTCAAACAATATAATAACTAAATCCGCAGAATTAATCTCCTGCTTTGAGCGGGATATTGCCTTTTTCTCCACCAGGTCCTTAGGCTCTAATATCCCGGCGGTATCCACAATCTTGACCGGTATCCCGCAAATATCGATTACCTCTTCTATAGTATCCCTGGTAGTGCCGGGAACAGATGTTACTATGGAACGCTCTTTCCTGACCAGGGCATTTAAAAGCGAAGACTTCCCTACATTAGGCTTCCCGCAGATAACTAAATGCACTCCCTCGCGAAAAACTCTTCCCAGCCTTGAATCATCCAAAAGATCATCTAATATCGATCCGACCTTTATATTAAGGCCGGTTATTTTATTAAAATCCAAAGACATACCCTCTTCTTCGGGGAAATCAATGGAGGCCTCTAGTTGGCTGAGCATATCTATAAGCATTCTCCTACAGGCATTAAGCCTTTTGGAGAGAAACCCCTTTAACTGATTAACCCCGATTTTCAGGGCAGAGTCTGTCTTGGCCCGGATTATATCCAAGACTGCTTCTGCCTGGGCCAGATCAATCCTACCGCTTAAAAACGCACGCTTAGTAAACTCACCCGGCTCAGCCATCCTGGCGCCGCATTTTAAAACTATTTCCAGGGTATCGCGCAAGGCCACAATGCCGCTATGGCAGTTTATCTCAACCGTATCCTCTCTGGTATAAGACTTAGGAGCCAGCATCACAGCCAAGATCACCTCATCTATGAGCTTATCTTTATCTGTAACTGTCCCATAATGAATGGTGTGGGTCTTAAAACCCGAGGGCTTCAAGCCCCGGGGGGAAATAAATATTTTATCCGCGATCTCAAGCGCATCCTTGCCGCTTATACGCACAATCCCGATTCCCCCCTCTCCCACCGGGGTAGAAATCGCCGCGATTGTATCAGTTAAATTTCCTTCTGCCATATTTATACTCACCTGCGACAAATAATGAACCGGTTACTAAAATCAAGTCACTTTTCCCTGCCAGGCGCATGCTCAAAACCTTAGCCTCGCTAACCTTAGGGACAATATAACTCTCCTTATTCTTAAAAAACTTGGCTAAAATCTTAGGATCAATCCCCCTTGGGCTATCTGCCTTGGTTAATATTACCTTATCTGCCAAGGAATACAACTGGGAACATACCCCCTTGATATCTTTATCTTTTGAGACCCCTAATACCAGAATCAGTTGTCTATATCTGAACCTCTCCCTTACCGCGCATTTTATGGCTTCGGCAGAAGAGGCATTCTGCGCCCCGTCTATAATAATCTGCGGCTGCTTCCCAAGGACCTCGCATCTAGCCGGCCAAACAGCGCTACTAAGCCCCTTCTTTATACAGCTATCCGCTATGTTGATTCCGCACTTTCTTAGCGCTAAGACCGCCGCTTTAGCTACATTTGCATTAATCAACTGATGGCCACCGTATAGTTTTATTTTTAACTTCTGGTATTTATTTAAGTTTAAAAACCTAACCCCTAAATCCATGCATCTTTTACGAATGACTTCCATTGCCTCTTTTTCCTGCGGCGCGCTAATAACGGCTGATTCCCTGCCCTTGATAATTCCGGCTTTCTCAAAGGCAATCTTTCCTAAAGCCTTGCCGAGTTTATCCGTATGCTCGTAGCTTATCGGCGTAATAACAGAAATAAGCGCAGAAACCGCATTGGTAGCATCCAACCTCCCTCCTAAGCCGGTCTCTAATACCGCAAAATCGACCTTCTTTTCCCGGAAGTAGGCTATCGCTAAAGCCGTATATACCTCAAAGAAGGTTAGTTTTCCATATAGTGAAGAACGGTTATATTCTTCTATAAAAGGCTTGAGCTTTTTAAGAAGTCTCTTTAGCTCGAGCCTGGAAATCATACCCTCAAATTCATCTTTCTCTTTACCCGGCATAATGCGAATCCTTTCCCTGAAATCTGCCAGATGCGGAGATGTATAAAGCCCGACCTTAAATCCGGATGCCTTTAATATGTAGGCGATAAAAACACAGGTTGAGCCCTTGCCCTTGGTCCCTGCAACATGTATAAATCTGATACCTTTTTGCGGGTTACCTAAAAACTTCAAGAAGCCTTTTATGCGCTTAAGCCCCAGCAGCTTTTTATACCGGTAGGAAGAAACCTTCTCATAGTTAATAAATGACTCCAGATATTGAATTGCTTGAAGGTAGGTCATTACCCGCACTCTTAAGTTTAGTGCCTGAAGTGCCTGATGGAGGTTGTAACCATGGCAATTTTATATTTATTGCAGGCATTAATTATATCCTTATCGGCGATTGAACCGCCCGGTTGGATAATAGAACGTACCCCTGCCTTATACGCCCATAAAATTGCATCCGGTTTTGGGAAAAAAGCATCCGAAGCCAGGCAAGAGCCCTTGCTTAAAGTGCCGGCCTTCTTCTTAGCGATCATCACAGAATCCACCCTTGACATCTGCCCTGCGCCTATTCCTAAGGTTTTAGAGCCCTTTGTCAGAACAATGGCGTTAGACTTAACATGTTTAGCCACTATCCAGCCAAAAATTAAACTCTCCATTTCTTTCTTAGAAGGACTTCTTTTGGTAACCACTTTAAGGCTCTTTAAATCTAATCCGGATAGGTCTTTATCCTGCAAGAGCAAACCGCCGTTTACCCGCTTAAAATCTATTTTTTCAATTGCATTTGCGCAATCTGCCTTTAATATACGCAAATTCCTTTTTTCTTTAAACAGAGCGAGGGCCTGCGGGTTAAAATCAGGGGCAATTATGCATTCCAGAAATCCGCTCTTGGCTATTGCCCGCGCTGTTTCAATATCCATTTTGCGGTTTAAGGCCACAATCCCGCCGAATGCCGAAAGCTTATCGCACTTCCAGGCATTTAAATAGGCCTTAGATAAAAATTTATCCTCCGCTACCCCGCAGGGATTATTGTGTTTCACAATAACTGCAGCCGGAGACCGGAATTCTCTTACCAGCTCAAGGGCAGCATTAAGGTCTAAAATATTATTAAATGACAGGGCCTTGCCCTGGATCTGCTTTAAATTAGCTATCCCGCTGCCTTCTCCTTTATTTTTATAGAAAGCCGCCTCCTGATGAGGATTCTCGCCGTAGCGTAAATCCTGAACTTTCTGAAAGCTTAAAGTTAATTCCTCGGGAAACTTCTGCGGTTTATTTTCAATATTAAAATATCCACGGAGGTAATTATGTATCCGCCGGTCATATTCGCCGGTAAGGGCATAGGCCTCAATTGCCAGCTCAGTCATAAAACTTGCCGGGAGGCAACCCTTGTTATTTCTTAACTCTTCAACAATACGGGAATACCGGGCAGGGCTAGAGACTACCGCCACAAAACGATGGTTTTTTGCCGCAGAGCGCAGCATTGCCGGCCCTCCTATATCTATATTCTCAATGGCCTCCTCTATTGTTACATCAGGCTTAAGAATAACCTTCTCAAAAGGATAAAGGTTAATAACCACCAAATCAATGAGCCCGATGGATTTTTCTTTAACAACGCGCATATGCTCCTGGTTGTCTCTTAAGGCTAAAATTCCTCCGTGAATATTAGGATGCAGCGTCTTTACCCTCCCACCCAGCATCTCGGGGAAACCCGTACAGTCGCTAACCTCCTTAACCGGAATATTATTTTCGCGCAAGAGCTGCGCAGTACCTCCGGTGGAAATAATCTCTACCCCTAAGATGTTTAATTCTTTGGCTAAATCCAAAACTCCGGTTTTATCTGAAACACTGATAAGCGCACGCCTGATTCTGACCATCCTAGAGGCCTCCGAAATTATTTATTAAACCTGAAATTAGCTAAATCGCAATCCTGCATTATATAATCCTTCTGTTCAAGGCGCAGTTTTCCTGCCTGCTTTGCCGGAATCTCCCCGCCACATTGGATGAAATCATTAAAACTGATTATCTCGGCACGGATAAAGCCTTTTTGTATATCTGAGTGTATCGCCCCGGAGGCCTCCCAGGCGCTAACGCCTTTCTTTATTATCCAGGCCCGGGTTTCTTTTTCTCCGGTAGTAAAGAAACTTATAAACCCGCTTTCGCTGAAGGCCTTGAAAATAATTTTCTCCTGGTCTGCCAGTTCGCCCTCCCCCGCTAAAACAACGGGCTTGATTGTAATCAGGCCGTAGCCGGAAATTATCCTTTTCTCATCTTCCCTTAAAGGTACACCCGAGAGAAATTCTTCTTTCTCCAAGGCTTCTTTAAACCTGTTCAGTATATTTTTCTCAATCTCGTCGGTAACTTTCGGCAATCGGTGCTCTATAAATTCAAGATCAGACAAGACTAAATCCGCCCGCGAATCAAAAGCTGCCAGGACAACATCCGCATCCAATATTTCACTATTGCCTATTAAGTCTACCTGGATGTAAACCTTCTTCTTAGACTTGGTAATTTTATCGACCTGGTCTAAACGCTCATCTTTAATATTCTGTTTGCCCTGTGATAATGCGGGCAGGGAAAATAAACCGATTTTCATAAGGATCACTCTTCCTGTTTCTTCGTGGATTGATAATGGTTAATAATCGGCGCGGATACTTTATGCGGGACGTCTTCATAATGAGAGAAGTGCATTACATAGACCCCTCTTCCGGCGGTAATGGAACGTAAATCATTTGCATATTTGAACATTTCAGATAATGGCACCTGGGCCTTGACTATTTGCTGCTTCCCCTTAATCTCCATTCCCATAATCCTGCCGCGGCGGGAATTTATGTCTCCTGATATAGCCCCAAGGAATTCCTCCGGGATATAGACCTCTACATCCATTACCGGCTCTAACAAAACCGGGGCAGCTTCCATCACGGCCTTTCTCAGGGCCATTGCCCCGGCAATCTGAAAAGCCATATCGGAAGAATCAACCTCGTGGTAAGAGCCATCTACCAGCATAATCCTTATATCCTCTATAGGATAGCCTGCTACCGCGCCCTCTAAGGCGGCCTGGCGCACTCCTTTTTCAACTGAAGGAATAAAATTCCTCGGTATAGCCCCTCCGAATATTTTATCCACAAACTCTAATCCGCTTCCCCTGGGTAAAGGCGCAACCTCAATCCAGCAATCTCCATATTGCCCCCGGCCTCCTGACTGCCTCTTGAATTTACCCTGCACCTTTGCGCTCTTAGTAACAGTTTCTTTATAGGAGACCTTAGGGGTACCCAGATCAACAGAAACATTGAATCTTTTTTTAAGCCGGCCCACCATTACCGCCAGATGAAGATCTCCCAGGCCTGATATAATAAGCTCTTTGGTCTGGGGATCATGGGTAACCTTAAATGTAGAATCTTCAGCCGCCAGCTTATGCAAGGCATCGGAGATCTTTTCTTCATCTTCCCGGGATTTAGGCTTTACCGAAGCAGAAATAGCTACCTCAGGAAAAAGAAGCGGCTCAAATAAGAATTGCTCCTTCTCCTGGCATATTGAATCTGAAACCCGAGTATCCTTAAGCTTAGCAAGCGCTATAATGTCGCCGCAAGAAGCAATATCTACATTCCTCTGCTCCTTGCCCTGAAGTATATGAATCTGGCCTATCCTCTCTTTTGTCCTACGGCTTGAATTATAAAGGCTGCTATTTGAAGCAATGGTCCCGGAGAAAACGCGCATTAGGCTCAGCTGCCCCACATAAGGGTCCGAAATATTCTTAAAGACAAAAGCAGAAAATGGAGCATCATCTTTAAAGATTATTTCCTTTTTTTCTTCGGGCTTCAAAGGGTTAGCTGCCCTAAGGCATGCCCTCTGTGAGGGGTTTGGCAGATACTGCAGTATATCTTCCAATAGATCCTTAATACCTTTATCCGTTAAAGCCGATCCTACAATTACCGGAAAAAGCTTGCGCCGGTTTACCGCCTGAGAAAGCCCACCCTTGATCTCCTCCACCGAAAGCCTTAAAACTTCAAGGTACTTCTCCAACAAGTTATCGTCGCTTTCGGCAATCGCCTCCATTAATACCGGATCTTCCAAAGATTCAATAATAACGCAGTTTTTCGATAAACTCGATTTCAGATCAGCAAGCACAGTATTGACATTTACCCCTTCCTTGTCTGTTTTATTGATAAAAACCATGCAAGGAAGTCCTGCCTCCTCGAGCATCTGCCAGGCTTTTTCCGTGCCAACCTGCACCCCGCTTAAGGCATCCACTACTATAATAGCACTATCCACTGCCCGTAAACCGCAGATAACCTCCCCGGCGAAATCCGCATACCCGGGGGTATCAATAATCTGTATGCGCTGGCCTTGATAATCGCAAAACAAAAGGCTTAAATTTATGGAGTTGTTTCTTTCTATCTCATCAAAGCTATAATCACTTACAGTAGTGCCGTCTTCAGTTTTACCTTTACGCGTAGTAGCACTGCAATAATAGAGGAGGCTTTCGGCGAGCGTTGTTTTACCGGACTGGGCATGGCCTAAAAGGATAAAATTACGCTTCTTGTTAACATCCATAGCTTTTCACTCCTTATATAAAAAGTTAAAGATGATGGATGGAATTAAGATGTAATAATTTATAAATTATATACCGCCAAAACGGCTAGGTCAAGAGGTAAAACTGACAACTATTCAAGGTAGGTATATATTTTACCCTTGTAATTACGTAAAACATATTTACCCTTTGCCTGCGAAAGGATATAATTCGGGCCTACCGGAATTTTCCCGCCTCCCCCTGGGCCATCAATTACATATGTAGGAACGGCATAACCTGAGGTATGCCCGCGCAATTTCTCCATAATATTGATGCCGGTAGCCACCGGTGTCCTAAAATGCTGAGTGCCTCTAACCGGGTCGCACTGATAAATATAATACGGCCTCACCCTTATTTTAAGCAGGTCATGGACCATCTTTTTCATAATATAGGGCCGGTCATTTATCCCCTTTAAAAGCACGGTTTGAGAACCTAATGGTATGCCCGCCTCAGAGAGCATATCACAGGCAATCTCGCAGCGTTTTGTGATTTCCTTGGGGTGATTGAAATGTATGCTCAGCCATATAGGGGAATATTTCTTCAGCATATTCACCAGCTTCTCTGTAATTCTCTGGGGCAGGGTTACCGGGACTCGCGTACCAAGCCTTAGTAATTCTACATGGGAAATGGAACGGATCCTTTCAATCAGGCTCTCCAGGACATCATCCTCTAGGATTAAAGGGTCTCCTCCTGAAATAAGCACATCCCGTATCTTGCGGTTACTCTTTATGTACTCTATGGCCGCGTCGAATTTATTCGCGGGATCTGCTTCCTTTTCTTCATGATCGCCTACTAAACGCCTCCTTGTGCAATGCCGGCAATACATCGCACATTGCTCTGTAGAAAGCAGCAAAACCCTGTCCGGATAACGGTGGACTAAATGGGGCGCCGGAGAATCCCTGTCTTCCGCGCAAGGGTCCGTCATTTCATGAGGAGATACAATAAACTCCTCGGCTACCGGGACAGCCTGTCTTCTTATAGGACAATTCTCATCCTCAGGGTCTAAGAGCGTTCCCCAATAAGGGGTAATCGCCATAGAGAGCCTCCCCTTGGCCTTATCAATACCCTTTTCCTCATTAGGGGTAAGATTTATGATCTGCGAGAGCGCATCCTTAGTGCAAATTCTGTTTTTTATCTGCCAGCGCCAATCCTCCCAGTCAAGAGGATTTACATCTTTATAAAGAGGTATCTGCTGATAGTCGCGAGACCTTTTTGTGGTTCTTGGGGGAACTATTGCTTCCTGCTTTATTTTTTGATTTTCTACCGCCGGGAGGTTGCTCAATTTAGCCTTTTCCTTTCTGAGGCGCTTAAGAGTATAGCCTCGATCAAATCCTCGTATTTCATACCCGCGGCATAGGCCATAAGCGGAAAATTTGATTCCTTAGGGTCTAACCCTGGCAGCGGATTTATCTCTAATACATAAGGCACATTGTTTTTATCCAAACGTATATCGGTACGCGAAATATCCATACAGCCGACGGCCCGGTGCGTCCTAAGGGCCACATCTTTAACCAGCTCTTCTGCCTCTTTATCTAACCGGGCAGGGCAATGAAAAGAAGGAACTAAGCCTTGGTTTTTATCGCCCTGGTACTCTTTCATCCTCCAGGAATAAAAATATTCTCCGCTGGAATTACAATCAGAAAAATCTATTTCCAATATCGGCAGCACGCGGGTTTTACCGTTCTCTAAGATACCTACCGTAAGCTCTTTACCTTCGATGAATTCCTCCACCAGGGCGTCCTGGTGATAATTCAAAATGATTTCTCTCACCTTCTTAAAGAGATCATCCCTGTTATGGACCACATTTGTGTTATTGATCCCTTTGGCTGATCCTTCGCAATTTGGCTTTACTATTAAAGGGAATTTTAACAGGCAATCGAGCTCTTCGTTTCCCTTGGAAAAAACCTGAAAACTGGGGGTGGGGATATTTTCTGCTTGCAATATTTTCTTGGTAAGCGCCTTATTCAAGGCTAAGGCCAAAGAAAATGTTCCTGACCCGGTGTAGGGGATATTCAAATAATCGAGGATTGCCGGGACTTCCGATTCGCGGAATTTTCCGCGTACCCCCTCGGCAATATTAAAAACCATATCCACGCTATTCTTGCTAAAATATGAAAAAAGCTTCGGGTATTCTACGTCGATAGCCTCAACGCTATGGCCCTTTGTCTTCAGGGCGGATACTATAGAGCCTATGGTCTCCTCGGAATCATATTCAGAAAAATAATCCGCAGGCTTAGTGTCGTCTTTTTTCTTCAAGTTATAGGTCAGGGCTATTTTCACTTAATTTAAATTATACCGGTTTAGCGCACAATTTAAAATTTTTCCTATGATATCTTCATAGGTAATGCCGACATTCTCCGCAACAAGTTTAAATACGTCTTCCGTAGAAAGAGAAGGCAGCGGATTTATCTCTAAAACATAAGGCCTGCCGTCCTGGTCTACGCGAAAATCTACGCGCCCGAAATCCAGGCATTCTACCGCACGGTAAGTCTTTAACGCTAATTCATTAAGGGTTTTCTTCAATTCGGCAGGTATTTTAGCGGGACAGATATACTCTAACCTGTCGGAGGTAATCCGGGCAAAGGTATAAAATTTATCATTTAGCTTCAGTTTTCCGTCTATCTTAATCTGTACTACCGGCATTACCTCAGGCTCATCATTTCCTACTATAGCTACGGTAAACTCCTGCCCCGAAATAAACTCCTCTACCAATGCCGGCTGCTTATAGGAATTGATAATATATTCCACCTGCTGGCAAAGCTCTTCTTTATTCTGAACCCGCGAACTTTCACTCAAACCCTTAGAAGAACCTTCAAAGCGCGGCTTAACAATCAAAGGGAACTTATGGTGATTGATAGAACTTAACTGTTCTTTAGAACTGACCTCAAAGAATTTAGGGGTAGGAATTTTATCGGCAATAAATATTTTTTTCGCCATAACCTTATCCAAGGTCAAGCCTAAGGTTAAGGCATCTGCCCCCACAAAAGGAATTCCGGCCATCTCCAAAATAGCCGGAACCTGAGACTCCCTGTTTCTGCCGGATAAACCTTCCGATATATTAAAAACGATATCAACCCTTAAAGAACCCAGCCTCTCCAGAAGGTTTCCGGCGTTACCGATTTTCTCAACCCTAAATCCGTTTGCCTCTATAGCATCGGCAATAACATCTATGGTCGAAGGGTGATCGAATTCGGCATTGGCATCCTCCGGATCGCCTTCCTTAAACTGATAATCTGTCTTTAAGTCGTATGTTAATCCAACTATTTTCATAAGGTTACAAAAAAAGGCTCTTTTCTTTGCTGCAAGAGCCTTAAGCTACTGTTTATTTTTCCAATTTAAGCTTTACCCCTCCTAAAAATAACCCTAAATATTGTATCTACAGTACTTTTTTATCACAATATGTTGTTTTTGTCAAGAAATTTTTGGTTTAACGGATAATTTTATACGGAGATTTTATCGACGAGGAAAACTATTTGCTGAACTCTACCTTGCCCCAGCTGACTAAATTATTCTTTAAAATTATCACCACTCCCAAGACGCCCTTAATCTTGCGGGCAAAATCAAGGGCATTTTGCAAATCTTGTTTAAAATTTATCCGGTTGCACGTAGCGGTAGCTACGGCATCAGCAAGACTGGTGCTCTTAGAGAGGATTACAACGCTATCGGCCTGGCCAAAACTTAAAGAATGCCCTATTGTCCCCGAAGAGGTACAGATGCCTAAGGGCGTATCTTTAGGTTTTATCTTAAGGCAGAGGTTATCCCATAGTTTAGAGCGGCCTGAATAGATCCCGATTAAGCGCGGCTTACGGGTTTTTAAAAATATGTCCCCGCCGTTTTCTATAATCACATCCTTATGCCCCTTTTTTAATAAATCCCTGCCCAGAAATTCGCAGATAGCCCCGGCCACCGTAGACATTGGGCCGACATTGGCCTTTAGGGATTTATCGGCCATCTCTTTAATTATAAGCGGCGCCCCTGAGTCAACCGGCAGAGGCTTAAGCGCAGTCAGGAAGCGATGGTCTTTATCTATATATCTTTCGATATCCCAACGGTATAGCTTTATCTTATCTTCAATAAACGATTTATCCGCTGCCTTATCAGTAGTGACCCTGATGTCGGTCTCCTTAGCTATAACCTGAGTAACACAAAGCCCCTTAGCCTTAATCCAATCCCGGTAGAACCTTCTCTGATATTTGCTAGTTTTCATATTTAATTACATACCTACGCCTGAAGCCGCGAGGTCTCCTTTCAGTTTTATTATATCCTTAAAAACAAATCCTTTTATTTTAAGCCTTCTGGCGCTCTTAACTAATTCTTCCCGGTCATCGGTGTAAAAAACTTCCTCAGGCTCAACCCCTAAAATATCCAGTACCTTCGTATAAATCTGCGGGTTGGGCTTAACCAGACCCATGCCGCAGGAAACGAATACTTCATGGAATATACTGAATACCGGAAAATGCTCCTTAAGGTACTCATAATGTAAAATGTTGATATTCGAAAGCATTGCTACCTTGTAATCATCTTTAAGCCTATTGGCTAAACTGTAAACAGAACGGTTTTTACCGCTTAGGTAAAAAACCTCATTCCAAATCGGGACAAATCTCTCATAAGAGATACGCAGCTTCAAAAGCTCTTTTACGCGCAGGAAGAACTCCTCCGGGGGGATCTTGCCTTCCTCAAAAAGCCCGGTTATGCTTGAGCCCAAAAGAAGCTTAGGTATATCCTTAATGCTTGCCCCGCTGAAATGCGCTATTCTCTTAGCGGCAATATTATAATCAAAATCAACCAGCACATTCCCTAAGTCAAATAAAATTACCTTAATCAATCCATTCCTCAGTTATTTTTTTCTTCGTTCTTTCTGAACAAATCCAAAAATCTATCTTCGTAATCCTTATAAACATTCCATTTATCCAGTTGGGACTTTAACTCTGCCGCCTTTGAGATATCGGACTCAGCCAGTGAGAAAAGTTCCTCAATCTTGCTCTTTATGGATAAAGGCAGCTTGGTAAGCTGGCTTAAGGAGTGCTTGATCTTCTCAATATCCTCTTCGCCGATCGGGCCGGCAGCCTGTCCGCCGAGCTTCAAATAATCCAAGAGCTTATTGATCTCACCCTCCATATTCCTGGCCTGGCCCATTAACCCGGCAATATTCAAATTAAAGTTGAGCATCTTAGAGAAGGCATTTAACACGGCATAGGAGGCCTTAGGGTTATCTATTTGAATAGTATAAAGAGGGATTTCGCCTAAAAGGCAGAAACCTTTCAAGCCCTCCCTTTTAGCGATACCTAAAAAGAGCCCATTCATCCCGCTGATAGCGCCCTCTGATAAAGCATTCAACCCTATCTCTCTAAGCTTACCTGCCAAATCCGTAGATGTAGCCGCAAACCAAACCCCGGAATCTTGCGTGTGATCAATGCCTAAAGGCATAGAGGCAAAGCTTACTACCGTATCCACCTTAAAACTTTTAGCTAACTGAATAACCCTGCGCGAATACGCATCTGCCCGGGCTAAATCAGGCTGGGCATTGCTGATAAGAAAAATAAAATCATTCTTTCCGGCCTTATGCTTATAATAATAAAACTTGCTGTAGGGCAAATCCGGCGCACTTAATACCCCTTGGTTAACCGTACTGCCGGTCAGATAAAAAAACTCTTCTGGAGGGATAGAGGCAAATTCCTCGGCCCTTAACTCCTCGATTAAATAATTCGCCGCCTTGAAGGCCACCTCACCCATACCCGGCCAGGCAACGATTAAAAAAGGTTTCCTTAAACGGGGCCTCTTAATTAATTTTATTCCTTCCATATTATACTCCTTAGGGTTGATATATTCTTAAGAAATGCTCCAAGGCCAATGTGCCTTTGTAGAGATTATTTATTTCCACGTATTCATCCGCTATATGCGCACAGGTCGATACCCCAAAACCCGTAGCACAGGAAGGTATCCCCTTCTCCTGGAAAAAAGTAATTACCGTAGCCCCTTCTGAGCCGCTTATCTTAGGCCTGGCCCCTACATGCTGCAGGGCCTTCTTCAGGTAACCTACCAGAGGCGCATACTCCGATATGAGGTAGGGCTTTTGTATCCCGTTTATTTCGATTTTAAATTTATGCGTGTATTTTTTTATTATAGACCGCAATAACGACAACATGTATTTATGGCTTGAGCCCGGCAGAAACCTTAGGTCTAGCTCAAACTCACACCAATCAGCTACTACATTAACCTTATCCCCTCCCTTTATAGTGCCCACATTGGCTGTCGGAGGTTTCAAATATTTATTCTTCCTGTAAATAAATCTATGGTTCTTTATATCACGG
>JAQTTQ010000057.1 GCA_028710685.1 Candidatus Omnitrophota bacterium | reverse complement strand
TCACCAGACCACAAAGTTTGTCGTAATTATCACTGTCGCCCAACAGCGCAAAAAACTCCGCTTCGTCACTGACCCGCCCACCGATCATCCTGCTCGCTTCTTTCAGCATATCTTCAACATATTTCTCTCTCCGCGCCAGGCGCTCTTTTATAATTTGTTCGCGGTTATACCCGGGGACATCCTTATATACCGCATTCCCGGCTCGCCTCTTCAACAAATATGTCTCCGGCGGAGCGTCATCGTCCATACTCATTACAGTACGGGCCCGTTTAAATATCCCTTTCTCCCACAACTCTTTTACTTTCAGCAGGGTGTAATTGCGGACACCGGAAATATGATGAAAAACATTGGCGTTGACGTATTTAATCAGTCCTTCCTCATCTATACCGTTCTCTTTCAGGATACCGTTATTTCTAAACACGGCTTTAACCGAACCGGAAAGACTATCTTCAGCCAGTTCCTTCGCATATATATCTTTCAGGCGTAAAGCGATAGCCCTCTGGTCTCTCTCTCGGTCTGCCGCGGTCAGGTGTATGATCTGTACGCCATATTTCTCTCCCAGTTCCCTTGTATTCTTCCGATTCTGCGCTAAGATTCCCGGTTCAGAATCATCGATAATAATCTGCGGGATCCTGTTGTTAAAGATAGTTTCTGTTTCCAGTTCTGCGGTCAACTGTTTACGCAGGGCCGCTTCCCTGTTAATGGTCGCCGTAGTGTTCACATCAACTGCCGGTACGTCTACCGTAAAAACGCGCGGCGCCAATTTCCCCGCGTGATACGCGTATTCTTCCGCCTTCCACTCACTAAATGATTCCTCCTTGACTCCTGCCAAGATGTTCCTGCTTAATCTTTCTGCAGGCCGCACTCTACCCTCACCATCTCTATGCTCTGTATTGGATGTTATATCGTAATACTCCCCTCTTCTCCTCGACATATCCTGTCTGATCATCGCCTCTAACCCTTCCCGGCTGTACGGAGCAACGATATATCCATCTCCCTTATCACGCGCGATGCGTTTTAATATGTACTCCTCATATATATAGTATTTTCCTTCGTCCAATTTCATAATATTGAATATGCCGCCCTGACCGTCTACCCTCACCTGGCGTTGCCCCCACAGCACTTCCCGGATTGTCTCCAGTTCTTCTTCAGAGAAGGCTAATTCCGTAACTACAGCCGCCCGCAGACCGAAGAATACCTCACGTATGGCTTTGTTTTCGATAATTCTATACGCCGCCGCCCTATACTCCGGGCCGGGCGCCTGCGCCTCCAGCGCCTCCACTGCCACACGCAAGGCCCGGCTCCGCCCTGCGATCCGGTCCCTCTCCTCAACAAATGACAACAGCTTATTACGGTTGACCTCTACATCGCCGGGATAACTTCTTTCAATGGCATCGGCCCTCTCCTCTATCCCCAAGTCATAGCTATCAGAACACCACGCGGACAGCTCTATGTAACCAAGCTCCGACAACTGCTCTAATACTTTACGCCTTTCTTCGGGCTTCAACTGCCTTAAATACGCCAGGCTGTAGGCTATCTGAACATCATATCCTACGTCTCCATAAAAACTGCCCGTAAGAGACGGCAGTGCCAAGAATATCTTCGTCTCTATACTTAATTCTTTATTCCCGTATTCCTCATACTTCGGCCAGCCGGGTAATTCAGTCTCCCGAACTTCCTCTGATGACAGATCTACAAAATCCAACGGCAATTTGTCACGTAAACCTTCTTGATCTAACACCTTTTCTTTCGTAAATGGTTGCTTTAGGTTGTCCTTGGGTGATTCGTCGCCACCATCCTTTTCAACATCTATGAGCATCTTAGCGTTATCTACAATAATCTTATTTCCTTCGATTTCAATAAATTTCGATAATTCATTATTCTTTAGTACCGGCTTAAATTTCTCTAACATAATTTCCGAGTCTTTTTGACCCTCCCTGTAGCCTTTGGTAAATTCGAGAGTTATATTGCTTTCCGCAAGCATTATTTTCTTCGAAGCTTTAGCTATTTCTTCCATTAACCTTGCCAATTCTTCAGCATCTAAAGCGATGAATAGAAAAACTCCATATATAACATGAGAAATTTTTCTTCCAAAAATTTCTTTAATGTGGTCTCTATACGGGCTCTTTTCTATTTTATCGCGAAGGGCATTTTCTTTTGGACGGTTATCTTCTCCTTTTACGCTACCTGACCATACTTTCATTCTTATGCCGAATAATTCGTTATCTATTCGTTTTAAATTATCCGGATCGGATAATTCTAAGTAAAATCTAGCTTTTTTATCGGTGAGAAAATCGCCTCGGATAGAACCCCTCATATCACATAAGGTTACTGCCTGTAATAATGACAATCTCTGTTTCTGCTTATCCTTGCCTAAACCAAGCATTTCTTCGAGCAAGAAGCTTGCTTTTCTCTCTCCTGTAGAGATATTGCCGGATACATCATGATAACGAATAAGCCATAAGATGGTTTCTTTGGCCTCTGGCGGTAATGAGATATCTTGTAAGATTTCTTTTGCTTTCTCATAACTACTCTCGGGATGAGGTGCCCCCTTTACTCTTTTTCCTGTATCATGTGAAAACATAGTGATGCGAAGTATTAACGCGCTGTTTTCTATTTCATCTATTCTATTAAAATACTCTGCGAAAGTTTCTCCGGAAATAAGCTCTCTGCCTTTTGCTTCGTACCTGCAGAATTCAGCTTTTCTGTTTGATAGCAGGAGTTTTACTGATTCGCAGACATCCCTTTCATGCTCTTCTATTACTTTTAAGTCTTCCAGACGCACATTTTTATCTAATCCAAGCGCTCTGACTTTACCCTTGATGATTTCAAGGGGCTCTTTCCCTCCATCTTTGTTTATCTGTTTTATTGCTTCGCAATCGTCATTTTTATTGGCAACAGATTCTCTGACCATTTCCAGTTCCTGGATTGTCATTTTCCCCATATCCTCATGCGCCTGTCTGAACGACGTTGGATTACCTAATATCGGCTTATCATAATTATCCTTATCTTTCAGCTCTGTATCCTCCATTACCCTGTAAAGCTGAACTTCACGGCCGGGAAGGAAAAGAGCCGTTACACGTTCTTTCTCACCGGCGTATACCGGCTCCGCATAAATACACTTATATGTTCCGCCATACTCCTTAATAGTCAGTCTTGAAGTTACACTGCCGAAATCATAACCCTTTTCAACTTCGATATCTCGCACTCTGGTGTTAATCAATACGCTATCCCACACTTTACCTTTACCTGTAATTACCGTATTAATTAATACTGAATTCCTTACTTCCACTTCCGGGCTGACAAAAGAGTCCCCCACAATAATATTGCCGTTTTTATCGCGCGAATCCGGGATACCGGCTATCGACCGGGAAATCTCACCATCGGGAGTATTCGCATTTAAAGCCATGTAAAATTCATAAATTTTCTTATGTTGTCCCACATCTCCCCAATATTGATCAACGAAATCCATAGCGACCATTTTGATAGCCCGGCCGTTCGCTTTTTTAAAACCAACGGCGACTTTTCTTAATCGTTCGAGGATATCCGGCATCTTCTCACTCATCTTCTTTACATCTTTGCTGGAGTTTATGGATTCCTGCCAACTTTTGTTCCGTTCTGTTTCATCATCAATCAAAGCTATGCACAAAGCGGTAAAAAACTCCGGATCTAAAGCCGGGCGATCTTTTCTCCGGGCGCCGGTATCATTAACGTCGGCCCCGAATTCATTCAGTAAGGCGTCAAGCAAAACGTAAGATATAGCGACAGACCCCAGATTAACCCCGCCGAAAAGCCTTCCGTCACGCCTCTCGAGCAATCCTTTATCCGCCAATTCCTCCATTTCTGATAAAGGCCTTCTGGGGATAAAGATGGTGATTTGCCTATTGGCGTTTACGCCCACCCAATCTTTGTTCCGGGCCTCATCATCGGTCATCTCGCGGATAGAAACGAATCTTACTATATCCGCATCCCTGAATAACTCATCCGCCCCTGATAAACTGCGCGTCGGTATCTGCACTTCATCACCCCATTTAAGTACCAAGCCGGCAAACCCCGAACGTCTCAAATACTGCTGTACCGGGATAAAATACATCATTGCAAGCTCGACCATGGATAAATAACGGACTTTCCCTTCTCCCGCAGGAACATTCACAAAAGTATTAATAGCCGGTTTTTGGGCACAATCGGTCTCAGTAAAAGGAGTAGATCTCGTCCCATCACCAAAAACAAAAGCGATTAACGAGCTGTGATCCCTTTCGATCTTCTCCCTTAATCTCTGCCATAAAAGAAGAATCCCAAAAGCCTGGTTGGTCGGCAGGTCTTCATGAAAAGACAATGCCGCCTTTGCCTTAAAAGACTCCCGGGTAGAATTCAAAAGCCCCTGCCAGAAATTCTGCGCCGAAACTGACCCCGAAACTGTACCTATGACCTCCGGAGTAGCCCCTTCAAGTATTAATCGCTTAGTAAGAGCG
>JAQTTQ010000056.1 GCA_028710685.1 Candidatus Omnitrophota bacterium | reverse complement strand
ATTGAGCCCAAAGAGGATATGGGAATCCGTAAACAGCTTGAGCGGATTATGGATGAAGTGAAGAAAAAAAGAGGCTCTAAGGCAGATACGGATTTAACTGCCAATGACCTCAAGGATATCTGCAGAAGGTTTAAGGAAAGGATCAAGGAATCATTAGGCAAGGAATTTCCCGATGATCCTATGAAACAGCTCTGGGGAGGAATCGGAGCGGTATTTGCTTCATGGAACGGAAAGCGCGCCATAAGCTACAGGCGCATTGAAAATATCCCGCATGAGTGGGGTACGGCAGTTAACGTACAGACTATGGTATTCGGAAATATGGGCAATGATTCCGCAACCGGCGTGGCATTTACCAGAAATCCCGGTAATGGCGATGCGCATTTTTACGGTGAATACCTGATTAATGCACAGGGCGAGGACGTTGTTGCCGGTATCAGGACGCCTGCCCCGATTAACTCTTTTTCGCAGTCGGCGCATAACAAAGACCTGGTTACCCTTGAAAAGGCAATGCCTAGGATTTATCAGGAGCTTTTTGCGATTCAAAAACGGCTGGAAAAACATTACCGCGATATGCAGGATATTGAGTTTACCATTGAAAAAGGAAGGCTCTTTATGCTGCAGTGCCGTGTCGGAAAGCGTAACGGGCCGGCAGCAGTACGTATGTGTATGGATATGATAAAAGAAAAACTCATTAAGAAAGAGGAGGCGGTGATGCGCGTTACCCCTTCTCAGCTGGATGAGCTTTTGCACCCGATTATTGATCCTAAGGCAGAGGCTGCAAATAAGCCGTTGGCAAAAGGCCTTCCGGCAGGCCCGGGAGGCGCATGCGGACAGATAGTCTTTACGGCTAGCGATGCTGTAGCCTGGGCAAAAGAAGGAAAGAAGGTTATCCTTGTCCGTGAAGAGACTAATCCTGAGGATGTCGAAGGTATGCGCGTAGCCCAGGCAATTCTCACTGCCCGGGGAGGAATGACCTCTCATGCGGCATTGGTTGCCAGAGGCTGGGGTAAGTGCTGTATCGTAGGCTGCAGCGCTATGCATGTTGACCTGGCAAATAAAAAGCTAAACGTGGATGGTAAATCCCTGAAAGAAGGGGACTGGATTACCTTAAACGGCACTAAGGGTATAGCCTATGAAGGAAAGCTTTTAATGATGGATGCATCAGAGGAAAACAGCATGCTCACGGAGTTTCTGAAAATCTGCTCCGGCTTAAAAAGATTAGGCGTGCGTACCAATGCTGATACCCCGGAAGATGCGGCTAAGGCCCGCCAGTTCGGCGCGGAAGGCATAGGGCTTTTTAGGACCGAGCATATGTTTTACGGTAAAGGGGCGGATGAGCCGCTGTTTATATTGCGTAAAATGATTGTCTCTAAAACCCTGGAAGAAAGAAATAGGGCTATTGAAGAGTTATTTCCTTATGTTAAAAAGGATATAAAAGGCACCCTTGCGGCGATGGACGGATTTCCTGTGGTTATCCGCCTGCTTGATCCCCCGCTTCATGAGTTTGTGCCGCGTGAAGAAGCAAAGTTAGAGCAGTTAGCCAGGGATTTAAATATATCCATGGAGGAATTAACCCGGCGCGCTAACAACCTTCATGAATCAAACCCGATGATGGGCCATCGCGGAGTACGTTTAGGGGTAACCTATCCTGAGGTAAGTGCTATGCAGATGCGCGCCATACTCGAGGCAGCTGCAGAGCTTTTAAAGGAAGGCAAAAAACCCTACCCTGAAGTTATGGTTCCGGTGGTCTGTGACGTAAAAGAGTTGGATGACCAGCTGGAGATCTACAACAGAATTTACGCAGAGACTTTGAAAAAATACGGATTGAAGAAAATCAAGGCGATGTTCGGGACAATGATTGAGATTCCCCGCGCAGCATTGGTAGCAGATAAGATCGCAAAGACTGCGCAGTTCTTCTCATTCGGGACCAATGATATGACCCAGATGGGTTTTGGTTTCTCGCGTGATGATATCGGAGGTTTCCTCCCCGAGTATGTAAAGAAGGGGATTCTACCCGAAGATCCGTTCCAGAGTATTGACCAGGAAGGGATAGGCCAGCTCATCCAAATCGGAATAGAGCGCGGCAGAAAGGGCCGTAAAGGCTTAGAGGTCGGTATCTGCGGCGAGCACGGAGGAGAGCCTAAATCAGTGGAATTCTGCCATAAGGCCGGTATGGATTATGTCAGCTGTTCTCCGTTTAGGGTTCCGATTGCAACCTTAGCCGCTGCGCAAGCAGCTTTAAAATAATAAATATGGAATCGCTTAAAATATACCTGAAGGAGATCCGTAATATTCCCCTCTTAACTGCGCAGGAAGAAGTTACCTTAAGCCGCAGGATTAAAAAGGGGGATGAGCAGGCGCGCAAGAAAATGATCCAGTCAAACCTGCGCCTGGTGATTAATATCGCCAAAAGGTATATGCGCCTGGGCACGCCTTTTCTGGATTTAATAGAAGAGGGGAATCTGGGCCTAATGAAGGCAGTGGATAAGTTTGACTCCAGAAAAGGTTTCCGTTTCTCAACCTATGCTGCCTGGTGGATAAAACAGGGAATTACCCGTTCCTTATCAGAGCAGGGAAAAATGATAAGGGTCCCTGTTTATATGAATGACATGATCACTAAGTGGCGTAAGAATAAGGAGCGCTTAACCCAGAAATTTAAACGTACCCCCACGGATTTAGAGATTGCCAAGAAACTAAAGATCCCCAAGGAAAAAATTGAGCAGATAAATTTCTGGATGAGCACCTCAACATCTTCGCTTGATTCGCCTATCGGAGAGGAGAGCGAGGGCAAGGTATCTGACCTGATAGAGGATGAGAATGCCATACAGCCGGATAGTTCAATAGAGCATCTTTTGGATAAAGAGCGGGTGGAAAACCTTCTGGAGATTATGAGCGAGAGGGAAAGGGAGATTTTGGATATGCGCTTTGGCCTGGCAGACAAAAGGCCGCACACCTTAGCTGAGGTAGCTAAAAAACTAGGGGTCTCCCGCGAAAGGATCCGCCAGATAGAAGAGCTAGCCTTAAGGAAAATACGTAAGTTTGTGGAAGGGACAAAAGAAGAGGTTTGATTATGTTTAAAAAAATAAACTTAGAGAAGTACGTAAGGAATATACCGGATTTTCCAAAGCCCGGTATTTTATTCAGGGATGTGACTACACTCATCCAAGACGGAGCGGCATTTAAGGCTAGCGTTGATAAGCTGGTTAAAAAATACAAAAATCAGAAGATTGACAAGGTAGTTGCGGTCGAGGCGCGAGGTTTTATTTTTGGGGCAGCCCTTGCCTACAGGCTGGGTGTGGGTTTTGTGCCGGTGCGCAAAAAAGGCAAGCTTCCTTTTAAAACTAACTCCGTGACTTATTCCCTGGAATACGGCAGTGATACCCTGGAGATTCATCAGGACGCAATCTCTACCGGAGATAAAGTTTTGATAGTCGATGATCTCTTAGCTACGGGCGGAACAGTAAAAGCGGTTACGGAATTAGTCGAAGGCCTAAAAGGCGAGATTGCCGGCATTGCCTTTGTGATTGAATTATTTGATTTAAACGGCAGGGATAAGTTAAAGGGATACGACATTTATTCTTTGATAAAATTCCCCGGGCATTAGAAGCTTCATTGCGCCTGTAGCTCACATGGATAGAGCGGGGCTCTCCTAAGGCCTAGGTAGCAGGTTCGACTCCTGCCAGGCGCATTAATTTATGCTTAGTTACCATGAAATTCTCTAAGAAAGTAAGAGCAATTAAATTAAGAGAAAAAGGCTTAAGTTACGCAGAAATTAGAAAAGTTATACCTATTTCAAAATCAACCCTTAGTGTCTGGTTAAAAGATATAAAGTTATCTAAACAGCAGAAATTACGCTTAAGCGGATTACAGGCTACCGGATACATAGGTGCTAAAAAGAATCAGATTATGGCATTATCTCGCCATAAGGAAATCAGGGAAACAGCGGCAAGAGAAGCTATTAATCTACTGAAGGATTCTTTTTTTGTAGCAGGATTAATGCTTTATTGGGCTGAAGGAGATAAGCGATCAGGAGGAGTGCAATTTAGCAACTCCGATTGGGAAATGGTAAAATTAATGATGAAATGGTTCAGAAAATTTTGCAGTGTGCCTGAAGAAAAATTCAGAATTGGCCTTTTTATCCATACGTTACATACCAGAGAAAATTGTATTAATTTCTGGAGTAATATTACTAAAATACCCATAAATCAATTTAATAAACCATATATAAAGCCGGCTATCTTTAGTAATAGAAAGAATAAGCTATACGAAGGAACCTGTGCGATAAAAATCCATAGCAGAGATTTAATGACTAGAATTCTCGGCTGGCTAGATCAATACAAGAAAAATTATGTATAACCTGCATGCACACACATTCTTAAGCGACGGAGACCTGCTTCCATCAGAAGTAGCTGTCCGTTATCAATCAATAGGTTACAAGGCAATCGCTATAACCGATCATGCCGATTACAGCAA
>JAQTTQ010000003.1:49101-80243 GCA_028710685.1 Candidatus Omnitrophota bacterium | reverse complement strand
GCGCCATACCCCAATAAGTAGGGCAGGGAGAGAGTATCTCTACTAAGGAAAAACCTAAGCCTTCTATTTGATTGGAAAATGCCTGCTTAACCGCCCTCTTAGTCTTTATAATCTCCTGCGGAGAATGCAAAGAGGTGCGTTCAATATACTTAACCCCCGGCAAAAGCGCAAGCATTTCGGATATCTTTAAAGGAAACCCGTGTATTTGAGCATCTCTTCCCTTAACGGTAGTAGCTGTCTTCTGGCTAAGCAAGGTAGTAGGGGCCATCTGTCCACCGGTCATCCCGTATACCCCGTTGTTTATAAAAACTACCGTGAGGTTTTCTCCTCGGTTAGCCGCGTGTATTGTCTCATTTGTGCCTATGGCAGCCAGGTCTCCATCTCCCTGATAGGTAAAAACTATGTTATCTTTTTTTACGCGCTTTATCGCGGTAGCTACGGCTAAAGCCCTGCCATGAGCTGCCTCTGAGCAATCAAAATCCCAGTAATCATAGGCAATCACAGCGCAGCCTACAGGCGCTATTGCAATTACCTTTTCCCTGATGCCTAACTCATCTATAACTTCCGCAATCAAACGGTGCGTTATGCCGTGTCCGCATCCCGGGCAGTAATGAGTAGAGATATTGCGTAAAGACTCTGGATGGGTATATATTTTATCCATATTATAACCCCGCAACCTTACTAATAATGTCCTCTTCCGTAGGGATCCCCCCGCCTGACTTACCTAAGAACTCAACCCGGGAATATTTCCCGGCGGAAAGCATTACATCTTCCACCATCTGCCCGTAAGACATTTCTACCGCTAAAAATGTGCGCTTCTTTTTCCCTGCGGATAAACGCTTAAATACCTCAACGGGAAACGGCCACAGGCTTATCGGACGGATTAACCCTACTTTTTTTCCTTTATTTCTTAATGACTTTACCGCGGCCTTAGCAATACGGGACATGCTTCCGTAGGCAACTAAAATAATTGAAGCATCATCTAAAAATAACTCTTCAAGCCGCTGTTCTTCTTTTTTTATTTTATTATATTTCTCCTGGAGCTTAAGATTAAACTTCTCCAGGTCCCCTTCGCGCATATAAAAAGACTTTACAATATTGGGTTTTCTGCCCCTACACCCGGTAAGCGCCCATGGTTTCTTAAATTTCTGCGCCGGCACATTAGGCCTTAGATTAACCGGCTCCATCATCTGGCCCAGCATACCGTCACCTAAAACAATTACCGGAATGCGGTACTTATCCGCAAGATCAAAGGAAGTGAACATAAGATCAAAAGACTCCTGAACAGAAGCCGGAGCTAAAACTATGCACCGATATTCGCCGTTTCCTCCTCCGCGGGTTGCCTGAAAATAATCTGACTGCGCCGGCCAGATATTGCCTAAACCAGGGCCGGCTCGCATAATATTAACGATAACAGCCGGTAATTCTGCGCCGGCTATATAAGATATCCCCTCCTGCTTTAAGCTTATGCCCGGGCTGGATGAAGAGGTCATCGCACGCACCCCTGCTGCCGAAGCGCCATAAACCATATTAATCGCGGCTATCTCCGACTCCGCCTGGATAAACACTCCGCTTCTTTCAAACATATGGACAGACATATATCCGATAAGTTCATTCTGCGGGGTTATCGGGTAACCTGCATAAAAAAGGCAACCGGCCTGAAGCGCACCCTCGGCTATAGCCTCATTGCCGCTCATCAAAACTTTATTCTTCTTATCTTTTCCCATAATTATTTATAAACTTCAATACAGCAGTCAGGGCAGATAACCGCACACTGGACGCAACCTAAACACTCGCCGTTATCCTTAAATTTAACCGGGCTTAGGCCCTTGGCATTAAGCGAAGTTTCAACGCTAATCAACTTCTTAGGGCAAACACTTATGCACAGAAGGCACCCCTTACACTTATCCCGGTTTATAGTTATTTTAGGCATAATTTCCCAGCTATCTTAGCCGCAATCGCATTGGCAGATAAACCAAATTTATCTAACAATATCTCCCTCTTGCCATGGGTAATGAATTCACGGGGTAACCCTATTTTAGTTACCGGCTTTGCAATGGCACTCTCCACCTGGGAGCCAAACCCTCCCTCTATTATCCCCTCTTCTACCGTAAAAATAAACTTAAATTTATTACTTAACGCTTCCAACACCGCCATATCCAAAGGATTGATAAAACGAGCATTTATAACCTCTACGGACAACCCCTCTTTTGCAAGGAGATCTGCGGCATCTAAGGCCAAAGAAACCATGCTTCCCAAGGCAACTATTGCCGCATCCTTACCGCGTCTTAAAACCTCTGACCTTCCTAATTCAATCTTAGGGCCTGTATTCTTACTATCAATACAAATAGCACTGGCCCGCGGATACCTTATAGCCACCGGCCTATTTAGACTCAAGGCAAATCCCAACATCTCCTTAAACTCACCGGCATCTTTAGGCGCCATACTGACTAAGCCGGGAACGGTATTTAAGAAACTTATGTCGAATATGCCTTGATGGGTTACCCCGTCTTCTCCGACTATCCCTGCGCGATCAACACAAAAAACAACCGGAAGATTCTGCAGGGCTACATCTTCAATAATCTGATCGTAGGCCCTCTGAAGGAATGTTGAATACACTGCCACTACCGGTTTAAGCCCTCCCCTTGCCAATCCCGCAGAAAAGGTAACCGCATGGCCTTCTGCGATACCTACATCGAAAAACCGCTCAGGGAAATTATCGCGGAACTGATCCAAGCCGGTCCCTTCAGGCATAGCCGCAGTAACCGCCACAATTTTATCATCCAATAAAGCCAGTTCAAGCAGCTTATCCGCGAATACATCGGTATAGCTTTTCTTAGGATTAATATTTGCTACTGGCTTACCGCTTTGAATATCAAAAGGCCCGATGCCATGGAATTTAACCGGATCTTTCTCCGCAGCAAAATAGCCCTTACCCTTTTTAGTCACTACATGAAGTATGCGCGGGCCCTTAATATTCAATATATTTCTTAAGGCGGGGATTAAAAGATCCAAATTATGCCCGTCTAAAGGGCCAAAGTAACGGAAGCCTAACTCTTCAAAGAGCACCCCGGGTATGAATAAGCCTTTTAGCCCTTCTTCAAACCTATTCGCCAATCTCAAAAGCCGCTCTGCCCGTTCTCCGCGGGAAGAAAGAAAATTAACCAAAGAATCCCTAAAATGGTTATACACCGGCAGAGATATTATTTTATTTAGGTAATTGCTTATTGCGCCCACATTAGGGGCAATACTCAACTCATTGGTATTGAGAATAACCAAAAAATCTTTCTTTAAATGCCCCGCATTATTAAGCCCTTCAAAACATAGCCCGCTGCTTAAAGACCCGTCACCTATAACTGCCACAACCTTAAATTTCTCCTGAGGAGAAAGCTTATCCCTGGCGCAGGCAAGGCCAAGCGCCAAAGAAACCGCATTTGCAGAATGCCCGGTAGTAAAAATATCGAATTCCGATTCCCCCCTTGAGGGAAAACCGCTTAACCCGCCGTATTGCCTAAGGCTGGAAAAATCTTTTGCCCTGCCGGTAATGATTTTATGGGCGTAAGACTGGTGCCCGACATCAAAAATTATTTTATCAAAAGGGGTATTGAGACAATAGTGCAAGGCTACGATTAGTTCCACCGCGCCCAGGCTTGAGGCAAGATGTCCGCCATTAGAGGCAACAACTTCAATTATCTTCTGGCGTATCTGAGAAGATAATTTTATAAGCTCCTCAGTTCTTAACCGCCTTATATCTTGCGGTGAATTGATGTCTTCCAGCATTATTTATCCTCTTGCCCTTCTTCAAATTTCTCAAGCATAAACTTACCGTCTTTTTTCATTAAAGATTCTACCTTGCGCCCGGCCTCTTCCAAAAGAGAAGAGCAGCCCTGGGCAAGCTTGATGCCCTCTTCATACCTCTTAAGAGATTCCCCCAGTGTCAATTTCCCCGAAGAGAGTTCTTCCACAATTTTCTGCAATTTCTTTAAATCATCTTCAAATGATTGCTTATCCTTCATTCCCTAACTCCTTTTTTATAATTTCATTAACCGTACTTAAAAAAGCCCCTTTCCCGAGTATAGTCTTGACTCTTTGGCCGGGGCTAATTTTAAACGCATCCTTAATAACTGAGCCGTCTTCCTGGGAGATGCTTAAGCTATACCCCCGCGCTAAAACCTTGAGCGGGCTTAAGGCATCCAGCCTTTGAATAAATGATTTCAGCCTCTCAGAGGTTATGTTGATTATCTGCTGTATATTATTATTTAAGGCGGCAGCTAATTCATCCAGAAGCTGCTCCTTCTCCCGCAGCCTGTCCAGCGGGCTTTTAAGGCTATGGCGGAATCCGGTTACTTCATTCTTAAACGAATTTATTTTATCTAAGACCGAAAAACCCATTGCATGCCTGAGTTCATTTATTTGTGATAAAAGTTCATTCTTCCTGTCCACAATAATCTTGGCGGCAGCAGTAGGCGTCTCGACAAAAATATCCGCCACTAGATCACAGAGGCTTGTATTAATCTGATGCCCTACGGCAGAAATAACGGGGATCTTGGAATTGTATACCGCACGCGCGCAAGGCTCTTCATTAAATGCCCAGAGGTCTTCAGCGCTTCCGCCTCCGCGGCTTACAATAATAATATCCAACTTGCCAAATTCATTAAGCTCCTCTATGCCTCTGGCTATTTCAAGCGAAGCCCCCTCTCCCTGCACGCGTACAGGACGCAGCACAACATCTACACCCAAAGCCCCTTTCCTCAGTATCCCTAAGATATCGCGGATAGCCGCGCCTATGCCGGATGTAACTATGCCCACGCGAAAAGGCATAAGCGGAAGCTCTTTTTTATGCGCCGGGTCAAAAAAACCTTCCTTTAAAAGCCTCTCCTTAAGCTGTTCAAACGCCAGTTGCCGGGCGCCTACCCCCTTTGGCTCTACTCTATCAACGATCAACTGATATTGCCCTCGGGGCCCGTAAACATCAACCCTGCCGAAACAAACTACCTTAATCCCGTCTTCAATCTTAAATTTTAACTGCCGGTTCGCTCCGGCAAACATCGCTGCTCCTAAAACCGCCTTTTCATCTTTTAAAGAGAAATAAAAATGTCCGGAAGCGGCTACCTTAAAATTAGAGACCTCGCCTTCAACCCAAACACCTAACCCAAAGGTATTCTCAAAAACTACCTCTATTTCTTGCGTAATCTGAGAAACGGTATAGATATACTTATCCTTTAGGGACATCTTTAGTTTCATCCGGTTTCTTTTTTAATATAATAAAGTTTACCGAATAAGGGGAGAGCTCTAAATCCTCCTGATAAATATCCGTGTCCGGTATATCTTTTTCCTCAACTGCCTTAAACTCACAACCCAGCCCGCAGGAAGAATCAACTACAAAACGGCTGTAAGAATAACCTTTCTTTACCCCTTTAAGGGTAAGCTTAAGCACGCGGGGAGTATTCTCAAATTCCCCTGCCTTATCCGCTAACTCCCGGGCCTTATTTAATATAGCCTTAACCTTTGCCATAGCGCGTAAAGAAGGTATCTCCATCTCATGGGCCATAAACCTTCCCAATTGATTTGTCCGGATAACCTGCAGCAAAGACTGCCTTTCGGCATTATTAAGCCCGGAGATATTATGGGCCAGGTAGCTCTTGACGATATCCGGGTCAATATAATTATAAACCATTATACATATTTCATCCGGCGACTTGGTGGCGATGATCCCCGCGAACTCATCATTAAGCTTAACCGAGAACATATCCGGGCCAAGCCGGCGCAACATCTTAAAGACGTTGTATATTGTTTTAGCCCCCCCTTTATAATGGCTCTGTTCGGAATCAAAATAAAAAGCTCCTACATTACGCGTAATATGCTCAGGGTTATTCTGAAAATCCTCAAGGGAGAAATAAACCTGGTTATCCAGCCCTGCCTCGTACATATGCTTAATGCGCGAGGGGATATAGCTTGCGGTGATAAAAGATTTCCTTCTTCGTGCCGGTAGAAGATTGACATCGCGGTCAAAATTCCATTCATCCACGATTAAAGGAGTTTCCCGCTTAAAGTTGAAATATGAAAGCCAGTCCCGGATTAACCCTATTGTATTCTTGCCGTATATAGTAGCCTCTTTTTCTGCTTTAGGATCCGAAGAAAATGCATGCCAAGTTACAAAATCCAGCGGCAGGCTATGGGCCGAGGCGAATTTGATCAAATCATAAATTAGGCTTTTTTCCGGCGTTAGAATATTATTCCCCTCTAGATTATGAAACCAACCGCTTAAACTCGGGCCGCCTACCGGTATCTTGATCTTAAATTGGGCCCCCAGCTCTTTAGCGCTCTCGGCAAAAATCCTGTACATGTTCAGGTAATCCTGCTGGCGGCCGATGAAAAAATCATCCGAATCCGGCCCGGACCAGACCTCATACCAGATATTATATTTCTTTTCGCAGCTTAAATACTTCATTGTATCCTTGACCAGAACTTTAAAGGCCTCAAGGTTAAGCGGAGTGCTTTTTTTATCCAACGCCTTTCCTAACCCTGCGGGGGTACTAAACACATTAAGTATAACCGTCCCCTTGGAATCAGATATATTTTTTATAACCGCCTCATAATTAGAAAGCAACTTTTCCTGCGCCTCCTTGCTCTTAGCAAGCTGGCTAATCTCCCAAAGATTATACTGTATGCGGTATAAACCACCAAACCCGATATCTTTACCCCACAACTCCAAAACCTCCTTAGCAGCCATATTTTGCGGCCAGCTGCCATCTTTATGGAAACCCCTTCCGCCTAGATCAACATTAGGCTGAAAAATCCTGGGCAGGGGGGTGGTATTAGCGGATAGATCCACAGTAACCTCAAGGTTTATCTCCTGAGCAAACAAGGGCAGATAAAAATAAAAGGCAAATAAAATAGTTAGAAATAAACTGCGGATATTAAACATTTAATTTTTCCTGGATCCTTAAGATAGAACGGGTCTTGCCGTTTTTTTCATCTATATCGAGTACTACCGCGTGCAGCTGAATATTCTCCTGCGCCACCTCAAACCTTACCGGGATCAGGGTGAGAAAGCGGGTTAATACATCATCGACCTTACGGCCGATAACAGAATCATACGGCCCGGCCATCCCCACATCCGTAATATAGGCCGTGCCCTTGGGGAGTATTTTTTCATCTGCAGTCTGTATATGCGTATGCGTCCCTAATACAGCCGAGACCTTTCCGTCTAAATACCAACCTAAGGCTACCTTCTCTGAAGTAGCTTCCGCATGGACATCAACAAGTATGATGTTTGTCTCTTTTATCAATTCCTCCTGTGCGGCCAAAACAGCCTTGAAGGGGCAATCCAGGGCATCCATGAATACCCTGCCGTTCACATTCACCACTGCGATTTTCCTGCCGGATTCAGTTTTGTATACACGCTTTCCCTCTCCGGGGGCTCCTGAAGGATAATTAATCGGCCTCAGGATTCTTTCTTCCTTACTGATTAATTCAAAGATCTCTTTCTTCTTCCAGATATGATCCCCAGAAGTCAATACGTCTACACCGAAGCTGAATAACTCCTCAGCCACCTTATGGGTAATGCCCGAACCTGCGGACGCATTCTCGGCATTGGCAATGACAAAATCAAGCGAATGCTTAACCCTTAAACCGGGAAGAAGGACTCTTACCGCCTCCCTTCCGGGCCTACCGACTATATCACCGATAAATAATATTTTCATCTTATTTGGCGTATTCTATGGCCCTGGTTTCCCTGATAACCGTAACCTTAATCTGGCCCGGATATTCCATGCCTTCCTCTATTTTTTTACGTATATCCCTGGCCATAGTTGTGGCTTCGCTGTCGGTAATCTTCTCCGGTTGCACAATAACCCGTATCTCCCGCCCTGCCTGAATAGCAAATGATTTATCTACACCCTTAAAAAGATTAGCGATAGACTCCAATTTCTCCAGCCTCTTTATGTAAGTCTCCAGCGTCTCCCGGCGGGCTCCCGGACGGGAAGCGCTTATAGCATCTGCGGCGATTACTAAAACCGCATAAATACTCTGAATCGGAGCCTCTTCATGGTGCGATTCAATTGAAGCCACTACTTCAGGAGATTCGCCGTATTTCTTAGCCAAGTCCGCCCCAAGTTTAGCATGCGTCCCTTCAACCTGATGATCAACTGCTTTTCCTATATCATGCAAGAGCCCAATCCTGCGGGCAAGTTTAAATTCAAGCCCTAACTCTGAGGCCATCGCACCGAGCAAGAAGGATGCCTCTTTAGAATGCTGCAAGGCATTTTGCCCAAAACTAGTACGGTATTTAAGCCGGCCCAGCAGCTTGATTATCTCAGGATGAAGGCCGTTTACCCCTGCCTCAAATGCCGCGCGCTCACCCTCCTCGCGTATTTTCTCATCCATCTCTTTCTTGGTTTTTTCAACTATCTCCTCAATTCTCCCCGGATGAATCCTGCCGTCAGAGAGAAGTTTTTCCAAACTTAAACGGGCGATTTCTCTGCGGACGGTATCAAAGGCAGATATAGTAACCGCCTCCGGGGTATCATCAATAATCACATCTACCCCCGTAGCCATCTCTAGTGCGCGTATATTCCTTCCTTCGCGGCCTATAACCCTTCCTTTCATTTCGTCATTAGGCAGGGCAACTACACTTACAGTTGATTCAACCGTATGCTCCGCAGCGCACTTCTGTATAGCAAGGCTTAAAATCTCACGGGCCTTCTTATCTGAGGTAGCCCGCAGGTCTTCCTCCTGCTTTTTAATTAAAGCCGCCTTCTCGTTATTTAATTCTTCATTTAAACGGTTTAAGAGAATCTGCTTTGCCTCGTCGGCGGAAAGAGAAGCGATCTTCTGCAGCCTTTCTTTCTCTTCAGCAATTAACAAATGCAGCTGGTTATCCTTAACCTTGAGGCCTTCTTCCTGCCTTCTAATCCCATCATGTTTAAGGTCGAGATCCTTCTCCTTTTTCTCCAAAAGATCCAGCCTTCTATCGATGTTCTCTTCCTTCTGGGCAAGCCTTTTCTCCATATTAGAAAGCTCCAGCCGCCTATCTTTGGTCTCACGATCAAAATCCTGACGGATACGGTAAAGCAGGTCCTTTGCCTCCAACTCTACTTCCCTGCGTTTATCAACCGCTTCTTTCCTAGCCTGCTCTAATATATGCTCTGCCTTAGACTCGGCATCTTGAACCTTTTTTTCCGCGATATGCTTTCTTAAGGCATATCCGACTGCGGCAGCTAAAACAGCCGTAGCCATAGCAACAATTACTGTAATAAACATGGTATCCTCCTTAGAAAAATAAACTTAAAATACCCTGGTTAAATTCTAAGCAGAGAGGACTTTTGTAACGCTTACATCGCAAGGGGTGATAGGAACAGCTGGTAAGATTTGGAAACGGAATGCCAAACCAATAGAAGGCGTATCCTTAGGGATCTTGCTTAAGAAGCGGTCATAGTAACCCTTCCCCCGGCCAAGACGATTTCCTTTTTTATCGAATGCCAAACCCGGGGTAACCACTAAATCCAAGTCCTTCAGAGCCAAATAACGGCTTGCCACAGGCTCAGATACTCCATAAGGGCCCTTTTTTAGATGCGCACAGGAATCTAATAGGGCCGGCCTCAAAGACGTTCTATTTTTTATACAAACTGGTACGGCAATAATCTTACCTAATCTTTTAGCTGATGCTATCATCTCTCTAGTCTCTACCTCACCCTTAAAAGCGATGTAAAACATCACTCTCTTTGCTTTTTTAAAAACCGGATCTTTTAAAAGTTTCTCCTTAATTAAACAGCTTTTTTTACTACGGTCCTCCTCCTTCTGTTTTTTTAACTTAAGTAGAATTTTACTACGTATCTTCTGCTTTGTCAATCCCGTTAGAGACCTTACTCTACCACTCTTTACCTTACACACACTTCTCGCCTTCATGCTTATGTTCTTTATCATCAAAAGGCACAGGCAAGCCCTGCCTTTTATAATAATCTTTTAAGGCTGAGCGAAGCGCTTCTTCTGCCAAAACGGAACAATGCATTTTAACCGGAGGAAGCCCTCCTAAGGCCTCGGCAACCGCCTTGTTGGTGACCTTTAGGGCATCCTCTATGGACTTTCCCTTAACCATCTCGGTAACCATTGAGCTTGTAGCTAAGGCCGCCCCGCAGCCAAACGTCTTAAACTTAACATCTACTATTATATCGCCTTCTATTTTCAAATACATCTTCATTACATCGCCGCAGACAGGATTACCGACGGTACCAATCCCGCTGGCATCGGGAATCTCCCCTACATTCCTGGGGTTGGTAAAATGGTCCATTACCTTCTCGCTGTAGGGCAGCTGTGCATCCATCTATGTATACTCCTTAAATCTTAGCCTGGTTATTTCGCCATTACTAACTTGTGAGGCTTGCCTGATTTCTTGAAATCCTTAGGCGGCCGTATCTCCTTAAGAGATTCAAGCTTATTATTCTTTTCTAATTCTTTATAGATTAAGACCCAGGCGCAGTCTTGGTCTTTGTCTACCTCACACTTGCCTTTATTCATCCCCCCGCATGGCCCGTTAAGCAGGCCCTTTGCACAAAGGGTAACCGGGCAAATGCCTCCGGTTATATCTAAAACACACTCTCCGCACATGGAGCATTTTTCATAAAAATTACCCTCGGCATCCATGACCGCTCCGAATACCGTATTCAAGGCAGGGAATACTGCTAACCCCAGCCGGTCATTGTCCCTAAACGATTGGACTCCTAATCCGCAGGATAAAACTAAAACCGCCTCTGCCTCTTTCAGGCCTTTTATGTTCTTTGATAATTCTGCTTTCAGTTTTGCCGCGATGCAAGGGGCGGAGGGGACACAGCTTCCGGTTACAGTCTTACCCGATGACTCCAGTTCTTTTTTCATCTTAAGAACCTCTGCCTCTCCTCCGGTCTTACAGGCAGTGGCGCATTCACCGCAGCCGATGATGAATATCCTAGAGTATTCCTGTAAGCTATCTATAATGTTCTGAATAGGTTTTTGCTCTGTTATAATCATAGCAAAATTCTAACACTAATATCGGGTATTCTCAAGGAAAATAATAAAAGAAAGGGGCGCTTTTAAAGGCTGGCCTTTATACCGGTAGGTTAAAGGAAAGCACCCCTTTTAGGCTCTGTTGCGCTAACTCCCATATTAATCAGCGCTGCCTTCATCCTCTGCGCGTTATCCTCTGACTCTAAGAGCATAAGTATTTCTTTAAGCGATTTCTCCGTATTATAGCCGCGTAATTCTTCCTCCCGCAGTATATCGGCTATAAAAGATATTACCTTGCCGGATTCTTCTAAAAACCCTGCATTAGCACAACTTATTAAATAACCGCGTATCCTTTCGGTTGAAGGGATTATTCCCGCATCAAACATAAGCGCAATCTCTTCCCATTCCATCTCTAAATTAAGCTTAGTTTGCGGCGGCAGTAAGATAGTTGGTATTTTCCTAATACCTGTCTTTTGCACAGGCTCTATTGTTATCGGCAGGCTACGGAAATCAATTCCCCCCGGATCCTTTAAGCCACTACCCCCTTCTATGCTTTCTCCGGGAAAAGTAAGGACTAAATCCGTACCTGCAGAACCCCTTGAAAAATCTTCCGCTATCTCTTTTTCTCCTTTGAGATTTTGTTGAAAAACCCTGCCGTGGGTACCTGCCGCAGATTGGGTAATAAAGGTAACCGAATATCCTCTCTTTAGGGCATCGTTTAAAAGCTTAAAAACCCCCTGGCCTCTTTTCCCAAAATACCTGGGGGCATCATCGGGATTGTTAATCTCATTCTTACTAGATTCAAATACTCCCTTAACCCATCCAAAGATAATACTCTCCTGAATTCCCGGGCCGTCATTAGAAAGAACAAAACTTACCTCATTGGTAGTTTTGTTTTTAAATATCCTGAAGGTAACGGCGCCTTTACTGTTGAAGAAATACTGCTCGGCCTCATCAAGCGCAACATACTCTTGATCAAGGCGCTCCATAACCGCATCAATGGCATTGCCAACCATATCGGCTAAATCAATATCGCTAAAAAGAGACTCTATCCCTAAGGTCTCCTTAATCGCCAAACGTATTCCTGCCTTGACCTCTTCCATTACCCTAAGCAGTCCAATCATCCTGTCTGTATCATAGCGGTATGATTGAGGAAAAGACTTTTTATATTCCCTGCCCACTTGTTCACCTAGCCGGGGAAGGGCTTCTTGTAAAGAACTAAACTTAGCCGGCCTACTATTTTCCGCATACTTAAGCATACTACCCGGAGGACCTGTTTCTAATCCGGATTTCTCAAGATAGGTGCGTAAGGTTTCCGAAAAGAGACTGGAAAAATCAAGGCCGCTCTCTTGGCTTAAAACAGAACGGAATAAATTGCGCCACTTTAAATCTGCCAAGAGATCAGCCAAATGCCTAACCCCCTTAATCCGAACATCCTCATATACCTGACTTAACCATTTCAGCCCTTCCCCCCCAGTTAAGTTCAGATCCTTGGCTATCGCATCTAAAATAAAGTGGTTCTCTTGGGGGCTACCGCTTAAAAAGCCGTATTGTGCTAAAAGAGCGGCAAGAAACATCTTTCTATGTAAAAGCTGCGTATCCCTTTGAGTTTGATTCCTCGGATTATTCAATATATCCAGCCTATTTGTACCGATATCTACCATAACCGCTCTTTTCTTCTGATCTTGCACTACGAAATTTTCCCCATGAAAATCCCTGGGGGCTAAACCGTTTAACCCTACAGCAATAGCTAAAAGGGTAGAGATTATCTCCTGACGCATATCCGTGGTCAGCCTGCCGTTCCTCAATAAGTCGCTGGCTAACTCACCCTCAACAAACTCCTCAACATACCATCTGCGCCCGTTTAGAAAACCGCCAAAAACAAATACCGGGACAAGCTGATTCGGCAAACCCTGCAAGGCCTCCAAGCCCTTCATCTCTGTTAAGGTAATCGATTCCGAAGTGCGCGCAATCTTAGTAGCCACAGCAAATGATATTTTTCTTCCCGTCTTTGTTGTAATTCTTAATTTAAATACATGCTTATGGGAACCGGATATGTAATCTTCGATATAAATATTCCTATCTAAATCATCCCAGCCTAAGGAGAGAATACCGGAAATTCTTCTTACCATATCCAAGAACTTATTTCTTGTCAGCCCTTTGATAAAAGAAACCAGGTCTTCAGCAACTTTAGAGACCTCTTCTTCTTTACCCGGCTGAATTTTATCGCTAGATACAGAAAAATGTACTGTGCTATCTATGGCAACTATATAACCATTTACAATATCCATTAAATCCTGCGTATCAAGCACGGATAAGCCGCCCTCGCCTCCGTCAAAGAGAAGGATATTCCTTATCCTGGATTGGCCTTGAGCAAGATCAGGCCTAAAAACTATCTTTTCCCTGCTTATACTATTAACCTTATCCTCTATAAATAATTCTATGGCCTTTCTTGCCCGTTGAGGCTCTATCCCTCTTGCGCTTAAAACAGAAACAACCTCATCTAATGATGCCTGTAAAACTGCAGGCTTAATAAAGGATCCAAAACCTGCAACTCTTACCTTAGGCATGGGGTTAAGTGCTGATCCACCTTCAGCAAAAGCGCTTAGCCTCAACCCCTTGTTTATTAAGTCTTGCGGCAAGGCAACATCCCCGCCGCGGCCAGGGGCTACTACTTGAGCTACGGCGCTGATCTCACCCACAGCAATACCCCCGGAGAAATAACTCCTAACTCTCCTTGCATAAGGCGACTGCACTGAAACTTTATAATTATACTCGCCTTCCTTAAAGGAATTTTGGTACTGACGAAAATATTCTTCTCTAGACCAGCGCTTTTCTGAAGCAAGCCCGGTTAGATTCCTGCGGTCAATCATAGAAGCGTAAAAACTATTCCTGCCGGTGAACTTTTTCTTAAACCATTGCGCTAAAATTAAAGAGTAATAAACCTGCCGTAACTGGGCATAGCGCTTTGAGGTGTTTATCTCCCTGGTAAGCTTAGGAATTATTTTTTCTTTAAGTAAACGGGTGGAGTATTCATTAAGTTCTTTAAGGCGCTTGTCGCTAAAGCTGTAATCAACACTGCCTGTGTCCTTACCCTGGGCAAGATAATCTTCCTCTAACATCACTTTTAAGGTCGCCTTATAAATATAGGCATTTTGCCCGGTTTCCCGGACAATAATTTCATCCGGCACAATCCAAGGACGGGTAAGCGTAGGAATAGTAACATTCTGGCTTGCAAATAATTCTTCGGCCTTCAGATAGAGCTTATCCCAGTACTCCTTTCCTTCAGGCGTCTCGGGAGAAGTTGCTTTAGCAGTATCTCTTTTGAGTTGAATATCTGCTTCGAGGAATATTTTACCTACATCGGTATTTTCCAGGAGCGGATCAATCATATTATCCGGGGTATCCGGACGCAAATTAACCCAAAATGAGCTGTTAGGAAGGCTTATCCCGATGAGAAAATAACCTAAGAGTTGCTTGGTAGTTTCCTCTGCCGAAGTACCTGCCAAATTATCCAAGCTGCCCCTATCAAGGAGCAGCTGAAAATCATTTGAGGAAAGGTCATACTCCATAAATCTTAAATGTGCGGGGCGGAAGGTTTCTTGAATAAGAGGGTTGCGCATAAGGGCAAGATGACCAAAAATATTCAATTCAGCAGCGGATTGCGCAAACCCAACCTGCTGAAAAATCAAAAGTAACGACAAAAATACGGATATAATTTTTGTTTGTTTTTCTTTCATTAGCTCCTACCGGTATTATCAATTAAAGTATGCTTTATAGGTAAGGAAAATACAAGGGTAAAGTAAAGATAGGGGAAAGCGTTTTCAAAAATACTAGTAATCTTCTTGATCGCGAAAATGCTCTTTCATCACGCGCAAAAACTCTTCATCGTTTTCTGCGCTTTCTTTTTCTACGCAAACCAGGTTAGTTAAAATATGTTTTTCATCCAAAAACCGCGATAGCTGGGTAAATACTGAACCGCCCAAATCCATAAAGCTCCTCGGGGAGCGGTCAATATGAGGCTTAAGCAGAAACAAATTCTCTTTTGCCCGGGTTGAACCGACGTAAAAAAGCCGGCGCTCTTCCTCAATGGCATCATCATCCTCCAAAGAAAGATAGGAAGGAAGATGCCCCTCAGCTAGATAAATCATAAAAACCGTATGCCACTCTAAACCCTTGGCTGAATGTATAGTTGAAAGCGTAAGCGGCATATCGTCTTTATCCCCCCTCCCTCCCTCAACAATGCTTCTCTCCGGAGGATCCAGGGCCATATCCGTAAGCAAATCTTCCAGTGACCTGTAGCGGGAGGCAATACGCAAAAATGAGTCTAAGTCATTAAGGCGTTTGTGGAAATCGTCGTACTTATTCTTTAAAAGCGGCTGGTAATATTCCAGGAATACTTCGATTATTTGGGAAGGTTTATCCCGCTGAAGGTCTATCGAACCTAAAAGGCCAAAAAGCCTGGCTATCTCTGAATTTTTATGCAAGGATAGCTCTTTATTAAACCCTCCCTTGGGATTAATCATGCTGATTATCTTCTCAGCACCCTTAGGGCCTATCCCGGAAATAAGAAGCAGGACACGCAGCCAACTTACCTGATCAAGATGGTTATATACTATGCGTAAATAAGAAATTATATCTTTTATATGAGCCGCCTCTATAAACTTCTGTCCTCCGTACTTAACAAAAGGAATATTGCGGCTGGATAATTCTATCTCCAAATCATTAGAATGCCATCCTGAGCGGAATAAAACCGCCATATCCCTTAATTCCAGCCCCTCCTCCCTCAACGCAAGTATTTTATCAACGATATACCTTGATTGCGCATTCTCATCGGGTAGATCAACGAAGACCGGCTGTTTATCCCCTCCCTTTTTCGTATAAAGGTTCTTTTCAAACTTCTCTTTTGCCCGGGAGATAACCTCATTGGTTAAATTCAATATCGGCTGGGTAGAACGGTAGTTCTCCTCCAGGGTAATGATTTTTACATCCCTGAAAACTTTAGGAAAATCCATTATATTGCGGAAATTTGCCCCCCTGAAGGAATAAATACTTTGCGCATCATCACCCACTACCATTATATTCTGATGCACTGAAGCCAAAAGGCAGGCAATATTCGCCTGCAGCTTGTTTGTATCCTGATATTCATCCACCATGATGTATTTATATTTTCTTGCCAGAAGGATACGCTCTTCTTCGTGGTTACTCAATAAGTCTTTCAAATAAACTAACAGGTCATCATAATCCAGGAGAGACTTAGCCCGCTTATATTTACGGTACTCTTCGCGTATTTTTTTAATCTCCTCGCTGAATTCCATAAACTGCGGATATTCGTAATATAAAACATCGTCCAGCTTCTGGGATTTATTTATAGCCTTGGAAATAACTTCCAAAATGGCCTTTTTACGCGGGAAGCGTCTTTCTGATTTATTATAACCCAGCCGGGTACGGATTAAGTTAACCGTGTCTTCCGCGTCAGAGGCATCAAGAATGGTAAAGTTGGGGGCGATGCCTAATATCTTAGCGTTTCTTCTTAAAGTTGCGTTAGCAAAAGAATGAAAGGTCCCCCCGGAAACACGGCGGCAGCGCTCATCCAAAAGCAGGGCTGAACGCTTTAACATCTCTTCCGCTGCCCTGCGGGTAAATGTCAAAAGTAATATTTCTTCGGGGTAGACTCCCCTATCCACAAGATAGGCTACCCGATGAACCAAGACCTTGGTTTTACCGCTTCCCGCCCCGGCAATCACAAGATAGGCCCCATCTATAGACTGAACCGCCTGAAGCTGTGCCGGATTCAGCTCTTTTTTGTAATCTAGCTTTTCCTTCACGGATTATTCTTTCTCTTTCTGTTTCTGTCTTTCTTCTATGAGCCTCTGGGTGATTTCTTGAGGGACCTGCAGGTACTTAGAAAACTCCATCGTGGCATTTGCGCGGCCGCTGGAGAGCGAACGGAATGCGGTAGCGTACCCGAACATCTCCGAGAGAGGAACTTCTGCGGAAACTATCTTCTGTTTACCCTTAGGCTCTGCATTCAAGATCTTCCCGCGGCGGGAACAGATATAACCTATGCAGGCATTAGCATACTCCTCTATAGTTGCCACCTCTAAAGACATATAAGGCTCTAATAAAATCGGCTTGGCTTTCATAAATGCCTCTTTAAAACCGAATATACCCGCCATTTTAAAGGCAAGCTCCGAAGAATCAACCTCATGGAAGGATCCGTCATAAAGCTCCACTTTAACATCCACAACCGGATAGCCTACATAGACGCCCTTTTGCATCGCCTCAATAACCCCCTTTTCTACTGCCGGAATAAAAGAACGGGGGATTGCTCCTCCCTTTATAGAATCAATAAACTCAAATCCTTCCCCGGACTGTGCCGGAATAACCCGCAATAAACAGTGCCCGTATTGCCCGCGGCCTCCTGACTGCTTAATATATTTTCCCTCTCCCTCTGATTGCTCCGTAATGGTCTCACGATAGGCAACCTTAGGCTGGCCAACGATAGCCTCCACCCCAAACTCCTCTTTTAACCTGTCCACGATAATTTCAAGATGTAATTCCCCCATTCCGGTTAAAACTACTTCCTTTGTTTCATCATCAGTATGAACAAGGAAAGTAGGATCTTCTTCGGTAAGTTTAGCCAGGCCCTTGCCAAGCTTATCCTGATCAGTGCGGCTCTTTGGCGCAATACTTAAAGACACAACCGGCGTAGGGAACTGAATCGCCTCTAGTAAAACCGGATTATCAAAATCGCATAGCGTATCCCCTGTTACCGTATTGCCTAAACCTACTACGGCAATAATATCTCCGGCAAAGGCATATTCAATATTCTCTCTTTGATTGGCATGCATCTGGACAATGCGGGCAACTCTCTCTTTTTTGTTCTTGGTGGCATTCAAAACATACGTTCCCGTCTCCAGACATCCTGAATAAATACGCACATACACCAGTTTACCCATGTGCGGATCAGCCTGCACCTTAAAAGCCAGCCCTGAAAAAGGCTCATTGACTTCCGGCTTACGCGATAAAACCTTTTCCTTGTCTTCTAAATCATGCCCATCTACTGCAGGCAGATCAAGCGGAGAAGGCAGGTACATAGTGACCGCATCCAAAAGTTTTTGCACGCCCTTATTCTTAAAAGCTGATCCGCAGATAACCGGCACAGCCTTATTAGCAATCGTTCCTTGTCGTATGGCAAGAATCAACTCTTCAGCGCTAATTGAATCTTCCCCTGACTCAAGATACTTTTTGGTTAAGGCCTCATCAAAGGCTACTGCCTTTTCAACCATAACATGGCGGTACTCCTTAGCCCTATCAAAAGAATCCTGCGGGATCTCTTCAACCCGGTAATCCTTGCCCTGGGAATCTTCTTCGTAAATATAGGCCTTCATCTCTAATAAATCCACTACCCCCCGGAAATTTTCTTCCGCGCCTAAGGGTATTTCTATCGGGATAGGGTTACCCCCTAAATCATTCTCTATGCCCTTAAGCACAGAATAAAAATCAGCCCCGGTGCGGTCCATCTTATTTACAAAACCGACCTTAGGCACGTTATATTTATTAGACTGATGCCACACGGTCTCTGATTGAGGCTCAATCCCCCCTACGGCACAGAATACCGCTACCGCCCCATCTAAAACGCGCAAAGACCTTTCCACCTCAACCGTAAAATCAACGTGCCCGGGAGTATCAATAATATTAATCCGGTAATCCTTCCAAAAACAGGTTGTAGCCGCCGAGGTAATAGTAATACCGCGTTCCTGCTCCTGCTTCATCCAATCCATAGTAGCTGCGCCTTCATGAACCTCGCCTATCTTATGAGAACGCCCGGTATAAAAGAGTATTCTTTCGGTTGTAGTAGTCTTTCCTGCGTCAATATGCGCCATAATACCTATATTGCGCGTCTTCTCAAGTGCATACTTAGGCACAGGATTAGACCGCTCCTTTGGCTTAATCTCAACCGCGGAATCCTCCACCGCAGGTTCCTCCACCGTAGGTTCCTCCACCGTAGGTTCCTCAACAACCGGCACTACCGGCGCCTCCTCTGAGATTTTCGCTGTTTCATCTTTAATCTCTTCAACCTGCTCCTTAAGTTCAGCGGCTTGCGGGGCAACCCCTTTTTCAACCTGCTTTCTTAAATGGGCTATTTCTTCGGCAAAACTCTTTAGCCTACCCTGCCCCTCTTCCAATTCTTTTTCTAACTCCGTATACTCCTCATTTAATTTATTGAATTCTGCCTTAGGGACCCATTCGCTGATTTTTTCTTTCTTTTTGAAATCATCAATAGTCTTTAAGTGGCCTTTGATATCCTGTTCATTCTTTTCTATCCTGTGCCGCTGGATCTCTATCTGCTCTGACTTTTCCTTAATAATCCTCTCTAATTCCCCTATCTTCTCGTTTACCTCCCGCAATTCCTTCTGCAGATTAACATTCTTGGTAAACTCATCCTGAGATTCTTTTTCTTTCTCCAAAAACTTATTTTTTAATTCTAGATTTTCTGCCCTTACTTTACTGAGCATCTCTTCAGAGGCCGCTACCCACTCCTGCCGGCGGGCCAACTCCTGCCTTACCTCCTCGTACTTATTGATAGCTTCCTGAAATCCTGACTTTTCCGCGGCGTAGGAGGAGCGTATTTCCTGCAGCTCTTTCTCGAGGGTCTTCACTTCTTCTTCCAACCTTACTACCTTCTGGTCATTAAAATTAACCAGGGGCTCAATATTGCTCTTTCTCTTCTGCTTCTTTTCCCTCTGCGGCGATGAAGTGGTAAAAATAGCAAAGAGCGCATACAGAACCATCCCCGCTGCCGGGACCAGGACTATTAACGTTAAATTATCCGCATTCATTTTTAAGTTTTGTGCAATTTCGCTAAGCGCTCTTTAATCTTGGCCTCATAACCTATATCCGTAGGCTCATAATAGGTTACTTTCTTACGGGTATATTTTTGTTTTACATAATGGCCTTTGTAATCATGGGCATATTTATAATCTTTGCCGTGGCCTAGAATATCCGCATCTAAAGTAGCATCCTTTAAATGGTCAGGGACCTCCTGAATTTTATTATTCTCTATGTCTTTCATCGCCTTGTCAATTGCTAAATAGCTGGCGTTTGACTTTGGTGCACATGAAAGATAGATTACCGCCTGCGCCAAAGGAATACGCGCCTCGGGCATACCCACAAATTCTGAAATTTGTAAAGCGGCGTTTGCTAAAACTAAGGCCAGCGGATCGGCGTTGCCCACATCCTCGGATGCTAAAATACATAATCTGCGCGCGATAAACCGGGGGTCTTCTCCGGCATAAAGCATTTTTGCCATCCAATAAAGAGCGGCATCCGGATCGCTTCCCCGCATAGATTTTATAAAGGCAGAGGCAGTATCATAATGGCCGTCCTCATCTTTATCGTAAACAATCGGCTTCCTCTGGATGGACTCTGCGGCAACCTTTAAGCTAAAGTTTATAGAACCATCTTTGGCTTTAGCCGTAGTAAGTACGCCTATCTCCAGCGCATTAAGCGCCCTGCGGGCATCGCCCTCACAGGTATGCGCAAGAAAATCCAACGCCTTATTTTCAGCCTTAACCTTTAAATAACCCAACCCAAGATTAACATCCCTTAAGGCCCTGGTTAAAATAGCGATAATATCGCTTTCAGCCAGCGGTTTAAGTTCACAGACAAGAGAACGCGATAAGAGCGGAGCCACAAGAGAAAAAGAAGGGTTATGGACCGTAGCTCCGATTAAAACAGGGTTTCCGCTTTCTACGTCAGGCAATAGCACGTCCTGCTGCGCCTTGTTAAAACGGTGTATCTCGTCGATGAAAAGGATGGTCTTTTTACCGGTATTAGCTTTTTTTTGCTTTGCGACAGATATAACTTTACGCAACTCCTCAACATTTGAGGTCGTAGCATTTATTGCGCTATAGTAGGACTTAGTGACATTGGCAATGCACCATGCCAGCGAAGTTTTCCCGATTCCCGGAGGGCCAAAAAGGATAAGCGAATTCAGGCGGTCTGCTTCAATGGCCCGGCGCAAAAGCTTTCCCTTACCTAAGATATGCGGCTGTCCGACAAAATCACCGAGAGATGCCGGGCGCATACGCACTGCCAAAGGCGCAAGCTTAGTATCTAATTTATCTTCTTCAAAGAAATCCATAGGAGAGATATAAAAAAAATCCCCGCATCGTGCCGTTGGACTGAATAGCTTGAACCATGTTTTTTAGGTGGGTGCCTTCTCCATAACGCCTTAGCGCTACAGAATACAGGCTCCCTTGATATTTTTGTTGGTTCAAAAATTATCAAATTTCCAACGCGCACAGCAGGGATATCTAAAAGAACTATTTTTCCTGAAAAAAGTATACCACATATTCTTAAAAAGTCAATCCTACCTTAACTCGACCCCGGGTTGCTCCCGTAAAACCAGGCAAAGAAGGCTGTGCACAGGCATAACCTCATCTTCAGTAAGGGTGCGCTGGCTTGAACCATAAATGCACTCTAATGTCAACCCGCGAAAACCCTGCGGTATCTGTTTGCCTTCATAGTAATCTACTATTCTCAGGCCCTTCAGGAGAGGCTGGCCTTTTTCCTGCAATTTTATAAGGATATCTTTCATGGAGTTGCCTTTTTTAAAAATAAAACTTATATCCCTGGTGATCCCGGGGTATTTCGGCAAGGGTACATACTTGTGCTGCGCCCGATAAAAGGTAAGAAGCTTATCCAGAGAAATCTCCAGTACAAAAACCTTCTTATTCTTTATTTCAAGCTTCTCAAGCAGATTCGGACTTAAAACTTGCATATAACCTATCTCTTCGTTATTTATAAAAATGTGCGCCTTCCCTTCCTGATTTAAGGCCCTAAACTCATAGGCTTGAATCTTAAGCCTTACCAAAAGCGACTCTAATATCCCCTTTAAATTAAGTAATCCTAACTCATCCTTAATTGCGGAATCATTAAATAGCATTCTCTTAGCGCCGCTTAAGGCTATCCCCAGCCTAAGCTCTGCGCAAGGCGAATTATCCTTATTGAAAAAAACATTGGCAACTTCAAAAAGAGCGATATACTCCTGTTTTTGATTTAAATTATACGCGATAGCGCGGGTTAACCCGGGGATAAGCGTTGACCTTAAAACCTCCTGTTCCCGGCTCAAGGGGTTCATAATACCTACGGGATTCACTGAAGGGTTAAATTCATTAAGAACCCTGGAATCAATAAGGCTGTAAGTCGCTGCTTCATTTAAACCCAAGCCAATAAGCATATTCTTTATATCAGAGACTAGGCCCCTGCTTTCTCTTATGTTTATAGAAGGCAGTACCCGGGGAAGCGTAGAAGGAATATTTTCATAACCAAAAATTCGGGAAATCTCTTCAATCAGGTCTTCTTCTAAAGAAACATCTTGTCTAAAAGAAGGCACCGCTATTGCCAGGGCAGATTTTCCCCTGCCGGAAACCTTAAAACCCAGGCTTGATAAAATTTGTTTTATTTTGGAGTTGCTTATACGCAGACCTAAAACTCTTTCCACATTAGAGACTTTTAAAATAACGGTTCTTTCTTTAGTATTGGTAAAACCGGATGACTTAAAATAAACTTCTCTGCCGCCGCAGACCTCTTCCATCAAAACCGCTGCTCTTTGCGATGCCTTATTTACTATTTGAGGGTCTATCCCCCTCTCAAATCTATAGCCGGACTCACTGTGGATTGCATGGGCCTGCCTCATTCTGCGTATCAGAATAGGGGTAAATAACGCGGCCTCCAACAAAACATTTTTTGTAGAAGAGGTGACCTCGGATTCCTTGCCTCCCATAAGACCGGCAAGCGCCAGCGGCCTTAGGCTATCTGCGATAACCAAAGAGCCGCGGTCAATATTTCTTATATTTCCGTCGATAGTGGTTATCTTCTCTCCGGCTTTAGCGCGCCGGATGATTATTTTATCCTGAGCCACCTTATCTAAATCAAAGGCATGCAAAGGTTCGCCCAATTCAAATAAACAGTAATTCGTTATATCCACAACATTGTTTACGCTGCGGCAACCTACCAGCTCAAGCCTTTTTCTTAACCAATCCGGAGACGGGGCTATGGTGATATCCCTTATAATCCTAGCGGTATACAAAGGGCAGTCTTTTCTATCCTCAATCTCTATAGTAAGCGCGGGTAGCTTTTGAGCCTTTATTTTTCGCTTTATTTCCGTAATCTTAAGCCTTGATCCGGTTACGGCGGCCACCTCTCTTGCTATGCCCAGGATACTTAACCAATCCGGCCGGTTTGAAGTAATCTCGACCTCAAAAACATAGTCGCCGTCTCTTTTATCCAGAGAGACAACCTCCACTCCTGCCATAGTAAGCTTATCCGCCAGCTTTTCAGCAGGGATCTTAATATCCACAAAATCTTTTATCCAGTTATAGGTAAATTTCATAGTTTAAAATTGCCTTAAAAACCTTACATCGTTCTCAAAAAATAATCTTATATCATTAATACCGTATTTAAGCATGGCGATCCTCTCAACCCCCATCCCAAAGGCAAACCCGGTATATTTTCCGGAGTCAATTCCTACGTGTTTAAAAACATTGGGGTGAATCATCCCCGCCCCTAATATTTCAAGCCAGCCCTTTCTGCCGCAAACTGAACAGCCTTTACCTTTACAGATTATGCATGATATATCCACTTCTGCCGAAGGCTCGGTAAAAGGGAAGAAGTGCGGTCGAAAACGCATCTTTATATCGCTGTTAAAAATGGTCCTGGCAAAGAGTTCCAGTATACCCTTTAGATCCGAGAATTGAATACCCTTATCAACCATAAAACCCTCAACCTGATGAAACATAAAAGAATGCGAGGCATCTACCGCATCAGGACGATAAACCTTCCCCGGGACAACTATGGCTAAAGGCGGTTTATGGGTTTTCATTGCACGCACCTGTACCGGAGAGGTATGGCTGCGCAAGAGCATTTTAGGATAATCTTTTAAATAAAAGGTATCGAAGGCCTCGCGGGAGGGATGCTCCAGCGGAATATTTAATCCGGTAAAATTATTCTGCTCCGTCTCAATCTCCGGCCCCTCTACTATAGAAAAACCTATACGGTTAAATATAGAACATATCTCCTCGGTAATCTGGGTTAAGGGATGCAAATGGCCTATCTCCTGGGCTATGCCAGGCATACCTATATCAACGTAAGGCTCTTGGGAGACGCCCTTACCGGAAACAACGGCTCCTTGCTTTTCTTTTAATAAAGAAAGTATCTTGCCTTTCAAGGCATTCACCTTTTGCCCAAAAACAGCCTTCTCCTGGTTAGGCAAGGTAGGTATAGTAGAGGTCAACTGAGCAACAACGCCCTTTCTACCTAAATACTTAAGGCGAAACTGCTCTAACCCCTCGGGGGAATTTATATTTTTTATCTCTTCTTCTACCTGCGAAAGAATAATGTCGATATCCATATCAGTAATAAAATCCCCAATAATACCAGCGCCTGTTTTAACCTGAGAGGATTAATTACCTCAGGGGTTAACTTGCCGGATTCTATTTTCCTTAAAGAAAGCGCGTGTATATCCAAGTCTCCTCCGTGCTCAGGACAGGCACGGTGAAAAATACCCGAAACCTCAATTATATCCCCTTTGGCCTTATAGCTGCCGGTATAAGTAATTTCATCAATTAAGGCTAAGGGGACCCATATGCCGATAGCGTTATCTCCGTCGTGGAGATTAACCCAGGCAAAATCTCCCCGCCTCATCACCTCTGCGATTACCTCTCCTTTATAAGTAACCGTCCTTGCCTCATACTCGCTTGCCCGGTTTATCAACTCAACGCTGCTAACATGCTCAGCGGCAGAAGAAAAACACAGGGGGCCTGTAAAAAATATGAATAATAATAACCATTTTATACTAAAAACCTTCATTTGCCTACTCCCCCTTTAACGCCGCAACAAAAAAACCTATTAATGTAAAAACTGACATAAACTCCAAGCGCCCAGCCCACATCTGCAGGATATAGGTAACCTTTAGCACCGCAGGCATTGACGGCGAGGTTATCCCGCAAGATAACCCTACATTCGCCGATGCGGAGGTAGATTCGAATAAAGACCTCAAAAACGGATGCCCGTAAAACATTCCCACATAGGCTCCTATTAAATACAAAACAAGATAAGCCAGGGTAATAAGAAGGGCACTTCTAACCTGCCTATCCTCCAGAAAAACATTTTTAATATGATGAAATTTCTGTATGACAATCGCCTTTTCAGGCAAAATGATCCTTTTAATATCTTCGACAAAGGCCTTGAAGATTATCCCTACCCTGAGCATTTTAATAGCCCCGGTAGTAGAGCAAACTGCCCCGCCTAAACCCATAGCCAGAATTATACCTACCAAGGCCAAATGATTCCATTCCTTTACAAACTGCATTGAATATATGGTCTGAAATCCCGTGCCGGTATGAGCGGAGATAAGCTGGAAGAAACCTTTGCGAAAGAACATCACTGCATTAGGATAAATACCGGACTGGTTTAACCCTATAGCAACAATAGAGAATACAGTTATAATAGAAACAAATAGGGTAGTGGTTTCTATATTCTTAACTATCTCCTTGCGGTTGCCGGCCCAGATATGATAATGCAGCCTGAAATTAAGGGCTCCCAGGATCATAATAATAACAGTTGCAATCTCAAAAGCAAAAGAACGGTAATAAAGAATACTTTGAGACTGCGGGGAGAAACCGCCGGTATCAAAAGCAGCCATAAATATACACGCCCCGTGGAAAATTGCGCTAAAAGGCTTCATCCCGCCGAAAATCCCTATCAGGCTTAAGACAAAAGTTCCTATAATTAAATAGGCAATGCTTACCATCCAAATAAACCTAGAGGTATGTATAACATTGGGCATTATCTTCTCATCCCGTGCCTCACCTACATACAGCTTAAAAGCCCCGGAGGCGCCCTTGACAAAAAATGAAAGCGCGATAATTACAATCCCCTGTCCGCCGATAAACAGGGTTAAATGGCGCCAGAGGTTATGGGTTAAAGACATATGATCCAACCTTTGAACTAAGGTTAAACCCGTAGTTGCAAAACCGGACATAGCATCAAAACAGGCATCTAAATAAGAACCCCAATGCCCGCTTAAATACATAGGTATTGCCCCTAAGAACATAGCAGCTATCCAGGCCAGAGAAACCACTACCATCCCCTGCATCCAATTCAACTCGCAATCCGTGTTGCACAACTTGATCAGTATAATCCCGATCAAAAGGCCCGCCTGCATGCTAATCAGAAAATCCACCACCGGAGAGATTTCCCCAACCGCTAATCCTACCAATATAGGCACAACCATAGTCAAGGAAAGACCGACAATAATCTTCCCTAAATAATAACCTATGGCCTTTATGTCCTTTTTACCAGGCTTTAAAATCATATTTTAAGATTAATGAGAAAACAGATAAGCAGCGCTGCAAGCATTATGAACAGGGCATAACATACCTCTGTAGATATGCCTAGTATTGCGTTTAAGAAAAACTTCCTTTTAATCATAATTTACCCACCAGCAAATTTAATAATTGCGGTTCATTTCCTATAAGGGTCAGGGCAACCACATCGTCTCCGGGTTTAAATACCGTGTTGCCCTTGGGGACGATGACGTCGTCTTGGCGCAGGATGGAGACTAAAACTGAATTCTCGGGCAGGATGACATCTTTAACCTCTTTATTGATAACCGGGGAATCCGCCGGTAAGTCCACGCGCACGATGGCAAGTTTACCGCGCTTAAAACTCATAAGATTGACAAAATCTGAAAAAGAGACCTCTTCTTCAATAATCTTGGCGATTATTTGAGTAGAATCAACCGGAACGTCAATACCCAACTCGCTAAAGGTATATTCATTATCCGGATTATTTACTCTTCCCACTGTGCGCTGCACATTAAAACGTTCTTTGGCTAACTGGCAGATAATCAGGTTATCTTCATCATCTCCCGTTACCGCAGCCACGACATTACAGCGGGATATACCCGCCTCTTCCAAAATCTTAGGATCGCAGCCATCCCCGTTAATAACCAAGGCCTCAATATCCCGCGCCGTCTCTTCACAGATAAGCTTGTTTTTATCGACAATACTTACGGTATGCTTATTTCCGATAAGCCTCTTCGCCAAGAAAAACCCTACCTTGCCCGCGCCGATAATAATAATATACATTCTACACCCCTGTAATTTCTAAAGCAGCCGAAACTTTTCCTTAATTTTATCAAGGCTGGCGACTTTAACTACCGCCATCAAAACATCCTTAGGCTTAAAAGTAGTATTATTTCCCGGGATGATTACTCCGGAAAGCCTTCTAATGGCTACGATCATAAATTCCTGCGGAATATTAATATCCAAAGGAGTTTTCCCGGCTAAGCCCTCGTCAACCTCAATCTCAAAAACCCCTAAATCCTTAGTTTCAATAAGATAACTGGAGAAGCGGCTTTCAATTATCTTATCGCGTAACATCGAAGCAAAAAGCGTCGTCCCGCTTATGATATCCAAGCCTAAGGCCGCATAGATATGGGCGCGCTGCGGATCATAAACACGAGCCAGAACCTTAGGCACCTTGAATATCTTTTTAGCCACCTGCGCTGAAATCAAGTTAGTATTATCTCCGTTAGTAACAGCACAGAAGGCATCCGCCTTCTCAATACCCACTTGCCTTAATAGTTCCAGGTCAAAACCATTGCCTGACATAGTCAGGCCGTTAAACGTATTGCCTAAGCGGTCAAAGGCCTCCCGGGATTTATCAATCACAACTACATTATGGCCTTCATTGGAAAGAAGCTTTGCTAACTCTGCCCCGACCCTGCCGCAACCGACTATTATCACATGCATAACAACCTCTATTTTTTAACTAAACCGACTATTTTCTTAAAGGCGGCGCTATCTTTTACTGCCAAGTCTGCGAGAATCTTTCGGTCCAAAGCAACCTTTGACTTTTTTAACCCGTTCATGAAAACGCTATAGGTTAAACCGCATTCCCTGCAGGCAGCATTAATACGCGCAATCCATAAAGCGCGAATTTCCCTCTTCTTATTATGCCTGTCGCGATAGGCATACCTCAAGGCATGCATCAGGGCCCGACTGGCCTGCTGATACTGCTTGCTCCTATCCGAGAAAAATCCTTTTGTTTTCTTTAGTACCCTTTTCTTCCTTCTGCGCGTGGCAACACTATGCTTAACCTTAGACATAATAACACCTCTCCTTTACTTAACCTTAACCGTAAGGTAACATCCTCTTTAAATACTTTTCTTCTTTTTTATTATTTAAGACACTTCTTTTCTTTAAGGACCTCAACCTCTTAGCCTTCTTACTTGAGGCAAGATGACTCTTGCCTCCCGGAGAATATTTAATCTTCCCCTTCTTGCTTAATTTGAATCTTTTTGCAACACCTCTCTTGGTTTTCAGTTTTCCCATTTTTTACCTTTCCTATTTAGGTGCAACCACAAAATACATAATCCTGCCCTCTAATGCAGGCAGCTTCTCCAATTGCCCCTCATTTGCTAAGTCTGAAATAAATTTATCCAAAACCTTCCTGCCCAGGTCTACATGCTCCATCTGCCTGCCGCGGAAGAATAAGTTTACCTTAACCTTATCTTTCTTTTTTAGAAAACTGGCCGCCTGCTTCAGTTTGGTTTCATAATCATGGTCGTCGATATTAGGCTTTAAGCGTATCTCTTTAAGCTTTCCCTGTTTCTGATGTTTCTTGGCCTCGCGCTCTTTTTTCTCCTCGTCATATTTGAATTTACTGTAATCAATAATGCGGCAAACCGGCGGCGTAGCCCCAGGGGCCACCTCCACCAGGTCCAACTCATATTGATTGGCCAGCTCTATGGCCTTCTGTATCGCCACTATACCTAATTGCTTAGCATCCGGGCCGATAAGCCTTACATGAGGAACGCGAATCCTTTCATTAACACGGATAAACTTTTTTATCGCAACCACCTTACCTTTCTTAATGTTGGGCCGCTTAACAAGAGAGGGCCTTATGCTCTGCTTCTGTCTGTACCTGTTTTATAAAATCGGCCAGGCTTACCGTAACGATATTCCCCTTGCCTTTTTTTCTTACTGCTACGGACTTAGACTTTTCTTCCCGTTCGCCGACGGCTAAAATATAAGGTACCTTATCCAGTTCGGCGTTACGTATCTTCTTATCCAGGGTTTCATTGCGCGAGTCTATGCCTACGCGCAAACCCGCATCGGATAATGCATCCTTTACTTCATTTGCATAACCAATAAAGGCATCCTTTATCGGAATAATCAAAATTTGCAGCGGCGCAAGCCAAAGAGGAAAGTCTGCATTATAATGCTCTATTAAAGCCCCGATGAAACGCTCAAGGCTCCCTAATAAAACCCTATGCAGCATTATCGGCTGCTGCTCTCTACCTTCATTATCAATATAAGACAGGTTAAATCTTTTAGGCAAAGCAAAATCGCACTGTATGGTGGCACACTGCCATTGCCTTTTTAATGCGTCTTTAAGCTTTATATCTATTTTAGGTCCATAAAAAGCACCGTCTCCGGCATTGATATCGTACTTTAACCCCTTTTCTTTTAAGACCTCCTCTAGCGCACTGGTTGCCTTCTGCCAGTCATCTTCAGAGCCGATATGCTTTTGCGGCTGGGTACTCAGCTCTATCGCCCAATCCTTAAAACCAAAGGCCTTCAAAGTATCAAAGACAAAATCAATTATGCCCTTAATCTCACAACGCAGCTGCTGCGGCAAACAGAATATATGCGCATCATCCTGGGTAAACCCGCGTACACGCAGTAAACCATGAAGAACACCGGCCTTTTCATGACGGTAAACCGTCCCCAGCTCAAAAAGGCGTATCGGCAGGTCCTTGTAACTTCTAGTTTTAGATTTATAAATTAAAATGTGCCCGGGGCAATTCATCGGCTTAAGAACATATTCCTGTTGATCTATTTTAAAAATGTGCATGTTATCTTTATAATAATCATAATGCCCGCTTGTCTTCCAAAGCTGAGACTGCATAATATGCGGGGTTATTACCATTTGATACCCCCGCCTTAGATGCTCTCTCTTTTCGTAGTCTTCTATGATGGTACGCAAGATTGCGCCCTTAGGGTGATAAAATACCAGGCCTGCGCCGGCCTCTTCATGGTATATATCAAATAATCCCAGCGCCGGGCCTATCTTGCGATGATCCCGCAGTTTAGCCTCTTCCAGGTTATGAATATAACTATCCAATTCTTCCTTGGTGAAAAAGGCAGTGCCGTAAATCCTCTGTAACATAGGATTAGTCTCTATGCCATGCCAATATGCCCCGGCTACAGAAAGAAGCTTAAAGGCCTTAATCTGCCCGGTAGACTCAAGATGCGGGCCGCGGCATAAATCTACAAAACTGCCTCCGGTTCTATAAACCGATACTGACGCATCGGCAATGGAATTAATCAACTCTACCTTGTAATCCTCTTTTATCCCCTGGAATAACCTTATGGCCTCTTCTCGGGCTAATTCCTCCCTGATGAAAGGCTCATCTTTCGATATTATCTCCTGCATCTTTTGGCTAATCCTTAAGAGGTCCTCATCGGAAAAGGCAGTCTGCTTGTCAAAATCATAATAAAATCCGTCTTCGATGGCAGGGCCGATTGCCAACTTAGTATCCGGCCAAAGCTCTTTTACCGCAGAAGCCAAAACATGCGCGCAAGAATGTCTTAAGGTTTCTAAGTTCATATTTTATGTGGGCCCAAGAGGACTTGAACCTCTGACCTTTGCGATGTCAACGCAACGCTCTAACCAACTGAGCTATGAGCCCTAAATTTTTGCTCGCCTTGCTCATAGCGAACAACTGCTAACCAATCCTCCTTCGTCCTTTAATCGAAACTAAGGGCCTTGACGGACTACGGAGGACCCTCCGAAGCCCGTCTTCTCTATTACTTATCTACTAAAGGGCGTAGGAGGGCTGAGCTATGAGCCCTAATCTATATCCTAATCAAATACCGAGCCGCCCTTTCCGACAACCTTACCGCGCCCGACATTCTTTACAATCCCCTCATCCGTAAACTGTACTGTTAAAGTGTGAGTAATTGAATCGCTTCCTCCGACCACACCTCCTACATAAGGAAGAAAAGATGTCGCCCGAGTCTGGGATTTAGAATACACATACTCCCAAACCTCAAAGCCGGCATCCGTAAAATCAACCT
>JAQTTQ010000003.1:0-49001 GCA_028710685.1 Candidatus Omnitrophota bacterium | reverse complement strand
GTGTGAGTAATTGAATCGCTTCCTCCGACCACACCTCCTACATAAGGAAGAAAAGATGTCGCCCGAGTCTGGGATTTAGAATACACATACTCCCAAACCTCAAAGCCGGCATCCGTAAAATCAACCTTTGTCGGGGCCCCCAGCAAAAAACGCACATCTTCTTTGGTAGAGGCTCCTTTTTGTATCTGGGCTACCTTTGCATCATCAACAATATGCTGCGATCCGGTAGTGGCGCAACCGCAGAGGAAACAAACTGCTATGGCGATAAACAAACCTTTCTTCATGCATCCTCCTTTAATTTAATGGGCAAGAAGGGAGTCGAACCCTTACGACCTTGCGGCCAACAGATTTTAAGTCTGTCGTGTATGCCATTCCACCACTTGCCCGCAATTTTTTAAGGCGTGGACCGGATTCGGACCGGTGAATAACGGTTTTGCAGACCGTTGCCTTACCACTTGGCTACCACGCCATTAAACTATAAATTTCAACAGAGATCCCCTACCCTTTTAACAATTTCTTCTATGTCGGATAGGCAACCGATCCCCGGCTTGCCGCAAGCCAGTTTTCCAGCCTTGGGCCCGATGAAATTATAACCTAAAGAAATTAGCTTTTTTAGGTTAAGCTGCATAATCTTATTTTTGTACATATTTTCGTTCATCGCCGGTGCGATCAAAACAGCAGACCTTGTAGCTGCCACGACACAGGTTAACAGGTCATCACAAATACCGTTTGCAATTTTAGCAATAATATTTGCGGTTGCCGGAGCGATTAAAATTAAATCCGCCTTCTCTGCCAGAGCAATATGTTCGATACCCCAAGCCTGCGGAATATCGAATAGACCGCGATATACCTTGCTGCCGCTTAAGCTTTGGAAGAGAAGCGGACTAATCAACTGCTCGGATTCGCTAGTCTGGATTACCGTAACAGAGTAACCCTTGTCTTTAAGCCGGCGCACCAGGTCACAAGCTTTATAAATTGCTACGCTGGCGGTTACGCCCAGAATAACCTCTTTTATTTTCACCTGTTTATTCTTTCTGCTTGGCTTTCTTAGTCTGTACCTTTCCGGAGGCAATCTCCATTAACGCGACCGTAGAAGGCTTAACTGCAGCATTTGCTTCAACTAGTTTGGGCTGACCCTCGGCAATCTCAAGAGCCCTCTTTGCTGCTAAATTCACAAGCTTATAAATCGAACCTTCGCACTTTGATAATAACCTATCCCTTTCGACATAGCCCATGCATCACCTCTTGATTATATTAAACAACCGATCTTTTTAAAACTATATCCTTTAACCCCTTTACCGCTTGCTTAAGATTTACATTGCGCAAAGTAAAATCATAAAGTGAAATATTCTCTAATTCCCGCTTTGCAAGATTAACCCGCTCACCCACCTCCTCATCTTTTGTCTCAAGAGACCGCCCCTTAATCCTCTTATGCAGCTCTTGAATCGAAGGAGGAACTATAAAAATAGTTTTCGTTTTTTTGGGGTATATTTTTTTTACCCTCCTCATACCCTTGAAATCAAGACAGAGCAAAACATCCTTGCCTTCTTTAAGGGCATCTTCTACCAACTCTTTTTTGGTTCCGTAATAATATCCTAAATATTTGGTCCACTCAAGTATTTTTCTAGCCCGCTTCAGCCTGCAGAATTCTCCCTGGCTTACAAAAAAATAGTCCCTCCCCTCTTTTTCTCCCGGACGCCTTGGCCGGGTTGAGAAAGAAACAGACTTTACAAATTTATTTTTAACAGACTTATCCTTAAGCAGTAAATCCCTTAATGTAGTTTTTCCTGAACCCGAAGGCCCGGAGAGGACAAAAATCATTCTATATTCTGTACCTGCTCTCGAATCTTTTCGATTAAACTTTTGACTTTCAAAACCTGCGCTGAAACGGCTACATCAAAAGTCTTGGCCGCCAAGGTATTAGCTTCTCGTTGCATCTCTTGGGCAATAAAATCCAGCTCTTTACCGATGGCGCCGCTAGAGTTAATTTTGCTCTTAAAATTTCCGATATGAAAACCTAACCTGTCTATCTCCTCCGTAGTATCGGTATCCTTCAAAAAAGAAGCTCGTTCTTCGTCGCTATTAAAACCCTTTAACCTGCTTCTTAAAGAACCTTTTAATATGCGTTTAATCTCTGATAACCGGCCCCTGAGCTCTCCGGCCTGTCTTTTTAAATATCCCTGCAAGGCCGCCCCCTCTTTTTTACGTGCCCGGGATAAATTATGCACTGCAATAGATAGGGCTATTTTTAACCGCGGCCAAAGGCTTTCCGCAGAGATTTTTTCTTCTTCCAACGTCAACACTCCGGGCAGGTTAATCAAGGTATCCAGGCTGATGCTATCAAAAAGACCTAATTCTTTCTTAGCCTTATTAATTTTATCCAAATACCTCTTTAAGAGCTGCTTATTAATAAAGGCATTGCCGAATTTCTTACCGCTTATATTTACCGAACAGGTTACCCTTCCCCTTTTAATCTGCCCCTCAATAATCTTTTTAATCTTCTCCTCGAGAGAAAGCGAACCCTCGGGTAGATGCAGCGAAGTCTCCAAAAACTTATGGTTTGTGCTTCTAAGCTCTACGGATACCTTATGCGCCCCCAGGCTTATTTCAGAACTCCCAAAACCGGTCATACTTCTAATCATTCATCGTGCCTTTCTGTTATGCCCAGGTGTTTTTTTTGACCTTCTCTTCTTCGATGGCCTTGATAGGATATAATTTTACGATAATCTCATCGGGATTAAACCAAAGCTTGATCTCTCTTTCTGCATCGCTCTCATTGGAAGAAACATGAATAACATTTTCATATACCCCGGATGTAGTGATGCGGCCATATGAGCCGCGTATAGAAGTAGGATCTGCCTCTTCGGGATTAGTAGCACCTGCAAGTTGACGGCATTTACTAATCGCACCTTCTCCCCAATAAACCAAGGCCATTACCTTTTTTCGGTCATGCAGGTCCCCCTGCAGGTACTTAATGATATCGCCGAAAAACGGCTTGTCTTTAAGATGCTGGTAGTGATCCTCGGCCAAAGCCTTGGAGACCCGGACCATCTTTGCGGCAACGATCTCCAGCTTCGTTTCAGAGAGCCGGGTTAAAATATTGCCGGTCAATGACTTTTTAAGTCCGTCGGGCTTAATAAGTATAAGCGCTGCCTGATTCATTATCTCCTACCTCCTCTTATGACGCCTGAAATTCTTTCCAGATCTTCCTGGGAATAAAACTCAATATAAATATGCCCTCGTTTTTTCATTTTGGTTATTCGTACCTTCGTAGATAAGCAGCTCTGCATTTCTTCTTCCAAGACTGCAATATAAGGCTCCCGGGCAGTATTCAGACTCCTGCGCCTTATGCCTTTGGGACGCTGGGCCTTTATTAAATTCTCCAGCTCTCTTACCGATAATCCTTTAGAAATGATCTCCTGAGTAAGCTTACGCTGACGGTTTTCATCTTCAACCTCCAGCAGGGCGCGGCCATGGGCAAAAGATATGCGGCCCTTCTTCATCTCATCCTGAACCTCATGAGGCAACTTAAGTAGCCTCAAGGTATTAGCTATTGTTGTACGCGCCTTGCCAAGGCCTTCACTGATTTTTTCTTGGGTAACCTGAAATTTATCTATTAGATGTTGATAAGCATGAGCCTCTTCAATGGGGTTTAAGCTTTCTCGCTGGATATTCTCAATCAAGGCAAATTCCAAAGAATCTTTATCATCAACATCTTTCACTATAACTGGTAACTCCTTGAGTCCCAATGACTTAGATGCACGTAGCCTTCGTTCACCGGCGATAAGCTCATAGGAATCCCCTTTGCGCCTGACTAATAACGGCTGAATAACCCCTTTTTCTTTAATGGATTGGGCTAGCTCTGATATATGCTCTTGATTAAACTCTTCTCGAGGCTGGAAGGGGTTTGGACGAATCTGTTCAGTTTGGACATAAATAATTTCGTTTTTCGCGCTTGTTTCTCTTTCAGGGATCAAGGCCCCTATTCCTTTTCCCAAAGCTTTTCTTTCCATTATAACTCTCCTTCTGATTTGACTATACTAGCATCTAAAGGCAATCCTAAAATCTCCTTACAAAGTTCTTCGTATTTTTGCGCTCCTAAAGAATCTTTATCATAAAGAAAAATAGGCTTGCCAAAACTTGGCGCTTCGGTCAATCTAATATTACGGGGAATTACTGTTTTATAAACCTTATCCTTAAAATGATTCCGCGCCTCCTGGATAACCTCTTTAGTCAAATTGGTTCTAAAATCTGCCATAGTAAGCAGCACACCCTCGATAGCCAGGCCCTGATTGATGTTATCCTTCACAAGTCTAATAGTATTATTTAGTTGCGTCAATCCTTCCAGGGCATAATACTCACACTGCACCGGTATCAACACTGAATCTGCAGCACATAAACCGTTAATAGTAAGTAGTCCTAAAGAAGGCGGAGAATCGATAATAAAAAAGTCAAACTCTGATTTTACTTTTTCTAATGCCCTCTTCAGGCGATATTCACGGCCGAGAGAACCAACGAGTTCAACCTCAGCTCCGGTCAAATCTAAATTAGCTGGTGCCACAAAAAGATTGGGGATGTTAACGGGCTGGAGGATATCCATAATATCCAATTCTTCCAGTAAAACATGATATGTGCTTTTAACTATATTGTGTTTATTTAACCCTATGCCACTGGTAGCATTTGCCTGCGGATCTAAATCTATAAGCATAACCTTCTTACCGGCAACAGCAAGAAATACAGCAATATTAATTGCCGTGGTAGTTTTCCCAACTCCACCCTTCTGATTACAAGTTGTAATTACCTTACCCATTGATATTTATATGTTTACAAATTGTTGTACGCGGAACATTGCTTGATCTACTACAATTATTATCTTAAATTAGCTCGAATTGTCAAGTGTTTTTTGACTCTTTAATAAGACTTACGCGCACCCTGGCCAACTTTGCTCCAGCCATCCCAAAAAGCCCTTTTGCTTCCTCAGATATAACCTCTACCTTAACCCTTTTTCGAGGTAAATGTAACTGCTGAAGAGCTTGCTTAATAGCCTCTTCTACTGTCTTACCCTCTACCTCAATAGCTTTATTGCTTATCATTTTGCCCTATTCATACGTAACTGAAAAATTAACATTAACATACTATTAACAAACCAATACAAGACTAACCCTGAAGGCATGCGGTAAAAAATCAGGCCAAATATAATCGGCATAACAATTAGCATGATTTTTTGCTGTTCAGCTGCAGCTCCACCTGAAGATGCAGACGATATTTTCTGCTGTACGAACATACCTATTGCCATAATTATAGGCAATACATTCAATTCATTACCTAAAACCGGTAAATTTGGCCAGGAAGAAGGAAAAATCCATAAACGATCTGGCTCGGATAAATCTTTAATCCAGAGAAATTCCGCGCCTTTTAATACTATGGAGCGCATAAGCGCGTTGTAAAGGGCAAAAAATATAGGCATTTGTAAGAGCAATGGTAAGCAGCCACCTAAAGGATTCACTTTGTGCTCCTTATAAAGCTCCATAATCTCCTTATTCATCTTTTGCGGGTTATCCTTATTAGCCTTTCGCAAGGCTTCAACCTTAGGTTGCAATACCTGCATTTCCTTCATCGAACGCATTTGCTTGATAGATAACGGGTATAAAATCAAATATACCAGTAAACTCAATAAAATAATCGCTACTCCCCAGTTGCGCACTATTTTATGAAGGAAATCTAGGGTTTGTAAAAGTATTTGAGATATAAAATCAAAAGTGCCGTAGTGTATAATACCTGCCCAGGTAGGATTAATGGAGTTAAAAATTTTAAGATCCTGCGGCCCGATATATATATGATATAAATGTCCAATCTTGGCGCCTGGTTGTATAATTTCATTTTGGACATTTATACCAACCTCTGATGCGTGACTATTTAGCTTAAGGACAAAGCCAGGCTGATACTCTTGATCAGCTTCGATAATAGCTGTAAAATACTGATCGCGTAAGCCTAAGAATTTTACCTTATCAAATTGAGTATTTTTGCGCCCATTGTTACGAAGCATTTTTTCCGTGGTAGATATTGTTATATCTTGAAACCTTGCTTGATGATTACTTGATGAAAAGTCTAAAACCCCTAACACTAACGGGAGATTAACGCTTATAGGCGAGTTAGATGTATTCTTAATTTCAATCTCCAAATCTATGGTATAACTTGACTTATGGAAAGTGTATTTTTTTGTCACTTTTTTGTCCGGACCTGCAGCTATAAAGCTAATGATATTATCTTGCACACGTTCTTGCCGAAAGCTGAGCAGGGGATCTTTTAGCAAGCACCCGTAGGTTAAGGTAAACAAATAGTTATTATAATACTTAAATGTAACATCCTTGATCGCAGCGATGGATTCATCAAAGGTAATCTCAAAATTATCCTGCTTGTAATTTATAAGTTGCCCGGAGGGAGGGGGCGCTAATGATGGTGTTATAACAGCAGGCTCAAGCGCAGGCAGATTCGGCGCTCCCTGTTTTATGCTAACATCTTGCATAGCAACATGTTGCGGCTTTGGCATTAAAGCGGACCAACTTAATAAAACCAGCAAGGATAACGCAATTGCTACAATTAAACGCTTTTCCATATTAATCCAGGGGATCATATCCAAACCTGCCGGAAAACGGGTGGCACGAGGATATTCTCCTGACTCCTTTTAATATACCTTTTAATAATCCGTATTTTACAATTGCCTGCTTTGTATACTCTGAGCAGCTCGGTACAAAGCGACAGGATGGAGGCAACGCCCACCGTGAAAGGGCTTGATACCCTTTTACTAAAAATAAGGCTGTCCTTTTAAGCATTAAAAGCAGAGCTTTTTTCTACCCTTGCGCCTGCGCCGGGCCAGGAGCTTACGGCCTCTGCGGGTAGCCATCTTGCTGCGGAACCCTAACTTTCTTTTACCAACAATATTTGTCGGCGTCTTAAGATTTTTTTTCATTTTTTAACCCCCCCAAAGCACCTTTACGTATAATGGTTGATAATTATAACACAAAAGCTTAGCTCGTCAATGGGTAATTTTACTTAAGCTACAAGTTATACACAAGCACCTCATCGGTATCCACAGACTCGTCGATAAATTCAGGCGGCGGCGAATAACCGGGGACCTGGTCAGCCTAAAAACTGCAGGCCTTCCTTGGTAAAAGAAGCCCCCTGAATTAAGGATGAGTTATTTTTGATTGACGTCTGCCAAAAGCATTGTATAATAACTAACGCTTATCTTTTTTACTTGCAACTGCTTTGGTTTCTGTTATAATCTTTTACGCTTTTAAATGAAATTAAGCAATTTAGTAAATTGAAGAGCGTGTTTTTTCCGTCCCAGATAAGCCTGGTTGAATATTTAAAACAAAAAAATTTTCCACAGATTTATTCAAGGTGTGAATAAACTGTTGATAACACCCAAAATGCATGACCTGATAATAGCCTGGGAACAGGCACGTAACACACTGAAAGAGCGCCTCGAGGCAATAGTCTATGAAACCTGGATTTTACCTCTCAAGGCCAAAGTAACAAGCCCAGGCTCCATTGTGCTTGAAGCCCCGGATACCTTTTTTAGGGATTGGGTACAAAAAAACTACGGCTCCGTTCTAGAGGAAGCAATTAAATCCCATAGCTCACCGGCAACAACTGTTACCGTGGAAGCAGCACAACAACAGGCCGCTGCCATTGAAATAAGACAGCCGCATGTTTTTACGCAAGAAGTAGATAATCAATACGGCGTACGCTTGAACAGCCGTTATACTTTTGAGAATTTTGTTATCGGTACGTCCAACCGCCATGCACACGCCTATTCTATGGCTGTGTCAGAAGCGCCGGCTAAAGCTTATAATCCTTTATTTATATACGGAGGGGTAGGGCTGGGCAAAACCCATTTAATTCAAGCCATCTGCCATAAAATAAAGGCGAATGCCTCTGCCAAGCTAAAAATTACCTATTTACCTTCTGAGCAGTTTACGAATGAATTAATTAACGCTATACAGCGCCACTCTACAATGGCCTTTAGGCAAAAATACAGGAATTCTGACATTTTAGTTATCGATGATGTTCATTTCTTCGGGGGGAAGGACTCTACCCAAGAGGAGTTTTTCCATACTTTTAACGCGCTTTACGATGCCCACAAGCAAATTATACTCTCCTCGGACAGGCCTCCCAAGGAAATAGCAGACCTCCAGGAAAGGCTCGTCTCTCGCTTTGGATGGGGGTTAACCACCGATGTCCAGCCGCCTGATTTGGAGACTCGCGTAGCTATATTAAAGAAAAAGATCGAAAGAGAGCCGGTGGTAGTGCCGGATGACGTTATATTTTTTATTGCCCAACTTATTAAAACCAACATCCGGGAGTTAGAGGGAGCGCTGGTTCGGACAATGGCCTATTCTTTAATGGAAGAAAAGCCCATTACCATAGAACTTGCCAAAGACGTTTTAAGGGACTTATTAAAAGAACCCAAGAAGCTTATTACTATAGATTTTATCCAACGCTGCACCGCGGAAGAATTTGGGGTCTCTTTAGGAGATTTAAAAACGCGCCGCAGAAATAAAACTATAGTTCTGCCCAGGCAAGTCGCTATGTACCTAAGCCGAGAGTTAACTGATTTATCCCTACCAGAGGTAGGGCAATTTTTCGGCGGCAAAGACCATACCACAGTCTTGCATTCTTATAATAAAATTAAAGAGGAGATCAACAAAAACCCCTCACTGCACGAAAAGGTGGAAAGAATTATACATATAATCAAACAGTAAATCCCAGGAATATCCAAGGCCTTTTTTGGGTATAACTATATAACGACAGGGGGGTTGTAACCTTATACACAGATTAGCGCCGTATTACTACTATTGCTATTTTAATATATTAAATAATAAATAGTAAGGAGATCGAAATGAAGGTTAAAATTAGTAAGAGTGTGCTTTTGAGCGGTATACAAACAGTGCAAAACGTTATTATCTCTAAGGCTAGTTTACCCATACTTTCCAACGTATTAATAGAAACACTGCAGGAAAATCTAAGGCTGACGGCCACGGATTTAGATATAGGTATAACCTGTGTAATACCTGTTGATATTCAGGAGGCAGGTGCGGTTACTATACCGGCTAAAAGATTTAGCGATATCATTAAGGAATTACCCGGCGAGTCAGTCCAGATCTCTACCAAAAAAAATAATCAGGTTAGTATTGAAGCTGATCTATGCCAATTTAGGGTGATGGGATTGGCTAAAGAAGAGTTCCCGCGGCTGCCAGAATTTAAAGATAAAGAGGTTGTAAAATTAGACCAGGGCGAGCTTAAGGAGATGTTGCGGCTTACGTCTTTCTCCGTGTCTATGGATGAAAGCAGGTATATATTAAACGGTATTCTTTTTAAGATCGGCAAAAATACCATTACCTTGGTGGCAACCGACGGTAAGCGGCTGGCGGTAGCAGAAAAAAAACTTACCACCGGCTCTAATAAGGATATTAATATAATCGTTCCTATTAAAACGGTTCATGAACTTAACCGGAACCTGCAAGAGGAGGGGGAGTTGTCGTTGGTTTTGGGCGGAAATCAGGCGTTGTTTGAATTGGGCAGCGTTACGGTAATTTCTCGTTTAATTGAAGGGGAATTCCCCGACTATAAACAGGTTATTCCTCCGCCCACAGATAATAAAATGCGGGTTAGCCGGGAAGCGTTTTTGTTATCAGTTAAACGGGCGGCGTTATTATCTACCCCGGATTATCAGGCGGTTAAGCTGGAGGTTTTTAAAAATAAACTGGTTGTTTCTAAGTCTACCCCGGATATAGGGGAATCGCGCGAAGAGATACAGATTAGTTATCAGGGTAAAGAGTTGGCTATCGGGTTTAATCCGGCTTATCTGGCGGATGTTTTAAAAAACCTGAACGAAGAATCTCTGGATTTAGAATTGACCGATAGTGAAAAACCCGGGGTTATTCGGATCAATGGTTATACGTATATCGTTTTACCTATGCGGTTAAGCTAGGCGGCATGGAGAGAATTAGGGATACGGTTGAAAATATTATTCGCGAACTGACAACGCAGAGAAAAGCGGAGAAGGGCAGCACTCCCGAGGATTGGTTAAAAAAAGCCTTGACAAGAAAAGAGTTGGGGCATATAAAGTTTCATTATTTCCGTCAGGGCATCTTAGGGGTGCGTGTAGATTCTTCTGTGTGGAAGTATAGTCTTAGTCTGAAGAAGCCAGGTTTATTGATGAGATTGCAGGGTTATGCCCCGGAGATTAAGGATCTGCGGTTTAGTGTGGGAGATATAGAATGAGCAAGGTGCGGGTTAATAAACAAGAAAAAATAAAAGAAGAAGCGAGGCCGGCAGATACACCTAAGGCTTACGATGCCACCAGTATTCAGGTCTTAGAGGGTATTGAGGCGGTGCGGCGAAGGCCGGCGATGTATATAGGGGATACCTCTGGACGCGGGCTGCATCATTTGGTTTATGAGGTTGTAGACAACAGCGTGGATGAGTCTATGGCCGGGCACTGTGATACTATCTCTGTTGTGATACGATCCGACAACAGCATTATGGTCGCGGATAACGGACGCGGTATTCCGGTGGATATGCATAAAACCGAAAAGAAGCCGGCAGTAGAAGTTGCATTAACTACCTTGCATGCGGGCGGTAAATTCGACCATCGTTCATATAAGGTATCCGGGGGCTTGCATGGTGTCGGTGTCAGCTGCGTTAATGCCCTCTCGGATTGGCTGGAGGTGGAGGTTAAGCGGGACGGCAAAACATACCATCAGCGCTATGAACGCGGTAAGACGGTATCAAAGCTGACCGTTATCGGTAAAAGCGCCCATACCGGTACTAAAATTACCTTTAAGCCGGATAAAACTATATTTTCTAAAACAGAATATTCCTACGATCTTCTTTCACAACGCCTGCGCGAACTTGCTTTTCTCAACAAAGGCTTAAAAATTATACTGGAGGATGAGCGGACAGAGAAAAAGGCGGTTTTTGAGTTTGCCGGCGGCATTATCTCTTTTGTGGAGTATCTGAATAAAAATAAAAATTCCTTGCATAATAAGGTAGTATATTTTCAAAAACTACAGGATGATATCAACGTGGAAGTCGCCCTGCAGTATAACGACGGTTATGCTGAAACTTTATTCTCCTTTGCAAATAATATTAATACTATAGAGGGAGGGACCCACCTTTCCGGCTTCAAGTCTGCCTTGACCCGGGCCATTAATCAATATGCAAAGAGCAAAAATTTAATAAAGGACGATATTGCTATCAGCGGCGACGATGTGCGGGAGGGATTAACTGCGGTTATAAGCGTGAAGGTTCCTAACCCGCAATTTGAAGGGCAGACTAAAACCAAGCTGGGCAATTCTGAGGTGGAGGGCCTGGTAGCTTCCGAGAGTCTTAGTGCACTCAGCGGTTATTTTGAAGAAAACCCTTCTGTCGCGAATAAAATAGTTGATAAGGTTATCGTGGCATCCCGGGCGCGCGAGGCAGCGCGTAAGGCCAGAGAGCTAACCCGTAGAAAAGGCGCCTTAGAGGGTGCCGGGCTCCCGGGGAAGCTAGCTGATTGCTCTGAGCGTGATGCAGCATTGTGCGAATTATATATTGTAGAAGGGGATTCCGCCGGGGGCAGCGCAAAACAAGGCCGCGATAGAAGATTCCAGGCCATATTACCCATTAAGGGAAAAATATTGAATGTTGAGAAATCGCGTTTAGACAAAATCCTCTCCAATGAAGAGATTCGTACCATTATTACCGCCCTGGGTACAGGCATAGGGGAGGAATTTGATATTACGAAATTAAGATATCATAAACTAGTCCTTATGGCAGATGCAGATATAGACGGCTCGCATATCCGCACACTTTTATTAACGCTTCTTTATAGGCAGATGCCTAAGCTCATTGAGGGCGGTTATGTTTATATAGCGCAGCCGCCGCTTTATAAAATTAAAAGAGGGCAAAGGGAAGAGTATATTCAGACTGAGCAAGAGATGGATGCGATGCTTTTAGACTTGGGCAGGGAGGGGCATAAGCTTATTGGCCTGAAAGACAAAAAAGATTTCACGGATAATCAATTTAAAAGCCTGCTAGAGCTCTTGGTTGATTTAGACAAGATAGGCAGAAGCTTAGGAAAAAAGGGAGTAGATATTGCAAAATACATCAGTTTTAGGCACCCAAAGACCAAAAAAATGCCTATTTACAGGGTAAAAGTGGAGGGTAAGGAACTATTCTTGTATTCAGACAAAGAGCTAGCTGCGCTTACTGATAAAGATGAAAAGGTGCCAGAGCCGGATACAATAGAATTATTTGAGGCGCAAGAAATAGAAGAGCTAATAAGCAAAATAGAAAAACTAGGATTAGATATCGCTACTTATGGCACGGACCTTTTGGTAGAGAAGGCGGCAAGCGGTAAGGATGCGGTAAAGAAATATAAGGGGTTCTACCGTATTGTCAATGAGAAGGACCAAAAGGACTTAGGGAGCCTTAAGGAGGTTTTAGCTTTTATCAGAGAAGTGGCGGCTAAGGGTATGCATATTCAAAGGTATAAGGGTTTGGGAGAGATGAATCCGCAGCAACTATGGGATACTACTATGGATCCTGATAAGCGCACCATGTTGAAGGTGACCTTGGAAGATCCGGTAGCAACAGATAAAATGTTTACGGTATTAATGGGAGACCAGGTTGAGCCGCGCAGGGAGTTTATCGAAAATTATGCGCATCAGGTTAAAAACCTGGATATATAATATGGATAATAAAAAAGCGATGCACCCGGTATCAATTTTTAAGGAAGCGTTGGGTATATGGAAGTCTAATTGGCAGTCTCTGGCTAAGCTTTATTTAATAGTTGCCTTACCTCTTTTAATTATTAATTTTTTTCTGAAAGGGCCAAGCTCCCAAAGCCTGCTCCCATGGTTTTTCTATACCTTCATTAACTGGTTAGCCGGCGCTTTATTAATGACCTTCTTGCTCATTGCAATAAAAGAGAGGCTTTTAGGTGGGGCGGTGTCTATCAAGGGTGCTATATGTGCCACTAAAAAATATTTTTGGTCGTACCTTTTGACCAGTGCGCTCTATAGCATTATTGTGGCAGGGATACTTTTTGCAGGTGTCACCTCCTCAGTCTGGCTATATTATTTTCTCATTAAGCCCTTAGGTATTTTGTTAAGCCTCTTGGCTATTTTGCCTTTTGTAGCGGTATTCTTAGCAGCCGCGGTTTATTGGATTATTCGGCTGTCGTTATGCGCAGTGGTTTGTATAATGGAAGATAGTTTTGCCTTCGCCGCGTTAAAGCGCAGCTATCAGCTAGTGAAACCTTATGTCAATGCGGTTGTAGGTGAATATTGTTTAGCGCTTTTAATGGTTATTTTATTTTTTATTCCGCTATGGGTAGCGGAATATGTACGCAGCGGTGCGGCATCGGGTGTGGCCGCAGATATTTATCTCTTTTGTGCCAATATCGTTATGCAGTGTATTTGGGTAAGCATTATGGTTGTATTATATAAAAATTTAAAAGAGGCCGCAGGCTCATAAAATGTATACACGCAATGAAAAAGTAGTTCCTATCTATATTGAGGAAGAGGTAAAGGATGCGTATTTAAATTACGCGATGAGCGTAATTGTAGGGCGCGCCCTGCCTGATGTGCGCGACGGCCTAAAGCCTGTGCATAGGAGGATACTCTATGCTATGCAAGAACTTAATTTGGACCACTCCAAGTCTTATAAAAAATGCGCGCGTATTGTCGGAGAGGTTTTAGGTAAATATCATCCCCATGGCGATGTGGCGGTTTATGATACCTTGGTGAGAATGGCACAGGATTTTTCCCTGCGTTATCCCTTAGTGGATGGGCAGGGAAACTTCGGTTCAGTTGACGGGGATGCTGCTGCTGCGATGAGGTATACTGAGGCGCGCCTTGCCGCTATTGCTGAGGTGATGTTAGGCGATATCGATAAGGAGACTGTAAATTTCGGGCCGAATTTTGACGCTTCTCTTAAGGAGCCGCTTTTATTGCCGGCAGCCCTCCCTAATCTCTTAGTAAACGGGTCCAGCGGCATTGCCGTAGGCATGGCTACTAATATTCCTCCGCATAATTTGCATGAGGTGGCTGATGCGATAATGTATCTTTTGGATAATCCTTCGGCTGAGATAAAAGACCTGATGCGTTATATCAAGGGCCCGGATTTTCCTACGGGCGGGGTAATCTGCGGTAAAGGGGGGATTAAGGATGCCTATACAACCGGACGAGGCAAGCTTACCGTGCGCGCCCGGGCAACCGTTGAGCACCAGAAGAACGGTAAGGACCTGATTATTATAACCGAGATTCCTTACCAGGTACAGAAATCTTCCCTCATAGAGGCTATCGCCGGCCTAGTTGACGATAAGAAAATTGAAGGCATCTCAGATATACGCGATGAGTCGGACAAAGATGGAATGCGTATTGCGGTTGAGTTGAAGCGCGACGTTGAAGCCCAGATTATCTTAAATCAGCTCTTTAAACATACGCAACTAGAGACCACCTTTGGCATTATCATGCTGGCCTTGGTTGAGAATAGGCCTAAGGTTTTGAATTTAAAGCAGGTTCTCGATTGCTATATCGAGCACCGGAAAATTATCATCCGCCGCCGGACTCAATTTGAACTGGATAAAGCCCTGAGGAGGGCGCATATCTTAGAGGGCTTAAAGATAGCGCTTAAGTTTATAGACCGGATTATTAAGGTGATTAAAACATCCAAGAGCGTAGATGTAGCCAGGGTGAATTTGATGAAGGAGTTTGGCTTATCCGAAATACAGGCTCAGGCAATTTTGGAGATGCAGCTACAGCGTTTAACTGCCCTGGAGCGCGATAAAATAGACGCAGAATATGCCGAGCTTCTTAAGAAAATAGAATTATGCCGTTCGATTTTAGCTTCCGAGAAGAAGATCGAAGGCATTATCAAATATGAGCTGGAAGAGTTAAAGAAGAAATATGGCGATGAACGCAGAACTGATATCGTGGGAGAGGTAGAGGAACTTGAGGTTGAAGATTTGATTGCCGAGGAAGATGTGGTGGTAACTATTAGCCACGGAGGTTATATTAAGCGCCTTCCGGTTAGTTCTTATCGCAAGCAGAAGCGCGGAGGCAAAGGGGTTACCGGCGCCGAGGTTAAGGAGGAGGATTTTATTGAGCATCTCTTTGTGGCCTCTACAAAAGATTATCTGCTGATTTTTACGGATAAGGGTCAGGTGCATTGGCTTAAGGTTTATGAAATCCCCCAGGCAAGCCGCGTCTCTAAGGGTAAGGCGATAATCAATTTATTGCAGATGGAACAGGGCTCTAAAATCAGCTCTACTGTGCCGGTTAAGGAATTTGCAAGCGATAGGTATTTGGTGATGGCAACAAGGCTTGGCCAGATCAAAAAGACTAAGCTTGATGCTTATGGCAACCCGCGTAAGGGCGGAATTATCGGTATTACCCTTGATAAAGGCGATGCGTTAATAGGTGTTGAGATGACTGATGGAAAACAGGAGCTTTTAATTGGCACGCGCCGGGGTAAGGCGATCAGATTCTTGGAGTCCAAGGTAAGGGATATGGGCAGGGGCGCGCGCGGGGTAAGAGGAGTATCTTTAGATAAAAAAGATGAAGTGATAGATCTGGTAATCCCTCAAAAAGGAGCAGCTATATTAACGGTTACCTCCTTGGGTTTTGCTAAGCGCACCACCGTAGATGAATACAGGCTCACCTCGCGCGGAGGCAAGGGGGTTATCAATATAAAGGTTACCGATAAAAACGGCGAAGCCGTAAACCTTAAAACCGTAAGCGATGATGATGAGCTAATGGTTATTACCCAAAATGGTATATTTTTACGTTGTGCGGTAAAGGATATTCGCGAGACCGGACGTTCTTCTCAGGGGGTCCGGTTAATAAAGCTGCAGGGTAAGGATCATATTTCCTGCGTTGCCCCGGTCATTGCTGAGGCGGAAGAATAGGCTATGACCCTGTCGTCTAGCCTGGTCTAGGACAAGAGCTTTTCAAGCTCTCGACACGGGTTCAAATCCCGTCAGGGTCAATTTTAATTTATGTGTGGAATAATCGGATATATAGGGGTAAAGCCGGCACAGTCAATTCTTTTATCCGGCCTGAAAAGGCTTGAATACCGTGGCTATGACTCAAGCGGCATGGCCATCATCTCTCTCAAGAAGCAAATAATCTCCATTAAAAAATCCCCAGGCAAAATCAAGGCGTTAGAAAAAATTTTAAAGGTTACTCCCCTTTCTGGCAATACCGGCATTGCCCATACCCGTTGGGCAACTCATGGCGTGCCTAACCAGGTAAATGCCCATCCGCACCAAGATTGCGCAGGAGAGATTGCCATTGTACACAACGGAATTATAGAAAATTACGAAGCCCTTAAAAACCAGTTAATTAATGAGGGCCATTCTTTCCGCAGTTCAACCGACACAGAGGTGGTTGTGCATCTGATAGAAAAATTCTACAAACAAGTCCCCTTGGAAGAGGCGCTGCAGAAGGCATTGAGATTATTAACCGGCTCTTTTGCCTTAGGGGTAATCTCTAGCCGTGAACCCAATAAGTTAGTGGGGGCTAGGTCCGGAAGCCCGTTAATCGTGGGGGTAGGGGCTAATGAAAATTTCTTAGCCTCGGATGTCTCTGCGGTATTGGCTTACACTAAGGATGTTATTTTTCTGGATGAAAACGAGTTGGTAATTTTGTCCAAAGACAGCCTAAAGGTTACTGATTTTAACGGTAAGACGGTTTTTAAGAAAGCCTCGCGTATCAACTGGAATGTGGACCAGGCAGAAAAGTGCGGCTTTGATCACTTTATGCTTAAAGAGATCAATGAGCAGCCTAAAATTCTGGATAATTTATTGAATTCCAGGATTAAGAAAGAATCCGGGCAGATTGTTTTCCAGGAGCAACATATCAGCGAGGAGGTTTTAAAAGGGATAAAGGATATTTTTATTGTCGCCTGCGGTACCGCTTATCATGCCGGACTGGTAGGAAAATATATCTTTGAGTCTATATGTTCGGTACCAGTGCGTATCGATGTATCCAGCGAATTTCGCTACCGTGACCTTTTGATCGGCCCGGAAACACTGATTATTGCGATAAGCCAGTCCGGTGAGACTGCGGATACCTTAGCCGGAGTCCGGGAGGCCAGAAAACACGGTGCAAAGGTTATTTCTATATGCAATGTTTTAGGCTCTACTTTAACCCGCGAGGCAGAGGGGGTGATTTATACCCATGCCGGGCCGGAAATAGGGGTAGCTTCAACAAAGGCCTATACTGGGCAATTGGCCGCCCTCTACCTTTTTGCATTATATCTTTCCGGGATACGTGGGGTGCTGCCGCAGACAAAGATAAATAAATATTTGTATGAGTTACGTAAAATTCCTGCAAAGGTGGAAGAGATTTTACGTAGGCAGAAAGATATCGCCCGGCTGGCCCGCCGGCATTCGCATTTCGGTTGTTTCTTGTATTTGGGCCGAAATATAAATTATCCTTCTGCCCTGGAGGGCGCGCTCAAGTTAAAAGAGATTTCTTATATACCTGCTGAAGGCTACGCCGCCGGGGAAATGAAGCATGGGCCTATTGCTTTAATTGACGAATACCGGGCAGTAGTCTGTATTGCCCCGCAGTCTAAGGTATATGAAAAAATGATCTCTAATATACAAGAGATCCGTTCCCGTAAGGGCAAGATTATCGTTATAGCTACTGAAGGTAATGACGAAATTGCAGCCTTAACCCGCGAGGTTGTTTACATCCCTAAGTCCGACGAGATTTTCTCGCCGCTTTTGGTCGCCCTGCCATTACAATTGTTAGCTTACCATGTGGCTGTGAAGAGGGGATGCGATGTCGACCAGCCGCGTAACCTTGCCAAATCTGTTACCGTCGAATAGAAAGAGGCATCATATGCTTTACATTGTCGCCACTCCCATAGGTCATTTAAAAGATATCACCTTGCGTGCAATAGAGGTTTTAAGGGCAGTGGATCTGATTGCTTGCGAGGATACCCGTCACACCAAAATCCTATTAGACGCTTACGATATCCGTAAGCCGATGACCAGTTTTTTCCAGCACAATAGATTCACCAAGGGAGAGCATATCTTGAATTTGCTAAAGGAGGGGAAAGATATTGCCTTGGTCTGCGATGCCGGGATGCCGGGGATACTTGACCCGGGGTATAATTTAATAAATCTGGTGGTTAAAAACTCCATTGAGTTGACGGTTATACCAGGGGCGACTGCCCTTATCAATGCGCTGGTTTTATCCGGCAGCCCTGCGCATGAATTTTATTTTGCCGGTTTTCTGCCAAATAAGAAGACATCCAGAAGGAACAAGCTTAAGGCTTTAGCTAAATTTAAGTGTACGGTTGTCTGTTATGAGTCTTGCCATAGAATTTTGGCCTCCCTGGAAGATATCGGTGATCTCTACGGTGAAAAAGCCATTGTTGTTGCCAGGGAATTAACGAAAAAATTTGAAGAGGCCATTCGCGGCAGCGCCAGGGGTATTATTGAGAAGCTGAAAAAACAAAAACCCCGCGGTGAATTTGTAATCATTATTTAGATTTTTACCTTGACAATAGCTTTTCTTATGTTATAATTAAAACAATAAATTAACCTTTAAACCTCGCCCAGAGAGGCAGGTAAGGTGGAGATTATAATGCAGCTTATAATGATAAATAATACTAACCCTTGGCAAAAAAGCCAAGGGCCTTTTTTTTGCCTGGAGAAACTATGAAGGAGAAGGCAAGGATTATGGATAAGGAAGGGATTTCGCGGGCGATTACCCGTATTGCCCACGAGATATTAGAAAAAAATAAAGGTACCTCAGGCGTTTCTCTGATAGGTATACGCAACCGCGGGGTTTATCTGGCTAGGCGCCTTGCAGATGCTATTAAGGCTATCGAGGGGGCAGAGGTATTAACCGGGGCCCTGGATATAACCTTATACCGAGATGATCTGGCCTTGGCTTCGGGGCAGCCCCTGGTACGTAAAACCGAGATAGATTTTGATATAAATAACAAGATCATTATTCTCGTTGATGATGTGCTTTATACCGGAAGGACTATTCGGGCGGCCTTGGATGCGCTCATAGATTTCGGTAGGCCTAAGGCAATACAGCTGGCGGTCTTGGTTGACCGCGGCCATCGCGAATTGCCTATTCGGGCAGATTATTCGGGGAAAAATATCCCTACCGCTAAAAGCGAGGCAATTGAGTTGCGTTTATTAGAATCCGACGGAGTAGATGAAATCGTTATATTAGAAAAATGATTTGGAGCAAAAAGGATCTTTTAGGCTTGGAGGAGTTGACTAAGGAAGAGGTGGAGCTGATTCTTTCTACGGCTTCTTCTTTTAAAGAGGTCTCTAGCCGTGAAATTAAGAAAGTTCCTGCGCTTCGCGGAAGAACGGTGGTAAATTTATTTTATGAGCCTTCCACCCGTACGAGAGTTTCCTTTGAGGTGGCTGCAAAAAGGTTGTCTGCCGATGTAATTAATATTGCTACCGAGACCTCTAGCGTTAAAAAAGGGGAAACGCTAATTGATACGGGTAAAAATATTGAGGCCCTTAAGGCAGACATTATTGTGATGCGTCATAATTCCTCAGGTGCTGCGGCAATGCTTGCCAGGCACTTAAATATAAGCGTGGTTAACGCCGGAGACGGGTGGCATGAGCATCCCACACAGGCACTCTTAGATATTTTTACCTTGAAGGAAAAATTGGGGGAAGTCGCAGGGCTAAATGTCTCTATCGTAGGGGATATCGCACATTCGCGCGTTGCACGCTCCAATATATGGGGGCTAACCAAATTAGGCGCCAGGGTAACTGTATGCGCGCCGAAATTGCTTATCCCCGTGGATATCGAGGCAATGGGGGTGAAGGTCACGGATAATATAGATGAGGCCTTAGTCAGGGCAGATGCGGTGAATGTTTTACGGATGCAGTTTGAGCGTGACGGAGAAATGGCCTTCCCAAAACAACTTGAGTATTTTAAGGCCTTTGGAATAACCGCTGAGAGGCTTAGTAAAGCAAAAAAAGATATTCTGGTAATGCATCCAGGGCCGATCAACCGGGGGATAGAGATATCAAGCGAAGTAGCGGATGGCCTAAATTCTGTTATTTTGGAGCAGGTAACAAACGGGATAGCTGTGCGGATGGCGGTATTATTTTTGGTAGATCAGGCAAGAGATGGCAAAAGAGAAAATACTGATTAAGGGCGGCAGGGTTATTGACCCGGCCAATAAAATTGACGATACCCTGGATATCTTTATCGTGAACGGCAAGATATCCAAGGTGTCTAAGGCGATTAAGGCTGACGATGCCAAGGTGTTGGATGCCTCAGGGAAAATTATTATTCCCGGGTTAGTGGATATGCATGTGCATTTAAGGGAGCCCGGCAGGGAGGATAAGGAGACTATCTATACGGCAACTAAGGCTGCCTTACACGGGGGGGTTACTGCGGTATTGGCTATGCCTAATACTGATCCGGCGATTGACTCTTTAAGCAGTATAGAAATCTTAAAAACAGCAATCAGTAAAAGTGCGCAGGCAGACGTACTTATCTGTGCCGCTATCACTACCGGGCGCAAGGGTAGAGAGGTGGTTGATATGGCTATGCTTAAAAAGGAAGGGGCAGTGGCATTCTCCGATGACGGATCTTCCGTGGATTCAGATGAGATAATGCTGGCAGCTTTAAGGTCGGCGAAAAAGGCCGGACTTCCTATTATATGCCATAGCGAGGATAAGGCGCTTTCTAATTTTGGAGTGGTTAATTTAGGGTTTACTTCAACTAGGCTGGGTTTAAAGGGGATCTCCCAAGAGTCGGAATATAAAAGGGTGGCCAGGGATGTTGATTTTGCCGCGCAATCAGGGGCAGCGGTACATATCGCGCATGTAAGCTGTAAAGAATCTCTAGGGATTATTGCCCGGGCTAAGAAAAAAGGTCTAAGGGTTACCTGTGAAACTGCACCGCATTATTTTACTTTTAGCGAAGATGCGGTTTTAGGGTATGATACCAATTTTAAGATGAACCCACCCCTGCGTTCTAAGGAGGATGTACAGGCGATAAGAGAAGGCTTGGCAAACGGGATTATTGATGTGATTGCCTCGGACCATGCCCCGCATACAGAAAATGAGAAAGAGATTGAGTTTGAGCGCGCTGAATTTGGGGTGGTTGGCTTAGAGACAGAGCTTTCAGCTGCGATAACCGTTTTAGTGGATACAGGGTTTTTAGATTGGTTTGGGTTAGTGGAGAAGATGTCCTTGAATCCGGCTCGCATTTTAGGGGTTGATAAAGGCTCTTTAGGCGAGGGCCGGGTTGCGGATATGGCTATAATTGAACCGGGGCAAAAATGGCAGGTTGCAAAGGATTTGTTTTTATCCAAGTCCAAGAACTCTAGTTTTATCGGAAAGGACCTTAAGGGGGTTGTTGCTTATACGATTTATAAGGGGGCAATTCATCAATGGAGTTCATAGCAGACTTCCATATTCATTCTAAATATTCCCGTGCTACCAGCCGGGATATGGATGTTAAGAATTTAGCCTATTGGGCAAAGCTTAAGGGGATTACCTTGATGGGGACTGGGGATTTTACCCATCATTTATGGCTGGAGGAATTAAGGCATAATTTAGAAGATTGCGCAAACGGGCTGTATAAACATAACGGTATTTATTTTATTCTGACTTCTGAGGTAAGCAGTATTTATTCAAAGCGCGGTAAGGTGTACAGGATACATAATCTTATCTTTGCTCCGTCTTTTAAGACGGTAGATAAGATTAATGAAAAACTCAGCCACATAGGGAATCTGGCTTCGGATGGTCGCCCCATTTTAGGCCTGGATGCCGCAGAGCTGGCAAGGATAGTTTTTAATATTGATGAAAACTGTATGATCGTCCCCGGGCACATATGGACGCCATGGTTTTCTCTTTTCGGTTCAATGTCAGGATTTGATAAAATAGAGGATTGCTTTGAAGAGCAGACAAAAAATATCTTTGCCTTAGAGACAGGGCTCTCTAGCGATCCGGCGATGAACTGGAGGCTGTCGGCATTAGATAAATTTACCCTGATTTCAAATAGTGATTCGCATTCTCCGCAGAAGATCGGCCGTGAGTCTAACGTATTTAACTGCGAGCTGGATTATAAAACTATACGCGATGTTTTAAGGACAAAGGATAAGAGCAGGTTTCTTTATACGGTAGAATTCTTTCCTGAAGAAGGTAAGTACCATTTTGACGGGCATAGGATGTGCGGGATAAGATGGTCTCCCCAAGAGACTAAGGAGCATAACGGCAGATGCCCTAAGTGCGGCAGGCAGGTTACGGTAGGGGTTGTAAACCGCGTTGAAAAATTAGCGGATAGGCCGGAAGGATTTAAGCCCGTAGGCGCGATCCCATTTAAAAGACTTATCCCTTTAGATGAAATAATTGCGGATACAAAGGGAGTAGCTAAAACAAGCATTTCGGTAGCCAGGGAGTATCAGGCTGCCTTAGCCAAACTAGGTACAGAATTTGAAGTATTAATGCGCCTTACAAAAAATGATTTATTGAAAGGTTTGTCGCCAAAGGCTGTAGAAGGGGTTTTAAGGGTGCGAGAAGGCAAGGTGGATATTAAGGCCGGATTTGATGGAGAATATGGTACTATTTCTATAGTTGATACAAACCAAGCGCAGGATAAGAACGAAGAACAATTAAATTTATTCTAGGGGGTCGATCATGCTTCAGTTTAAATTCCGTAATATTCAATACAAGCAAAATAAGCTAGAAGATTGTCTCACTATGCAGGGGGAGGTTACTAACGAGTCTTCGAAGGATTATAATTGTGTTGCCTTTAGGGTCCTTTTGTATGTTAAGACCGTATCCATCTCAAGCTTTGTTTTTACAATTAAGGGTTTTTTAAAATCACAGACCAAGGATTTTGAGGTACGAATTCCCGAATTATCCTATGCTGTGGCAAAAGAGATAACTGCGCAGGAGATATTTGCAGAGTCGGCCTATTAATGCGCCTGTGGCCCAAAGGATAGGGCGCTAGCCTCCGGAGCTAGATGTGCAGGTTCGATTCCCGCCAGGCGCACAAATAAGATGAGAAAAAAAATAGTTGCGGTAATTGGTGGTCATGATTGTGATGTAAAAGTGGAGGATGTAGCCTATAAATTAGGCAAAAAACTCTCAGAAGTGGTTGATTTGATTGTTTGTGGGGGATTAAGTGGAGTGATGGAGGCGGTTTGTAAAGGTTTTAGGACAGGAGGAGGCTTAACTATAGGTATTATACCTGGTTATAATAAAGATGAAGCTAATGCTTACATCGATATTGTTCTTCCTACAGGGTTAGGTTTGGCAAGAAATGTACTTGTGGTTAAAAGCGCAGATGTTGTGATTGCCTTGCCAGGCAAGGCAGGTACCCTTTCAGAGATTGCCTATTGTCTGCAGTTTGGCATTCCGGTTATATCGCTTAAATCCTGGGATATCCCGGGGGTTATACAGGCAGAAAGAGTTGATAGGGCAGTAATTTTAGCAAGAAAACTATTATATTCAGGCAAGGCCGGAGGGTCAAAATGAAAGCAATTCTTATGTTAGAAGACGGAAAAAGCTTTATAGGAGAATCAGAAACCTTACAAAAGGAAAGGGTTGGCGAGGTTATTACGAATACCGCAGTGGTGGGCTATCAGGAGATGATGACCGACCCTGCTAATGTTGATAAAATATTAGTCTTAACATATCCCTTGGTTGGCAACTACGGATGTGCGGCTAAGTTTAACGAATCGGATACAGTTTGGCTGGCGGGATTGGTTATCAAAGAAAGTTCGCGCATATTTTCCAACTGGCAAGCCCGGGAGAGCTTGGGGAGCTTTATAAAGCGTAACGGTCTGCTTTTTATGCATTCGGCTGATACCCGTACTCTAGCCGTGCATTTAAGGCAGAAGGGTTCTATGATGGGGGTAATTTCCACAGAAACCTTTGACCGTAAGGAGCTGTTATCAAAGATAGCCGCGCTGGGCAAAGATAAATCTTTAGCCTTAATTGATAAGGTATCAACGCAAAAAGTTGTGCATTCGGGAAAATCTGCAGGTAAGAGGGTGGCGGTGCTGGATTTGGGCGTAACCCGAAGTATTATGCGCCAGATAGAGTCTCTGGGCTGTTCCTTGAAGCTTTTGCCGCATAGCACAAGCGGGGAAGAGATCCTTAGATTAAAAACCAAGGGTTTAATTATTTCAAGCGGCCCGGAGGATCTTCCCGGATTAGAGAAGGTAGCGGGGAATATAAGGCCTTTAATCGGCAAGTTACCTATTTTAGGTATAGCCTCAGGCAATCTAGCTTTAGCTATGGCATTAGGCGCAAAGATTAATAAATTAAAGATTGGCCATCGGGGGGTTAATTATCCGATACAAAGCCCTTCCTCCTTTAAGGGTGAAATTACTGCGCAAAACCATGCGTATATCTTAGACCATGATTCTTTGTTGGGGATTAAAGGTTTAAAGATCAGCGGCTATAATTTGAATGACCGGACGGTAGAGGGGATCGAGAGTAAGGCGCTTAAGATTATCGGCGTACAGTATATGCCTGTTTCTCCTGGGTTCCATGAAACTAACGAAGTATTCATTAAATTCATGAAAATGTTAGGGAGGGATTAAGATATGCCGCGCAGAAAGGATATAAAAAAGGTCTTGATGATTGGCTCCGGCCCGATTGTTATAGGGCAGGCTTGCGAATTTGATTATTCGGGCTCCCAGGCGTGTAAAGCGTTGAGGGAAGAGGGATATTTTACTATACTGATTAATTCAAATCCGGCTACCATAATGACTGACCCTGGTATGGCAGATGTAACTTATATAGAGCCTTTGACTATTGAAATGGTTACAAAGGTAATCGCTAAAGAGCGCCCGGATGCTATATTGCCGACTTTAGGCGGTCAGACGGGGTTAAACCTTGCTTTCTTTTTAATGAAGCAGGGAGTTTTGAAAAAATACGGGGTTGAGTCTATCGGTGCCTCAGTGAGTGCTATATCCTGCGCCGAGGATAGGAACCTGTTCAAAAAGGCAATGCAGGAGATAGGCGTTAATACCCCTAGGAGCGGAATCGCTACTTCTGTAGAGGCAGGAATGAAGATAGGTCTTTCAATAGGGTTTCCGCTCATATTAAGGCCGGCTTATACCTTAGGCGGCAGCGGCGGATCAATTGCCTATAACCGGGAAGAGTTGGAAAAATTCTTAGCCAAAGGTTTAGAGACAAGCCCGGTGCATCAGGTTTTAGTTGAGCAGTCTGTATTGGGGTGGAAAGAGATTGAGTTTGAGGTAATGCGCGATTGTTGCGATAATGTTATTATGGTTACCTCTATGGAAAATGTTGACCCGATGGGGGTGCATACCGGGGATAGCATTGTGGTGGCCCCTGCCCAGACGCTGACTGCTCAAGAGTATAATAATTTTGTAAATTTATCTAAACGGATTATTCGGCGTATCGGTATAACCGCAGGAGGAGCAAATATCCAGTTTGGCCAGAATCCGCGTAACGGGGATATCGTTATTATTGAAGTCAACCCCCGGCTTTCACGCTCTTCTGCCTTAGCCTCAAAGGCAACCGGGCTTCCTATTGCCCGCGTTGCTACAAAGCTAGCGGTCGGCTATACCCTGCCCGAGGTGATGAACCAGATAACCGGCAAGACTACATCCTTTTTTGAGCCAACGGTAGATTACTGCGTATTTAAAATCTGCCGTTTTACCTTTGAGAAATTCCCTCATGCACAGAGGGTCTTAAACACGTCAATGAAGGCAGTGGGGGAGGTAATGTCCATAGGAAGAAACTTTAAAGAGGCGTTTCAGAAAGGCATCCGTTCTATGGAGATATCGCGCTTTGGTTTTGGCTGTGACGGCAAGGATAAGTTAAGCGACGAGGATCTTAAAAAGGCTGACAAAGGGCTTCTTCAATTGATACGCGACAAAATCCGCCAGCCCAATGATGAAAGGATTTTTTATATCCGCTACGCGTTTAAGGCGGGGATATCAACAGATGAAATCTGCGCCCTTTCTGATATGGACCGTTGGTTTGTTGATAATATGAAAGAATTAGTAGAGATAGAAGAGGAGATAATGAAGTATAGGAATAATAAGATTGATGAGGAGATTAAATTACCCCTTGAGCTAATGAAGGTGGCTAAATTAAACGGTTTCTCCGATCATCAATTGGCATTTATTTTAAATTCCAGGGAGGCCAAGGTGAGGGAAGCACGGAAAAAACAAAACGTAAAGGCGGTATATAAATTAGTAGATACCTGCGCCGGAGAAGTAGCGGCTAAGCAGCCATATTATTACTCTACTTATGAAACAGCAGACGAGTCAAGGCAGAGTAAAAATAAGAAGGTGGTAATCTTAGGTGGAGGCCCTAACAGGATCGGCCAGGGCATTGAGTTTGATTATTGCTGTTGCCATGCCGCCTATGCCTTAAAAGAGGAGGGGGTAGACAGCATTATGGTTAATTGTAACCCCGAGACCGTATCTACTGATTATGATACATCGGATAGGCTCTATTTTGAGCCGCTTACATTTGAAGATATTATGAATATTATCGAACTTGAAAAGCCGATGGGGGTGATTGTGCAATTCGGAGGCCAGACTCCGTTGAATTTAGCTGTTTCACTGCGTAAGGCAGGGGTAAATATCCTAGGTACTTCTGCGGAGAGTATCGATATCGCTGAAGATAGAAAACGTTTCAAACATATGCTGCATAAGCTAGAATTGTTGCAGCCGGAAAACGGGACTGCCTTTAATTTTGATGAAGCTAAAGACGTGGCTAAGAAAATAGGTTATCCGGTTTTAGTCAGGCCCTCCTATGTTTTAGGGGGCAGGGCTATGGAGATAGCCTATGATGATGAGGCGCTGGAGAAATTCATTAAAGAGGCAGCCGAGGTTTCAGGTGAACATCCGGTTTTAATTGATAAGTTCTTGGAAGACGCCATAGAGGTGGATGTTGATTTAATCGGTGATGCCGAGACCTTTGTTATCGGAGGGGTCTTAGAGCATATTGAATATGCCGGCGTACATTCAGGGGATGCGGCAATGTCTCTTCCTACTTATACCCTTTCTCAGGGCATATTACAAAAGATACGCCAGGCAACATATGAGATGGCTAAAGAATTAAGCCTGGTAGGATTAATGAACATACAGTATGCGGTGAAAGATGAGAAGGTTTATGTTTTAGAGGTTAACCCCCGGGCCTCTAGGACTATACCGTTTGTATCTAAGGTTATCGGAGTCCCCCTGGCAGAGCTGGCCACTAAAGTTCTGCTGGGCAAGAAACTTAAAGACCTGGGCTTTACCAAAGAGATAATACCAGAGTGTGTAGCGATAAAAGAATCGGTATTTCCCTTTAACCGTTTTCCGGGAGTGGATGTAATATTGGGCCCGGAGATGAAGTCTACCGGAGAGGTTATGGGTATTGATAAGGATTTCGGCCGGGCTTATATTAAGAGCCAGCTTGCAGCCGGGCAAAAGCTTCCCCGAAAGGGTAATGTTTTTATCTCTGTGCGGGACAGGGATAAGAGACAGGTTATTTTTATCGCAAAGAAGCTGGCGGATTTAGGTTTTAATATATATGCCAGTACCGGTACCGCAGATGCCCTCAATAAAAGCGGGATTAAGGTAAAGGTCCTGCCGAAGATAGCTGAAGGCAGGCCGAATATCCTGGACTTGATGAAGGACGGCAAGATACAGTTGGTTATTAATACGCCTTCGGGAAGGATACCTCGTCAGGATGAGGTTAAAATTCGTTCCCATGTAATTTTGTATAATATCCCCTATACCACCAGTATATCCGCTGCCCAGGCTACCGTAAGCGGTATCGAGGCGTTGCTGAAAAAAGATTTAGAGGTAAAGTCTTTGCAGTCGTATCATAAAAAAAGAAAGAAATAAAGATGCCGGAGCTGCCGGAGGTTGAGACTATTAAGAGGGATTTAGAGCAGATAGTTGTCGGTAAGAAGATTACGGGGATATCTGTTTACAACCCCAAGGTTATACGCGAGCCTTCACTTTCTAAATTTAAACAGGGATTGACGGGGGCAAGAATTAACCGCGTATTGAGACGGGGGAAGGTTTTGATAATGGAGCTATCAAACGCCAAGTCTCTTACTATACACCTAAAGATGACCGGTCAATTAATTTATCCCGGCCTGAAGCAAAAAGACACTAGGGTTACTTTTCACCTCTCCAGCGGCAAGGACCTGGATTTCAATGATCAAAGGCTTTTTGGGGATCTGAGGCTTTTAGATGACTGGAGGGATCTAAAATTTATCCAGGGATTGGGGCCTGAACCAAAGGACTTGACCTTAACCCAGTTTCAGGATATGCTCTCCCGTAAGAAAACTAAGATTAAGCCTTTGTTAATGGACCAGCAATTTATCAGCGGAATAGGAAATCTTTATGCCGCAGAGATACTTTTTTCTGCTAAAATAAATCCTCAACGCAAAGCCTGTGAACTCTCTCCTAGGGAAAAAGAGGCCCTCTTTAATTCTATGCGGGATATTTTAGCAGAGGCGGTTAGTTGCGGCGGTTCTTCGGTAGATGATTATGTTAGGCTATCCGGAGGCAAGGGGGATTATAAGAAATACCATAAGGTTTACGGAAGGGAAGATAAGCCATGCCCTGTCTGTAAATCTTTAATAGAAAGGACTGCGCTGGGGGGGAGGGGGACTTACTTTTGCCCTAAATGCCAGAAAAAAGTATGAAGAAGAGGCTTAAGATAAACGGTATAGTGATGTTTTTGGCAGTTGTTATATTGGCTATCTTCCCGGCGATTTTTTTCCGAAGAAATGCTGTTGGCTGGGATAACTCTATAGCTGAAATCTTTGGTATCGGCTTTATTTTACTGGGTCAGCTCATCAGGGTTTCTGCCCGCGGGTTTAAGTCTGAAAATTCAAAAAACGGATTTGATTTAGTAAAGACAGGTCCGTATTCATTGGTGCGCAATCCGATGTATTTAGGTATAATTTTAATCGGTTTCGGGGCCGTGCTGATGCTTTTTAAATGGTGGGTAGTCATAATTTTCCTATGTTTTTTTTACATACGGTATATTTTACTTGTATATAAGGAGGAGAAAAAACTAAAACTCTCCTTCGCTGAGAAATATGCGGATTATTGCAAAGATGTCCCTAACCGTATCTTTCCTTCGGTAGAAGCGCTTTTCAACAGGGATATGCTGCAGTATCTTCCGCTGAAGCTGAAATGGGTAAAAAAAGAAATCGGCTCGATAATTGCGGTTTTAGTTTTAATTCTTTTGATTGAATCATGGGAGGATTTGCGCTACGGAGGAATAGGTCTCTTCTTAAAAGAATTGCTTGGGCTGGTTATAGTGTTTTTTTTATTTGTCCTTTTGTGCGTATATTTAATCCGTTTTATTAATCCTGATAATGTTACAGATAAAAGCAAAGATAACATCCAATAAAAAGTTTAAGGGGAGCTGCTGGCATTGTATCGTTAATGCCCCTTCCCTTTGTAGGGCTTCCAAACCGGGGCAGTTTTTAAACGTAAGAATATCCGAAGGCCTTAAGCCTTTTCTGCGGCGGCCATTTAGCATACATAATATCTTTGGCGGTAAATTGGAGATTCTCTATAATGTTGTAGGAGAAGGGACGCGGGCTTTTTCAGGTAAGAAAAGCGGGGACTATTTGGATCTTATCGGCCCCTTAGGCAAAGGTTTTGATTACGTGGGGGCGCGCGGGAAAAGGGTTATTTTAATCGCAGGGGGGATAGGCGTGGCGCCGCTACTTTTTTTATCCAAAGAAATTAAGTCCAGGGATAAGCTTATTTTAATCGGTGCAAGGACAAGGGATCAGGTTTTATGCGAAAAAGAGTTTCGGAATTCAGGAAGCGATGTTAAGATATCTACAGATGATGGTTCCCGGGGTTTTAGCGGCAGGGTGACTGATTTATTAAAAAATATTATAGCAACGGAGAAGGCGGCAAAAGGGGCAATGCAGCTATATGCCTGCGGGCCAGGGCCTATGCTTAAGGAGGTCTGTAATATTGCTATAGCTAATAATCTGCAAGCCCAGGTTTCCTTAGAGGAGCATATGGGCTGCGGTATAGGTGCTTGCTTGGGATGTGTGGTTAAAACAAAAAATGGCCTGAAGAGGGTATGCAAGGAAGGCCCGGTTTTTTATGCCAAGGAGCTAATCTGGTAAGAGATGAGAGTTAATCTTGCGGTTAAAATAGGCAAGCTTAAGTTAAAGAATCCGGTGATGGTGGCATCGGGCACATTCGGTTATGCCGAGGAATTCAAGGGCTTTATTAATTTAAAAAAACTCGGGGCTATTGTTACCAAGACTATAACCTTGAATCCGCGCCGTGGCAATCCTCCTGCGCGTACCTGCGAGACTCCTTCAGGGATGCTTAATTCCATAGGCTTAGAAAACCCGGGTTTAGAGGCCTTTTTAAAAGACAAGCTTCCCTTCCTTGAAAAGCTGGGTATACCTATTATTATGAGTATTGCCTCTGAAGATGACTCCAGGGAATTTATTGAATTGGCTAAAAGATTAAATAAGCTGAAGGCGGTATCTGCCCTGGAACTTAATATCTCCTGTCCTAATGTTATGGGCCAGGAATCTTTAATCTCCCAGGACTGCCAAGCAACTTATAGTATTGTAAAATCTATACGCCGGATAACGGCAAAAACATTAATTACCAAGCTGTCCCCTAATGTTACTTGTATTAGTGACCTTGCTAAGGCTGCCGAGGATGCGGGAAGTGATTGCCTGGCCCTGATTAATACTTTATCCGGCATGAGTATTAATACCGAAAGGCAGAGCCCCAGGCTTGCGGCAGTGGTAGGCGGTTTAAGCGGACCGGCAATAAGGCCGGTAGCCCTGAAGATGGTTTGGGAGGCATACAATAAGATTAAAATTCCAATTATCGGAATGGGTGGTATAATAGATACTCCCAGCGCTTTAGAATTCTTTATCGCCGGGGCATCCGCTATAAGCATAGGGACCGCAAATTTTATCAATCCCCGGGTAAGCGTTGAGATTATTTCCGGTTTAGGCAAGTATCTTAAACGGAAAAAAATTAAAGATATACACAGCCTCACCGGAAGCTTAATTTATGAAAGCTGATATAATTTTAGCATTAGATGTGGATAGCCTGGAGAAGGCAAGGTATTTTGTTAACAAGCTTTCCCCGGTAATAAAAATATTCAAGGTCGGGGCGCAGCTTTTTACTGCCTGCGGGCCGAAGATCATCGAGGTTATCAATAAAAAAGGCTCTGAAGTATTTCTGGACCTGAAATTCTTTGATATACCCAATACCGTGGCTAAGGCAGTGCGTATGGCGGTAAGGCATAGGGTGAAGATAATAACTTTACATATATTAGGCGATGAAGAAATGATTAGGGAGGCTGTTTTTGCTGCTAGGGATGAAGCGGGAAAGCTGCGCATTAAAAAACCCCTTTTAATAGGAGTCACGGTACTAACCAGCAAAGAGGCTAAGTCTAGCGATGTTTTGACTCTGGCCCGTATGGGGATAGAGTCTGGCCTGGATGGGGTGGTCTGCTCTGCCCAAGAAGCTAAAATGTTAAGGGATAATATCAAGAGTAAGTTTGTTATCGTAACCCCCGGCATTAGGCCTGAGGGAGGGGTAAAAAACGACCAGAAGAGGACTGCTACCGTTAGCGAGGCAATAGCCGCGGGGAGCGATTTTCTTGTGGTAGGCCGGCCGATATTAGAAGCCCAAGACCCTAAGGCAACTGCTAAAGCCATGTCAGGAGAGATATATGCCAGAGGAGATTAAGGGATTATTAGAAAAGATTCAAAAAGAAGGAATTCAAAAGGCCCAGGAAGAATCTCTCAGGGTTATAAATGAGGCCGGGGTCAGATCTGCGGAAATTATCGCAAAGGCAAGGCAAGAGGCAGATCTTATTATCCAAAAGGCCAAGGAAGAGGCTGAAAAGATGAAGGGTTCTACTGATTCCGCATTGAAGCAGGCAGGGAGAGATTTTTTAATTTCTCTGCGCGGAGAAATCAGCGCCTTGCTTAAAGGTATTGTCCGGGAGAAGGTTTCCCAGGCCCTCACCCCCCAGGAAATGGCCGGGATGATTAAGCTCTTAATTAAGGAATATGCAAAAGGAAATAGTCCGGATACAATTGAAGCTTTATTCAGCAAGGAAGATTTAGAAAAGATGAAAGGTGTTTTTCTGGGAAAGTTGTCCGATGAGATCAAGGGCGGTATTGTAATGAAGTCTTGTGATGACATAACCTCAGGTTTTACCATAAGCTTTGATTCCGGCAAGTCGCATTTTGATTTTTCAGACCGGTCCCTGGCAGAATATATAAGTTCGTATCTTAATAAGGAATTGACGAAAGCGTTCAACCTGGAATAGATGCCTTCATATTATACATATTTAATCTCCAGCCTGCCGTATCTCATTTTTAATTCAAGTCCTCCTTTTTCCCTGGAGGATTTCTTTGATACCTGTTTATATTCTGTGTCCAAGGTTGATTTAAGAAAGGTTAAGGAGGCGGTAACTGCTTCTGATTATCAGGTTTCTTTGAAGGATACGCCGCTTCTAAGAGAATGGCATCATTTTAATCTTGTCTTACGTAACGAGTTAGTGCGCGCCCGGTCCGCAAGGATGAAGGCAGATCCTTTAAAATACCTGCGCAATGAGGCGTACTTTTCAGCGGCAGTAAGGCACGTAGCAATGACGGCATACCGTAATCAAAATATACTTGAGGCTGAAAAATCCTTAGATTTAGAGAGGTGGCGTTTTTTGGATGAGGTAAGCGCAGGGCATTATTTTGATATCGATAGCTTAATTGTCTATGCCTTAAAGCTTAAGATCCTAATCCGTTGGGATAAAGTCTACAATACCAATAGCGAGATGGTTTTAAAAGCAGCCCTCGGCAGGAACTAATATGAATAATATAAGAACCGGATATATCTCTAGGGTTAACGGCAATATGGTCAGCGCAAATGTTGAGGGCGCAGTTGTCCAGAATGAGACTGCCTATATTTTGCATAAGAATGAACGCTTAAAATCCGAAGTTATCAGGGTACGCGGGCAATTAGCCCAGATGCAGGTTTACGAGAGCACCTCCGGTCTTGGGGTAGGCGATAAGGTTGAATTTACGAATGAACTCATCTCTGTAGAATTAGGGCCGGGGCTTTTGGGGCAGATATTCGATGGCCTGCAGAATCCGCTTCCTGCCTTAGCACAAAAATATGGTTTTTTTCTTAAGAGAGGAATATATTTAGAAGCCTTATCCGATAAAGTAAAATGGGACTTTACGCCTCTGGCCTCGCTAGGGGATCGGGTAATTTCCGGATTCAGGCTGGGTTCTGTGCCGGAGAAGATATTTAAACACTATTGCATGGTTCCTTTTAATCTAAAGGGAGTTTGGGAAGTAGTTTATATTGTCCCCGCAGGAGAATACACCGTAAAAGAAAAAATAGCACAATTAAAAAACGAAGAAGGTAAGATCTGCGATGTTTATCTACGCCAGTTCTGGCCGATAAAAATTCCTATCAAGGCCTTTGCTGAAAAGTTAAAGCCTTCCCAGGCCCTGGTGACAAAAATGCGGTTAATAGACTCATTGTTCCCGGTGGCAAGGGGAGGTACATATTGTATCCCCGGGCCATTTGGCGCGGGCAAGACCGTATTGCAACAGTTGACTAGCCGGCATGCGCAGGTTGATATCGTAATTATTGCTGCATGCGGTGAGCGCGCCGGGGAGGTAGTGGAAACATTAAAGACATTCCCCAATATTGTTGACCCAAGGACCAATAAGCCCTTAAGCGACAGAACGGTAATTATTTGCAATACCAGCTCTATGCCTGTTGCCGCTAGGGAGTCCAGCGTATATACGGCAGTTACGATCGCCGAATATTATAGGCAGATGGGGTTGAATGTATTGCTGCTGGCGGATTCAACTTCCCGCTGGGCACAGGCAATGCGGGAAATGTCCGGCAGGCTTGAGGAGATCCCGGGGGAAGAGGCCTTTCCTGCGTATCTTGAATCGCGCATAGCTTCATTTTATGAACGGGCCGGGCTTGTCCGTCTGCATAGCGGAGATCTTGGGTCAGTTACTATCGGAGGCACGGTTAGCCCTGCCGGAGGCAATTTTGAGGAACCGGTAACTCAGGCAACATTAAAGGTGGTCGGTGCCTTTCACGGTTTATCCCGGGAGCGTTCAGACGCAAGAAAATATCCGGCAATAGATCCTTTAATAAGTTGGAGTAAATATCAGAGCTTTATTAAGGAAGCCGATAGGCAGCTCGGGCATAAGGTTTTAATAAAAAGTAATAATATTATGCAGATGATGAAGGTGATCGGAGAGGAAGGGACATCCCTGCAAGATTACGTTGATTATCTTAAGGGTGAATTTTTTGATTCGGTATACCTGCAGCAAAATGCCTTTGATTCTGTGGATGAGGCAACTTCACAGGAAAGACAGGAATATATTTTCGGGTTTATCCGCGGTATCTTGGAGGGTAATTTTGATTTTAAAGAGAAGAATCAGGCACTGCAATTCTTTCAAAAACTGAAACAGCTCTTTAAGGGCTGGAATTCTACGGAATTTAACCTTGAGGAATTTCGTAAGATCGAAGAGGAGCTGGATATACTTATAGAAGGAAATAAAAAAGGCAGTGCTTAAGGGGAATGCATAATGCATAAAGTTTATACAAATATTATACAGATCGCCGGTGATGTCATTATTGTAGAGGCTGAGGGTGTAGGGTATGCGGATATCGCGGAGGTTGCCACAAGCCGCGGGACTTCCCTGGCGCAGGTTATTAGTCTCGACGGTAAAAAGGTTTCCTTACAGGTTTTTGCCGGAAGCCGCGGTATATCCACTAAGGATAAGGTGCGTTTCTTGAATCATCCCATGCAGGTGGCAAGCGGGGATGCGCTCTTGGGCCGGATCTTTAGCGCCAGCGGCCTGCCTCTTGATAAAGGCCCTAAGCTTTCGGAAAATCTTATTGATACCGGAGGCCCGTCAGTAAATCCGGTAAAAAGGATTATCCCCGATAAAATGATCCGTACCGGTATACCAATGATAGATGTTTTTAATTCCCTGGTGGAGTCTCAGAAACTGCCGATTTTTTCTATTGCCGGGGAGCCCTATAATGACCTTTTAGCGCGCATTGCCATTCAAGCCGAGGTAGATATTATTATCTTAGGCGGGATGGGGTTAAAGTACGATGATTATTTGTTTTTCCGCGATACCCTAAGTGAAAAAGGGGCTCTCTCCCGTTCAATATTATTTATTCATACTGCCGCTGACCCCGTAGTGGAATGTTTATTAGTCCCCGATATAAGCCTGGCCATCGCCGAGAATTTTGCCTTAAAAGGCAAGCGCGTTTTGGTTCTGCTTACGGATATGACTAATTTCTGTGATGCGCTTAAAGAGATATCCATAACTATGGAGCAGGTTCCCTCAAACCGCGGTTATCCCGGAGACCTCTACAGTCAGCTAGCCTTGCGTTATGAAAAGGCCGTTGATTTTGAAGGGGCCGGTTCAATCACTATATTAGCCGCAACTACTATGCCCGGAGATGATGTTACCCATCCTGTTCCCGATAACACCGGGTATATTACTGAAGGGCAGTTTTATCTTAAAGGGGGAGTTATCGAGCCCTTTGGTTCGCTCTCTAGGCTTAAGCAGCAGGTAAACGGTAAAACCCGCTTAGACCACAGGACGCTGATGGATACGATGATACAGCTCTTTGCTAATTATCGATTGACACTTGAGAAGCAGGCCATGGGTTTTAAGATGAGCCCCTGGGATATCAAGCTTCTTAAATACGGCGGTCTTTTTGAGAAAGAGTTAATGTCTTTAAGCGTGAATATCCCGCTGGAGAAAGCCCTGGATTTAGGCTGGCGTATCCTCGCAGATTGTTTCACCCCCGAGGAGACAGGGATAAAGCGTTCAGTGATTGAGGCGTATTGGCCAAATGGGAAAGATTAAGTTTACTAAAGGTGAATTAAAGCGGCAGCGCGACTCCTTAAAACAGTATGAGCGTTATCTTCCCACCCTTCAATTAAAAAAGCAGCAACTGCAGCTAGAGATCCTGCATCAGCTTTCTCTCCTGGATGAAAAAAGCCGTATTTTGGATAAAAAAATTCAGCAGGCTCAAACCTGGGCAGGGCTTTTAAGTGAGGAGGCCGTAGATATTAAACCCTTGCTTGCCGTGAATGAGATTAAGAGCAGGCTCTTAAATATTGCTGGTGTGGATATCCCAATTTTTATTGAGGCATCGTTTCTGCCGGCGGATTACGACTTATTTTCTGCTCCCCTGTGGCTGGATTTGGGGGTAGAGGCCTTAAGGGGGATATTAGCCTTGCAATCGGAGGTTGACATTATCGCAGAGGGTATTTCGATATTGCGCCATGAGCTTAAAGTGACTGCGCAAAGGGTTAACCTTTTCGAAAAGGTTAAAATTCCGGAGACAGAAGAGAATATCCGCCTGATTAAGATCTATATCGGAGATCAGATGGCCAATGCCGTAGGACGCAGCAAGATCGCTAAAAGAAAAATTGAGGAATTAGTCCTGGAGGAATCCTTAGCATGATTGTACCGATGAAAAAAGTTTTTTTGGTGATGCAGGCTAAAGATGCCCAGGGTTTACTTGAGAAGGTCCGTAAGTTAGGTATTTTGCATGTTGAGCATTTAAATACCCCTAAAGGGGAAAAGCTTACTGCCTTGAGCAAGGACCTATCCCTTTTAGTCCAGGCGATATCTTTATTGGAGGGGATAGATAAAAAGGATATCGTTGATACAGGAAATAAGCAAACGGCAGAGTGGGATGTATTAGCGCGCCATATTATCGATTTAAACAAGCGCTATCAGCAGCTGCAGGAGTATTCTTTAACCCTTTCTTCTAAAATCGAGAAATTGAGAGAATGGGGTGATTTTGACCCGCAGGAGATTAACCGCCTTGGTGTAAACGGCATATCCGCGGGTTTTTATAAACTTTCCGATGAGCAGATAGCCCAGCTTCCTAAGGGGGCTTACCTGGAAAAGGTAAGCAGTAAGGGCAAGCTCCATAACTGCGTTATTTTTACGCAGGCTGATATAGGGATTCCTTTTAAGGAGGTAGAATTGCCAAAGGATTCCCTAATTAGAATGCAGGAGAGGTTTGCCGAAGATATCAAAACCGCTGAATTACTGAAGGCTGATTTCTTAAGGCAGGTTGTTTATCTGGACCTTTTAAGAGAAACCCGTAATAAGCTTATCCGGGAGATTCAGTTTCATGAGGCATTGGCAGGGATGGCCCAGGAAGGGGCCTTAATGTATATTAAAGGATATATACCATTTGATTCTAAGGATAAGATCGAAGAATCTGCCAGGTCTTGGGGATGGGCTGTTTTAACCTCTGACCCCGCAGAAGGCGATAGTATCCCGACCTTGGTGCGCAACCCTAAGTGGTTGAGTATAATTAACCCTGTTTTCAGGATAATTGAGGTTGTCCCGGGATATAAGGAGTTGGATATAAGCCTGTGGTTTCTCGTTTTTTTCTCATTATTCTTCGGTATATTAATCGGTGATGCCGGATACGGGTCCGCGTATTTAATTCTTACCTTCTGGGCAGAGAAAAAATGGGGTTTTAGATGCAATGATAAGTCGGTTTTTATTCTTTTATACCTTTTAAGCGGTTGTGCCATTATCTGGGGAGTACTTACCGCCACATTCTTCGGCCAAGAATGGCTTCCTGTCTGGGTTAAGCCGCTGCTTCCTTCTTTGCGCAATGATAAAAATATGCAGTCATTTTGTTTCTTTTTAGGAGCCCTGCATTTGAGTATCGCGCATGCCTGGAAGGGGATCTTAAAATTTCCCGCACCCTCCTTCCTGGCGGATATAGGATGGATACTGATATTGTGGACAGCCTTTCTTATCGCTAAGCTGCTTGTTTTAGGTGAGGCCCTTGCGGGGTTTTATCTCTATCTCTTGATCCCCGGGGCATTTTTGATTGTTTTATTTAGTAACCCTCAGAAAAATATCTTTAAGGCTATAGGCAGCGGATTAGGGGCCCTGCTTTTTAACGCCATGAATAATTTTACAGACATTGTTTCTTATATCCGTCTTTTTGCAGTAGGATTAGCTACCCTGGCTGTGGCAGATGCATTTAATAAAATGGCAATGGAGGTGGGTTTCGGAAACTTTATCTCGGGGCTGTTGACCTCGCTGATACTCTTGGTAGGCCATTTTTTAAATATTGTTTTAGGGCCTTTATCTATTCTTGTCCACGGGGTGAGATTAAATGTGCTTGAATTTTGTAGCCATCTGGATATAAAATGGAGTGGGTTTAACTATAAGCCTCTTATTGAGGAGAAATAATTTAAAAAGGAGCAGTTATGGAGATAGGGGTGCTTTCTCAGTTTAAGGACGTAGGGGCAGCTGCGGCATTGGGCCTGGCAGCTGTTGGTTCGGGGCTGGGCGCAGGGGTTGCGGGTATGGCGGTTGTGGGTGCCTGGAAAAAGGCTTTTATCCAGAATAAAACCGCCTCTTTTATGTTGCTTGTTTTTGTAGGCGCGCCTCTTACCCAGACAATTTACGGGATGATTTTGATGAATAAAATGGCAGAGGCCATAACTAAAGGGGTTTATGCCTGGGATATAGGTTTATTTTGCGGGCTAGCCATGGGGTTTTCCGCTTTTATGCAGGGTAAGGCAGGGGCTTGTGCCGCTGATGCAATGGGGGATACGGGTAAAGGTTTTGGGAATTACCTTGTGGTCTTGGGCATTATTGAAACAGTAGCCCTTTTTGTCATGGCTTTTTCCCTTGGTCTTTTAGGTAAGCTTGCTAAATAAAAGTTTTTAATTTCATTGAATAAGGAGGAGAGGATGAAAAGAATTCTTATTTTAGCCCTGGGGGTGATATTTATTTCCGGATGCGCTTCAGCAGCCAGGCATCGCCAATTAACTCAGGATGATAGCGGAGATAGGATTACCGTGGGTAAGGTGCAAAGAGAGATTAAGGTTGGTATGTCTTCTGCGCAGGTTGCAGAAATTTTAGGTTCGCCCAATATTGTAAGTACGGATGAAGAGCGCCGGGAGGTTTGGGTTTATGATAAGGTGGCTACGGATGTCAGTTACTCAAGAAGCGAGGCCGGTGCATCTTTGATTCTGTTAGGGGGCTATGGTTCATCCGGTGCGGCGTCTTCTACGCAAAGGACACTAACCATTATCATCAAATTTGATGATAATGGCAAGGTGCGCGATTTCAGCTACCATTCATCTAAATTCTGATTTTGTTTTCATCTATGCGTAAGAATATACTCTCGGTCTTGATTTTTATGACTACCCTTTTTATCTGCGGGTGCGCGGCTACTTCTTCTGATCTTCTTAAGCCTGCGGTATCCAGTCTTCAGGCGCGCCAGGTAGAGATGAAGCAGTTTGAGACTAAGGATGAGTTAAGGGTACTCTCTGCAACTGCGGCTGTATTGCAGGATATGGGTTTTACATTAACCGAGGTTGAGAAGAAGCTTGGTTTAATCGTTGCCTCAAAAGAGAGGGATGCTACTGTCCCCGGACAGATTGCTATGGCGGCATTTATAGATATCCTGGGGGCTGCCGGAGGGTCTTCTTCAAATGCAATGCAGTCAATAGATGCTGTTCAGACCATACTGGTTTCCTGTGTCACAAAAAGGAACCTGGAGGGGAATAAAGTTGCCGTAAGGGTAACTTTCCAGAGGGTCGTTTTTAACAGGATGAACCAAGTCTCGCGGCTTGAGACAATTAAGGACCCTAAGGTATACGAAGGATTCTTCGATAAACTATCCAAGTCTATCTTTTTGGAGGCAGATAAAATATGAAGCGAATAAAAATTAAATTTTTAGCGGTATCATTGTTAGTTTTTTTGATATTGGGTTGCGCAACTACAACGCAGGAGCGCATCCTTGACTTAAGCCAAGATCAGCTTAAGCTTCGCAGTATCCAGACCCGGGCATTTGATACCAGCGATAAAGAAAAGATGATGCGCAGTATTATGGCCACTTTACAGGATTTAGATTTTGTAATTACCAAGGCGGATTATGATTTAGGGATAGTTACGGCTACTAAGTTTGTCGATAGCCAGGTCTTAAAGATGACGGTTATCACCAGGGAGAAGGGGAGTAAGCAGCTTTTAGTGAGGGCAAATGCCCAGTACGGGATTAAGGCTATAAATTCACCCGGGCCTTACCAGAATTTCTTCGACGCCTTAGCTAAGTCAGTATTCTTGACGGCGCAGCAGATTGATTAAATCCACCCTTGCAATAGCGCGTATTTTAAGTTAAAATAAACAAAATTTACGGTTTGGGCGATTAGCTCAGTTGGTTAGAGCATCTGCTTTACACGCAGAGGGTCAGGGGTTCAAGTCCTCTATCGCCCACTTAGAAATAAAAAAGCAGGCCTTTTTAGGTGCCTGCTTTTTTATTAAATGTCTGCTATGGATTAGTCGCCGTATACAGTTGTAGTATATTCGCCGTAGATGCCGAGTATATTTTTGGCGTCATAATCAACATATTTGATGGTTTTGATCCCGCCGTTAGACGCAGCAGTTTTAATGCTTGAGTCACCGGTTGCAACTAAACCCAGGATAGAAGTAGATTTTGCCGTACCTACCCTACTGTAAGATACTCCCCCGGTAGCAGCAACAGGAGCCTTTATCTCTGTGTAGAAAGCCCCGTATGGAAACGGCGTTGCGCATCCTACCAGCATTACTGTTAAGGAAACTAATACTACCAATAAACCTATTTTCTTCATTTTCTCCTCCTTTCTTCAATATTGTATCAGATAAAGTATTCTTTGCAACTGTTATTGTTAGGCTTAAAAGGCTTGACGCCTTTAATAAAAACCCGTATAATTATTTCACTTTTGGGGTCGTAGCTTAGCCTGGCTTAAAGCGCCTCCCTGTCACGGAGGAGATCGCGAGTCCGAATCTCGTCGGCCCCGCCAGCAAATTGAGACGCCGTAAATAACTTACGGCGTTTTTTATTTTCGGTGATATAATATTTATAAATAATAGGAGGGAATATGGCTACGATTGAGGATTTCAGGAAGATAGAGCTAAGGGTGGCTCAAGTTAAAGAGGTCAATGATCATCCTAACGCGGACAAGCTTTTAGTGTTGACTTTGGATGCCGGGGATAAACTTAAACAGGTTGTCGCAGGTATAAAAAGCGGCTATACCAGAGAAACGCTGCTGGGTAAATATGTTGTATTAGTAGATAACCTGGAGCCTGCATTAATAAGGGGAGTAGAGAGCCAGGGGATGGTACTGGCCGGTTCTGACGAATCGGGGATAGCTATTGTTAGCCCCGATAAACCGTTAAGGTTAGGAAGCATAGTTAAATGATTAAACAGTTTGTCCCAAGTGAGGCCTGCCTAAAATGCCAGGGTTGCTGCAGGTTTAAAGAGGCGGATTCAGTATGGTCTCCCTGCCTCTTAGACGAAGAGGTTTTAGGTTTAATAGATAAAGAGGGTATTCCCGCCGCCTCTCTTTCTATGAATCGTAAATTGCAGCTAATACCCTCAGGGGAGGGCGATGGTTTCTTATGTCCCTTTCTTAGCCCTCAAGAAAATAAATGCCGCATCTATCATTTGCGGCCTTTTGAATGCCAACTCTACCCCTTCCTTTTAAGCCTGCGCAATAAAAGGGTCCTGCTTACAGTAGATTTAAACTGCCCTTATATTAAGGAGAATATAAATACGCCGGCATTTAACGAGTATATCGGTTATTTGACTAAATACCTTAATGCCCCCAGGCAGCTGTGTACCTTAAGAGATAACCCGCATATACTTCAGGCATATGAAGATGTCAAGGATGTGGTAGAGCTGGGATTAGGAGATGATTCTAAATAAATTATCCATTGGCGATAAAAAGATATTCGATAAATATCTTAGATTAAAACCCCACGGCTTATCTGCTTATGCCTTTGCCAATATTTATATCTGGAATAAATTCTTTGATATACGCTGGGTAATTATAAGAAAAAGCCTTTGCGTTTTTTTTAAGGATAAAATCGGCGCCTTCCTATATTTATCCCCTCTGGCTGTAGAATGCGACCCTAGGGTAGTGAAAAAGGTTTTTGAGGTACTTATAAAGCTGAACTTAAACCCTGGATTTGCACACATCGAGAATATTGAAGCAAAAGATTTAAGGTTCTACCGCGGGCTAGGTTTTGATTGCAGCCTGAAATCCCATGATTACCTCTGCCTGCGCACTGAATTAGAATCCTTGCAGGGGAACAGGTTTAAATCAAAGCGGGCCAGCTGTAATTATTTTAAAAAGAACTTCAAATATTCATACCGGGCTATTTCTTTAAAGGACCGCAGAGAATGCCTTGAATTGTATTCTCTCTGGGCAGGCCAGCGTAAAAAAGGCAACTTAGATCACTTTTATCAGGCCTTGATTGAGGACAGCCGCATTGCCTTAGAAGAGGCGTTGGATCATTATTCTGACTTGGGTTTTAAGGGGGTGCTGGTTATGGTGGAAGATAAGGTCAAGGCCTTTACTTTCGGGTTTGAGATAAATAAAGAAAGTTTCTGTATACTTTATGAAATAACCGACTTAACATACAAGGGTTTGGCCCAGTTTATCTTTTCTTGTTTCTGCGGCGAATTAAAGGGGTATCGGTATATAAATATTATGGATGATTCATGTTTAGAGAATTTAAAGAAAGTAAAATTATCCTACCACCCGGAATATTTGATACCCGCCTATATTGCGAGAAAAAATAATGGATAACCCTATCGACAAGGCAGAGTTTACAATTTTTGATACCGAGACTACGGGCTTAGACTACAAATCCGGAGATAGGGTTGTTGAATTGGCCGCGGTAAGATTTAAGGGGGAGGAAAGTCTGTGCTCTTTTGATAGCTTGGTTAACCCCGGCCGGCCTGTTTCCCCTCAGGCATTTAGCGTTAATAAAATCAGCGAGGAGATGCTTTTATCGGCTCCGCCTCCCGGTGAGGTAATACCTGGCTTTCTGGACTTTATAAAAGAGAGTATCCTCTGCTCTTATAATGCCGGGTTTGATCTGGGATTTTTAAATAATGAATTAAGGCTTCTGGGTAGAGAAGGGGTGAGGGGGATTATAGTATTGGATATCCTACGGATAGCACGTCATGCCCTGCCAGCCCTGGAAAGCTATTCTCTCGCAGCTGTTGCCTTGAGGCTGGGGATAAAGATCAAACAATCCCACAGGGCGCTTTGTGACGTGGAGCTTACCCTTAAGGTTTTTAACCGTCTTAAGGCAATTATAGAAACAAGGGCAGGCTGCCGGATTACCTTAGAAAAGATTATTAATATGGGTATTATTGATGTAAAATAGTCTCATGGCCTCTATGTGCGGTAGAAATAAGATAATTATTTTCATTTCGGCTTTAACGCTTGCCCTGGGCTTAGGATTGTCTATTGCCCAAGAAGACCCGCAGGAATATGTTAAGCAGTCAGATTTTTATTTCAGGAAGGCCCAAACCCTCTATAAAAAATTAATCCTTGAGTCAAAGGATGCTGCGCCTCTCTATTTTGGGTTAGGCAGGCTTTATTTTGACCGGGGAGAATATAGCTTGGCAGTGGAGGCCTTAAAAGAGTCTGATCATCCTTCGGCAAGCAAGTTTCTGGCTTTATCTTTCTATCATTTGGGTAATTATACCGATGCCCTAGAAGTTTTTAACAAGATGGCTCTTCCTGACGATGAATCCCGTTATTACTATGGGCTGACCTGCGAGCGGCTAAACCTTTTTGACCAGGCGCTTAAGGCCTACAGGGGTATTAAGGGGGGTGAGTTTGTAAATAGGGTTAATTTAAGGATGGAGGGGATTGAAAGGAAGGGCGCAGTTGTAAATATAAAAAAAGAAGATCCTGCGATTGCTAAAATTATATCTGCTTCTCCTGATGCAAGGCGTTATCCTCAAGCAGGCGCGCTGGTACTTTTGGCAAGGGAAGATATAGAGATAACTGCCGAGAATACCGTCAGTTCCAGTATGCATTATCTGGTTAAGATCTTAAACGAGCGGGGGAAGGAAAGCTTTGCGGAATCCTCCATTGAATATGATTCTACTTTTGAGAAGATAGAGTTAATTTTTGCCCGCACTATTAAGCCCGACGGAAGCGTTGCCTATGTCGGCTCGCGGCATATCCGGGATGTTTCAAAGTACCTCAATTTTCCTTTATACAGTAATGCCCGCGTATTTATCATCTCCTTCCCTGAAGTAGCAGCCGGCTCAGTCTTAGAATATAAGGTTAAGGTTAAGCGCAGCCAGCTGGTAAACCGAGAAGATTTCTTTTTAAGTTATCCTCTCCAGGGTTACGAGCCGATTATCTCGGCAGAGTTTAATCTTGTTTTACCCCAAGATAAAGACCTAAGGCTAAAGCTTATTAATCAAGAGTATAATAATTTTTCTGCATCCCTTATTCCGGATAAAACCCGGAAAAAGGAAAAAAAGATTTATTCCTGGAAGTTTAAGAATATCCCTCAGATCATCCCGGAACAGAATATGCCTGCGGATGTTGAAATTAACCCCACGATACTTTTATCTACCTTTACTGATTGGCAGCAGGTGTATGGCTGGTGGAGGGGCCTCTCAAAAGATAAGATGAAGGCGGATAGCCAGATAAAGAATGCCGTAAAGGGGTTGATTAAGGGCAGGGATTCTGATTTGGAGAAGGCCCGTGCAATATATAACTTTTGCGCTAAAGAGATACGCTATGTTGCCGTTGCTTACGGCCAGGCAGGATATGAGCCTCATTTAGCCGCAGATATCTTCAGGAATAAGTACGGGGATTGCAAGGATCAGTCGATATTATTGGTTACTATGCTCAGGGAGGCCGATCTTAAGGCCTATCCGGTACTTATTGCTACTAAGAGTTACTATAACATGAATGAGGATTTTCCTTCGGGTATATTTAATCACTGTATTGCCGTCGTATATCTGGAGGGTAAGCCGGTTTTTCTTGATCCTACCGCTGAGACCTGTTCTTTCGGCGACCTGCCCTCATCAGACCAGGGGCGCAGGGTTTTGGTATTTAAGGATGAGGGGTATTCCATAGAAGAAATACCGCTTAACCCACCGGAGCATAATTTGATCAGGCAAAAGCTAAAGATTAAAGTTAATAGCGATGAATCTATATCCGCAGAGAAAATTAATTTTACCTTTGGGGTCTATGATCAAGGCCAGCGCTACTGGCTGCTTTACACCCAGCCGGAATTAGTCCAGGATACGCTAAAGAATATAATTCAGAATGTTTCGATAGGGGCAAGGCTTAATAGTTATAAAATTGATAATTTGAATAATCTGAATATCCCGGTCGTATTAAGCTATAGTTTTAAGGGCCCGGAATATTTTACTAATGCCGGTTTTTTAAGGATTATGCCGCAGCTAACCAGTATTGATACCTCCCTTGCTGCTAAGGAGAGCCGTAAATATCCGGTTGATTTCGGTCTGCTGGAGAAGAGAGAATTTCTGCTAGAGGTTTATCTTCCGGATGATTTTGTGGTAAAATATATGCCGGATAATATAGAATTTGAAAGTCCCTGGCTTAGCTTTAGCCAGGCATATTCATTTGAAGATAATAGAATACTTTTAAGGCAGGTAAATTACGGCAAAAAAGATAAAGTCCTTCAGGAAGAATATGCGGAGTTTAAGGGTTTTATGGAAAATCTCGCCCGTTCCATTAAGCAGAGGATAGTCTTAGAGAAGGTAAGGTAATATGGGTAAGCAAAAATACTTAAACGAAGAACAGCGCAAATATGTGCGCTTGGATACGGTATTCCCGGTGCAGATACGGTTGGTAAGTCTCGAAGGCAATCAGTTGCTCTCCGGTTGGCTCCAGGGTTTTACCAATAATGTAAGCCGCGGAGGGCTCTGTCTTTCTATCGGTAATTTAGGAGAGAATTCCGCTGAGATTATTAAGAGTCGCCAGGCATTAATTTCTTTAGAGATGGAACTTCCTTTTATCCCTAAGCCGGTAGCTGCCCGCGCAAGGATAGCCTGGGTGCAAAATGCCGGCGGCGGAAAGGATAAGTATCTGATTGGACTCTGCTACGAGGATATGGATAAGAAGTATATTAATAAGATTATGCGCTATGCCTGGGGCAGGAAAATATTAATACCTTTGGGCATAGGGTTAATAGTTATCTTTTCTTTGCTATTAGGGGTGAATGGCTTAATCAACCTCAGGCTAACCCAGGCTAATAAGGAGCTTGTCCGTAAATTAGTAAGCGTTATACAGGAGGCAGGTGTTGCTAAGAAAGAGATAGTCCGGATACAGGGCGAGGCTGAAGGGCTCCATAAGAATATAGAAAATCTGATATCGCAGATTAATTCCGCCGAAGAGGAAAAATTAAGGTTAAGCGAAAAAGAGAAGGTTAGCTCTCAGGAGTATTTAAATAAGCTGGACAGTTTAAATAACCTGATCCAAAAGCTTAGCGAAGAAAAAAATACCCTGGAAGAGACGCTTTCTTTGGCAAGGGCAAAAGAAAGCCTTGTTAAAGAGGAGCTCTTGCGCCTGGACAGGATTAAACTAACCTTAGAAAAGGCAAATGTAGATAAGATGTACCGCTGGGTAAAGGTGCATCAGAATCCGCGGACAGGTTTAGTGATAAGCTTTGAGGGGGACAGCGATATTAAGGGATGGTCGTTTATTTATGACCAATCTTTGGCTGCACAGGCTTATTTGTATTATTCTGATTTAGGGTCCGCGCAAAAAATACTAGATTTTTTTCTTTACCAGGCGAAAAAAGAAGAAGGCCTGTTTTTTAATGCCTATTATGCCTTGGACGGGGAGGTCTCCGAATACATTCTGCATAGCGGACCGAATATATGGATAGGGATTGCCGCAGCTCAATATATCCACAGGACTTCAGACTTGAAATATCTGCCTTTGGCAGAGGGTATCGCGGATGCAATTATTCAACTGCAGAAACAGGATAGAGAGGGCGGGCTAAGAGGCGGGCCGCATGTTACCTGGTATTCTACCGAACATAACCTTGATGCCTATGCTTTCTTGAATATGCTTTATGAAATTACCGGTAAAAAGAAATACGCAGATTCCCGGGGCCTGGTATTGAGTTGGTTGATAAAACATGCGTACGATAAAGTTGATGTGCCGATTAAAAGGGGAAGGGGTGATTCTACTATTGCCACCGATACTTATGCCTGGTCAATTGCGGCTATAGGCCCGGATAAGCTGGAGGTTTTGGGGATGGATCCCGACGGCATTATGGATTTTGCGGTATCGAATTGCGCGGTAGAGGTTGAATACCTGCGTCCTGAGGGGAATAGGGTCAAGGTTAAGGGTTTTGATTTTGCCCCGCAAAAACATGTTGCTCGTGGCGGAGTAGTTTCTTCTGAATGGACTGCGCAAATGGTGATATCTTTCAAGATCATGGAAGGTTTTTATTCGAAAAGAGGCAATCTAGAGCGGGCAGGCGCATACAGGGCCCAAGCAAAAGAGTACCTTTCTTCTTTGGGGAATATGATAATATCCAGCCCTTCTCCCTCGGGCCAGGGGGAGAGCTGTCTTCCTTATGCTACTTCGGAGTTTGTGGATACCGGGCATGGATGGTTTACTCCTAAAGGCAGGTCTACGGGCTCTCTTGCCGGGACAGCTTATACTATTTTTGCATACTATAATTATAATCCGCTGGCATTTAAAGATTGAAAAAGAGTTTATCCGGAATTTACCGCAGGCTTTATTCTTATTTTGGCCCGCAGCAGTGGTGGCCAGCGCAAAGCCGGTTTGAGGTTATGGTTGGGGCGGTCCTGACCCAGAATACTAGCTGGCCTAACGTGGAAAAGGCAATAGGCAACCTGAAGGATAAAGGCCTCCTTAAACCTAAAAAGCTTTATAGTTTAAAGAACGCAAGATTAGCTAAGCTTATTCGGCCGGCCGGGTATTATAATCTAAAGGCAAAGCGTTTAAAGAATTTATTAAGATTTTTTATCCAGCGTTATCAAGGGAATGTCGGAAAGATGGCCTTAGTTGAGGCCAAGGCCTTACGGCAAGAGCTGCTTGGGGTCAACGGAATTGGGCCTGAAACCGCAGATTCCATCCTTCTTTACGGTTTAGGCAAGCCAGTCTTTGTTGTGGATGCCTATACAAAGAGGATTCTATCGCGCCACGGCATAATAGGGGAAGGGATGGATTATGATGGAGTACAGAAGCTTTTTATGTTAGGATTAAAAAAAGACGCAAGGTTATTTAATGAGTACCACGCGCTTTTAGTAAAGCTGGGTAAAGATTTTTGCCTGAAGGTTAAGCCAAGATGCCTTACCTGTCCGCTTAGATTAAAGTGATAAACTTAAGACGCTTAATAAAACTCACGCAGGATTTAATACGCATTGACTCGCAAAACCCTCCGGGAAACGAGCGGGGCATAGCTTTATTTGTCAGGAATTACCTGAAGGGTCTAGGGCTAAAGGTGAAGATATATGAGTTTAAGCCCAGACGCTCTAATATCGTAGCTAGCCTTAACGGAAGCAAGGCTGGTCATTCACTACTCCTAACCCCGCATTTAGATACGGTTCCCTCCGGAAGCAGCTGGAGGATGAATCCCTTTGAGGCAAAGGTAGTTAAGGGAAGGATTTACGGCCTAGGGGCTACAGATTGTAAGTGTAACCTTGCTGCGCTTATAGAGGCGGTTCATAGCATAGTTGAAGAAAAATCATTTTTGCCGTATAATCTTATTCTCGCGGCTACGGCAGATGAAGAATCGGGTTCGCAGTTAGGCCTCATTCCTCTTTTAGATAAAGGGATATTAAAGCCTGATGCCGCCGTAGTCCTAGACGCTGATGATTTCCAGATTATTGTTGCGCAAAAAGGGTTAATTCATCTAAAGGTAAGCTTAAGGGGTAAAAAGGCCCACGGGGCTTATCCTGAGCAGGGGATAAATGCCATAGATATAGCTGCCGAAGTTATCCGTGATATAAAGAACCATAGATTTATTTACAGGAAGAATAAATATTTGAAACCTCCGACAGCCAATGTGGGCACTATAAAGGGAGGGGATAAGGTTAATGTAGTAGCTGATTGGTGTGAGTTTGAG
>JAQTTQ010000055.1 GCA_028710685.1 Candidatus Omnitrophota bacterium | reverse complement strand
CCTAATACCCACATCCTGATCGCCGGATGATTCTTGTAAGTATTGATGTACTTAAGCAAACCATCAAGATCAGAGATATGGATTCCTGAACCGCTTCCGGCATCATAAGGTATGCCGATGGTTACCGTTAAACCTGCCTGGGCAATAGCATCAAGCAAGGCTGTATCAGTTATAGGCTGGTAAGACCTTAAATCTTTAACCCCTAAGGCAACTGCCGCGGGTATATCTCTGGCAGAAAAAGTCTCATCAATAGTAACACCGCGAATCTGCGGCATACTTATATCGGCAATAGTTATATCGGGAATCTGAAGCGCAGAGGTATCCGTAGCAATAACCGCAGAGGTCAGAATATTTGACGGCTGGGCAGCTGCGGTTAAAGCAGTCCCGGTTGTCAACATAGGAGCAGATGATGATTCTGAACCGGCTAATGTATCTGTTGCCATAAGCGGCAGGGCAACCAGGCTTAATAATACGACTGCGGTTATCGTCTTGCCCCAGTTAAATCTTAAACTTGCCCTGCCCTTTAGAGAAGGGACTAACTCTATAATCTTTGCATATACTTCTTGCTCGATCCCCTCTAATACATTCTGAGAAGCTCTAACCTCCTGCTGGGCCTTGCGCAACTGTGTCCTGGTTATAACACTACCCTTCTTACTTGCCTGGTATTGAAGCCATGCTAATTCCAGCCTTGCACTGGCAAGATCAACCAATGCGGTCTTATGCTCTACCCCTCGGGACTTGATAAAGGTATCGAATGCCAACCTGCTGTTTCCTAAATCCACACCCTCAAGAACGGTATTGTTCAGGATAATCCCAAGGTCAAATTCGCCCAGGGAATCAAACATATTCTGGCGGACAGAAGAATTATCCTTGGCTATATCTTCAACTAAACCTTTAAGCTTAGCTTCAACCTTACTGCGTACATCGGCAATCTGATTTATATCAGGAGTTTCTTCACTATCAGTCTGGGTTATCTGCTTGACTACAAAATCAACCAATCCGCCTATGAAAAGAGCATCAACCTGCCCAAGCTCCATGGCCCTTCCGATTGCCTTAAGCATATCCGCATGGGCAAGCTCAAATACCTTAGCGACTTTTTGATCAGTGGTTGCCTTCTTGTTATCTTCAAGCCACCTCTTGTATGACTCGGAGACAAAATGACTAGAGGTATAAACGGAATAAACCTGGGTTTCTAATTCTATTAAAGTATCAAGTTTTGATGTTAATGCTTCTTCTGCTGCGGGGGTAGCATTAGGATCTGCTTTTAAGGCTTCAATCGCCTCTTCAGTAGAGGCTATCTCTTTATCTAATTCGGCAAGAATACGGCTTACTTCAGCGTCGCGGGCTTCGACTTGGACAATACGCTGTGCCGCCAGTTTTGCACGAATAATCTCTTGTGCTATTTTGGCAACTTCTTTTACCTGGGTATCTTCCGGAGGGGCCCTGGGTTGTACCGGAGACTCTTCTTCCTGCGCTGACGCTGAAACCGGCTCAGGAGTAATCTCTGCTGATGCCTCAGGTACAGGCACAATAACCTGCTGAACAGGTTCTGCTGGAGTAGACTGTAATTTATTCTCTAATGCCGTCCTCTTTTCAGGAGTAGAAATATCAATTACCAGTAATCCTTCTCTTAATGGGCGCGAAGAAAAAACCTCTAAAATACTTTTTACGGAAATTCGGCTTGCCCCATTCATAAATAACATCGCTAACCTACCCACAAAATTAAGCGGAAAGCCTGTATCACGGGGAGTTATTTCATTAATGCCCAACCTTCTTAAGGCCCTAGCGAATACCGGATTAGCATTATTTCTCCCCCATAATAACGGAGATACTGCTTCAATAGTAGTTATATTCCTAAATTTAGGATTGACCTTGATCAAATCAAGCGTTTGGCTGACTGCCCTAAGGGTATCAGCTACAATGGCCTGATATGGAACCGATTCTTTCCTTAATTCCCCTAAATTGCTAGTGACATGCAGAGTTACTTTATTCCCCTCGCGATATGCCGAAACATACTTAGTGTTAGTAAGATAATTAAACAACCTTTCCTGCACCCATTTACCTACGTTCAAACCAATCGGAACAGTAACAAAGAAACTGGCGATTGCCCCCATTACTCCTACTGCAAAATCAAATCTAACCCCTAAAACAAAGAATAATGTAAAAAATGGTATTAAGACTACTATAGTAACCGCAATGGTATGGGGCAGAATCTTCTTAGCAACAGATATTAATCTAACGGATAAACTTTGATTCGACACGGCGGTTACTGCAGGCTTAGAATCCTCAACCTTAGGCTCAGACTCTAATCTTGATATTTCAGAGTTTAAGTTTGCTACCTTAGACTCTAAACTTGACACTTCAGTTCTCGATTGAGATAACGCATCTTCTATATTCTTTAATGATTCCTGCGCAGGAGATTCTTCCGAATTCTCGTTTGCTGGGAAGATATCATCTAATTCAACGCTTGACCTTTGCCTGCCAATCTTTATATTCCTGAACAGTCCGGCAAAGAAATTCTCTAAGGTAATAAGGATTGAAGACCTTCTGGAGAGCGGCTTTTGGTCTATATCCATAAGAGCCTTATTAATTGCTCCAACGTCGGCGCTCTTAAAATTATCCAGCTTGATTCCGGAATGATAGAGGGCTTTATCCAGCATGGCGCTCATAAGAGGCGAGCAGTCATCAAGATTCTCGGGATTTGACTTAACAAACCAACCCATTAAATAAGCATCCATACTCCTCCACTGATGAACCTGTGATCCGCCCAAGGTATGGCTACGCGATACATAGAGGAAGAATGTCTTTCCCCTCCACTGGGCGAGGAAGAGTTTCTCTCCGGGTATAATGCCTCCGTTACCATTAGGCCTCCACGCCTTGTTAACAAACCCCTGATGGACTACCAAGACATCATGATTACTACGATCTGCTCTCGTTGCGTCTTTAACGGATACGATCTTTGTGGGAGCACCCTGAATATCAAGCTGTCTTGCTAAAGGCTTATCCAAACGAAGCTTAGCTAAAGCAGCCTCTTTCTTCGATGCCGGCCTGCCTGCCAATACATTCTCAGCCTGCCTGGATATGATCTCCCTTAAACCAACCTCCTCTGTACGCCCTCTCTCATAGATATTATGTGCCGCCTGCAATTTCACCTCTGAAAGAGTATTAATATTGAATAATGAAGACACAAGATTGGGCTCTTGGGCTAATCTCTCTTTTAATTGAGGATTAGAATCAATAACCTCCTGGGCTATTTGGATATATTTATTCAGGAAATTTCTTGTAGTCGTAGGGTCGTTAAAACTTAAATTCCTGGAGATTCTCCCGTCTGAGCCAACTATTACCACTGGCACATCAGCATTAACCTGCGCGATTATCCTATTATATTCAGCCGGCATAAACCTGCCGTCAAAGGTCCTGTCCTCTGCTTCACCTAAGTCTGAAGTTACCGGGCCAGATTCATCTTCAGCATCTATTCTCTCCTGCTCAGCCCTATCCTTAGCCTCCTGAAGGTCTCTCTCCAGGTCTTGAGCCTTAGCTCTTGCTTCCTCAAGCGCTTGCTGGGCATTCGTTAAGTTAATCCGTAATTCTACCAAAGGCTGGCTAATAGTAGCTCCACCACCAATACCTGTCCCGCTTCCGGCAATGCCAGGGCCTGTCCCTGAACCGCCAGTTCCAGCTGCCTGTGCATCCCCGGCTAAAGGATAGGTTTCTGATGCTGGGGCTGCTGGAGCTGCTGGAGCTGCCGGAGCTACTAGAGCTGCTGCTGGGACTACTGGAGTCTCTACTACTGGCTTCGGCGCCTCTACCTTAGCAGCTTCACCCTTCATTGCAGCATCAAAAGCTGGATCCATAGCAGGAGTCGAGGCATATTGCTCAGCGAATTTCTTCATTGAGTCATAAACCTGTTTACCTGACTCTGTACGTAAATCCAACGTTAACTGCTTTCCTTCTTTCTCATAAATGAATGAATTCCCGTCCGGACTTAACACTCCAGCGTTAAATCTTTCTGCAATTCTCTTAAGTGCTCCACGACTTTCGTTATATCCGGAGGCATAAACCATCTTTGAATCAATTTCAGTACCATTAAATGATGCATTATCGCGGGCATTATTCACTTCTGCCTTTGTATATTCTGACTGTTCGGCAAGTGCCTTTGCAAAGTTAGCAGCATCAATTTCGCTGGCAAAATTTGCAACTAAAGTAGTCGTATCTGCGGCATCATAGATACTTCCTGAAGCCGCTTCATCTATAACTTTAAAAGCAATCGCTATGCCAAGTGATTCTGCTACTCGCATAATTACAGGAGCCAAATCTCTCCCGGCTTGAGGCGTAACCCTAAAGTATATACGCTTTTCTCCCCACTGAGCTCTCCCTGCTTCCTTTGCCTGTTTCCATAATTGGTTATCAAATGAATCCCAATTCGCAGCTGAACCATCAGCTAATTCTGCGGTAGAGCCATGTGAATGTTTCCATCCTGATGCCCCCTGACGAACGTTTAAATTAGAATCATTAGGGCCAAAAACAACATTAACACCAACAGATGTATTAATTGG
>JAQTTQ010000054.1 GCA_028710685.1 Candidatus Omnitrophota bacterium | reverse complement strand
GATGGGCTTTAGTCGGGAGTAACCGTATTGCTCTTTGCTCTATTTTCTAATCTCTATCGCTCAATTGCTCTGCCATTCCGTGTCGAGGAATGACTTGGAGTCCTTACTCCCAAATAAAAAAAGAGCCCATTTAGGCTCTCTATTCTTCGAAATGGTGCCGAGGGAGGAAATCCATTAAGTATATTTCTGCAACTTATTGAAATATAGCGAATTATGATGTAAACGCTTATTATAGCAGATATTTGGCGAGCCCGGATGTTTAGTTTTGTTTAGGGATGTTTATGTGTTGGATGGGCACATTTTGGGCACAAAAAAGGCACTTATGTTTAACTTCCAAATGAAACCGCGCTCAAAGCCAGTTGTAACTCATGTGGGGGTTTATCTGATTCAAGAATGGATAGCAATTGGATAAAACCTGGTTCACAGGCTACTGCATAATCTTCTTCCAGGCGTAGTATCTGGGAAATACAAACCAGCACCTTCTCCATATCCTGGCTTATATCGCCTTTTTGACAACAGGATAGAACGTACTCCTTTATTTTCTCTCCCGATGGAATATTACCTTTGTTGACCATCTCCTGAATACTGCTCCATTCCTTGTCTAATTCAGCTAAGGGGATTTTGGGCTGAAGTGGGACTTGTAGATTGGGCTGAATGGCGAGAACTGGCTGAATGGCGATGGGGAGGGAACGAAAATCAATCCCTCCCTTGCCTCCATCCTGAGGTATTGATGGTGAGCGCTTGTCAGTCGAACCATCGATGCCGCCAAGACGACCACCGTCTTTGCTTTGTTTTGATAGTTGCTGAACGGCGATATCAGGGGTAAAATTAAAACTCCTGTCAGACGTCACCTTAATCCAACCGACATCACCTTCTTTTGCCACCGGTACCCCCCCATATTCCCCATTTAAAGATGTAATAACTTTTGCTTGAATCCATACTTCATCATTACTTACCGGCTCAATAGTTAATATCTCAAGCTTATTTTCATCAAAGATAACCGATCTATAAGGATTCTCTGCTTTAAAGTGAAGGTAAAGCCGATTATTATAAAATAAATTTCCCTTAACCCCAGGAACAAGCTTCAATGCATTTGCTATATTGGTGGGTTTCCGGCTTGATGTAATCTCTCTCCAATTATTTTCTCCGAATAGATTGTCTATCGCTTGCTTGTGTGCCATGCCGCAATAAATCAGAATATATTTTTTTTGACCCACTTGTTCCCTTATCAAATCTATTGATTTTTTATTACTAACAACTAATAGAGTTTGCAGCGCTTCATTTTCGTAATATGCTCTTTGTGAGGCCGTTTCGTTTTTTTTCTCCAATTTTTTTATATTAAAATTGTTCTGCATTTCTTCACTGTTAACACCATGTTCTTGGGCGTAATGGCTCAAAATTCTTTCAAGGCTCCAAGGGATCATTGTTGGCCGAACAAAATTTATAAAGCGGAAATATAATTCATTCATGTCAACGCCTAACAATCTTGCCGCTTCTTCCATAACTTCTTTTGTATCAACAGCGACTATTGGATTTTTAATCTGTATTCCAGAATTTGATATTGCTTTTCTCAGATAAGCTGTCTCTATCTCGAAACATGAAAGTCCTTCAAGTAATAAAATCCATTCATCGGGATTATTAAACTTACCTTGTAGAGCAGATTCTCTTAAATATGGGTGAACTAAATCCAAAGCCTTTTTAGAACCATGCTCCACTGTAAGTAAAATTATCTCTCTTTCCCTTTCTATAGTTTTAGTATAAAGATGAGCCTCACCGCTTGTATCTTGAAATAAATTGATACCTTTTAGCATTTCATTGTAAACTTCATCTAATCGATTAACCTGCTCTTGAGTTCTATCTATGCTTGTATTTTTTATTGTTCCTCCATCCAGCCCTGTCGTTACACTCACAATATCCTTCCCAACTGCCTCTTTTTGCCCGCCGTCTGACCGTCGGCTATTCTCCGCGGGCGGCGGCTTCCGGCGGATACCGACATCCCAGCCGTAACCCAGCATCTTTTCATACCCTTCGGATTTTCTAAACTCCCTGACCGTATCCGTCAATAGCGGGTCGACAAAATGCTCCTCGACAGCCAGGTCTTCCGGGAAATCATCGGCGTAATTAACGGCGCGCTCGAAAGAAAAACGCCAAGAATAATCATCCGTCACCAGGTAGCCACCCGGCTTCACCCGCGCGTATACATCCCGTATATAGCTGTTTTTTCTTAGCCGCTTCTCTACATACCCGGCCGCCAGTTCCACAGACGCCCTTTGATAATAAAGGTCATACGCACCGAGGTACCTGATCCCGCGATCCTGCAGAATGTCGCGTGAGTCTATAAAACACACGTATCTCTTTCTGGGCTTTTCCCCCGGATACGCCCAGTCGAAAGCTATCCTGGGATATCCCCGGGAGTCGGTATCGGCGATGATCATGGAACGATCAACCCCTAAAGCTTCCAGCTCCGTGGACAAATATATAATATAGTCTTCCGCGTCCTCAACATATAAACCGACCCCGTAACCCGCCTGGTACTTGCTGCCCCTGTAATCAAACGCTTTCTTCCTGTTCTGCGCATCAGTATTTATGTCCAGATCCGATAGTTTATCCAGACGGTCTTTTGTCAACCCACCGTTATAAGCGGAGACGAAATCCGCCTGGACTGCGTTTGTAGACAGAAGCAGGTTCACCACATCCACTCCGGCGCCGAAGTATAACGCATTGAACGGCAGGCTCTCCGGATTAACTATTTTTTTTACCGCCATATCGTGCGCTATATAAAACGGATGCAGGAACTTGTATTCCACCGGGCGCGGGTCAAGACCTAAACGACGCGACAATTCTACCAGTTTGTAATAGTCCTGCTCCTTCATCATCTTTTGCAATGTGGAGGCTAACTTCCCGCCGTCCACTGGCACGCTTACCGCTGCCGGGTTACTATTCAGAAATGACCTATTACAATATATTACGTTCATACTTCCTACCGGCGGCGACATGGATATCCCTCCGCTGGTATACTGTCTGATAATCTGTCCATAGGGAGTATTGACTATTCTCGACTCGTTATATTCGCCTTTTTGAAAAGATCTCTTATACTGATCGAAATACGCATTTTTCGACCAGGGTTGTCTGGAGATAAGTCCGAGCAGGTCACGGGTATCAATTTTATCAATATAATTTCTTATGGCGGACGGCGGGAAAGTATCCCACTCCGCTTCGGGATCGTTTTTTACTTTTTCTTTGAGCCATCGGGATAGTATCAACGAATAATAAACCTGCCGCAGCGGAGCATAGGCCCTGGAACTATTCACCTTCAGAACCAATCCGGGAATAATGCGCCTTCGTATCAACTCCGAAGAATAATCATTCAACTCTTTCATACGCTTATCTTCAAACCGGGGAGCGCTTCCGCGCAGATAATCCTGCTCCAGCATTACTTTTAATGTGGCCTTATAAATATAGGCCGAACTTTTGGATTGACGAACAATGATCTCGGCAGGGACTATCCAGGGCCTGGTAAAAGTCGGTAAAGAGACCTGCTGATCGCCGAACAACTCCTGCGCCTTTGCGTAAAGCTTATCCCAATACTCTTTACCTTCCCTGGTCTGCGGAGAAGTGGCCTTGGCTAAGTCTTTCTTCAAATTTAAGTCCGCCTCCAGCATCACTTTCCCGATATCGGTCTTCTCCAGGTACGTATCAATAATATTATCCGCCTGGTCCGGCCGCAGGTTCACCCAGAAAGCATCGTTCGGCAGGGTCAGCCCGATCAAGAAATAATCCATCAGCTTCACGGCCTCTTCCTGCAAAATATCCTGTTTTAATTCTTTGCTGTCCCCTTTATCCAAGAGCACCTGCACCCCTGAGTGTTGTGGCGTAAATTCAATAGAACGCAGATGTGTGGGCCGGAACTTATCCTGGATCAGAAAACTCGGCCGGCTGAAATACAGCGGTAATACCTGCGGCAGAATCTGGGCAAAGCAGGACTGCTCGGCGAAGAAACAGATAAGTACTAAGAGCGAGATTATTTTCTTCATACCAAGATAATCAAATTATTTATACCGCCTTTCCAAACATTCCAGCCATATATACAAAAAAAACCACGGTTGAATAAACCAATCGGTTTATTCTTCCGCGGCCATAAGTTTTAGGAGGGAATTACCTTAACTACTACTTATATATAAGTATAATGTATTATTTAACTATTTGCCAACTTCTTAACTTACTTTTGGTTTAGCTAACAAAAACGCCCAAGAACGAGACCTGGTCTCGCTTACCCTCAGTGCTACAGCTGGTTACGCCATAAGTATCCCCAGGTTAGTGCTAAGGGATAAAAGACGAACAACGAAAGATGAAGCATGCAAAACGAAAAAACTGAAATACCAACAAAAAAAAGAGCCCATTTAGGCTCTCTATTCTTCGAAATGGTGCCGAGGGAGGGACACTAGCCCAAAAGGCGAAGGGCCCCGATCTCGGCAACTGTATTTGCGAGAAATTCAACGGGAAAATTCATTTTTACGGAGGATTTCGAAGCCAATACAGGCGATTGCCGCAGGTAATTGAGACCATTTCGATGTCCTTCCGAAATGGTGCCGAGGGAGGGA
>JAQTTQ010000053.1 GCA_028710685.1 Candidatus Omnitrophota bacterium | reverse complement strand
AGAGTGAATGAGCTGCAGGGCAGGGTAAGAAATATGGGCTTATCCGTTCTCCTCAGAGATTTTGAAGAGATTACCTTTATTCATCAGGATAGAGATATAGAGAGCAGCTATGATGCCGGCCCGATACATTTAGGATACGGGAAGGATTCCGTAACATATAGTACTTTAACCAGTGCATCAGGCACTGTAGTATTAGATGAGGCTGCTTATGAAAATAGCCCTGTTGTTGCCAGGGTCTATGACCTTGAGATCGTACGCGTAGGCGGAACTGATGAGAATTCAGATATAAGGTTCAGGTATCAGGTTGAGGATACACGTCCCGGACGGGATTTACAGCGCTCTCTTTCTTTAAACCATGCCGGAAGATTAGCAGAAGCGGTTAACGCTAATCCTAAGGTCCGCGTTGCCTTAGGCAGCCTTGGTAATGCGATTAAGGGAGAAGAGGTAATTACTTATAACAATTTACAGGAGCCGGTTGAGGCGCGTGACAGCGAGGGTAATGTAATTAAGCGTTGGGAGGGTGTAAGGTACGGCGCTCATCCTCGCGGCGGTATTTTAGAAGAGCATACCATTGTTAAGGCGCGCGAGTTAGCCCCTGAGCGTACAGATAGAACCAGGCTTACATTGCGCAACGGCAACTTCGAGAAAGAAGACCGTATTGGCGTATTTGGTGATTGGCTGGCAGAGATTAAGAGCGGATGGGGTTATCTTATTGCTCCGATATTAGCTTTCTTAGGTTTGTTTGGTTTGGGCAAGCTTTTTGAGCGTGCCCGCATACATTCTACAGGCAGGGTTTCTGCAAAAGAAGCAGTTGTTGCGCAAGAGGGCACTACTGCAGCACCTGCTGTTGCGCCGCAGCCATTAGTAAAATCAGGTTATGGTTTTGATGATGCTGTAGTGGCTACTGCTAACCTTCAGTGGGCAGCGGTTGAGGAGCGCCTTGCGCGCGGAGAATCGGCAGAGTCAATTGCTGCTGAGTACTTCGTAGCTTACAATGTATGGCTAGAGCAGGTTTTAGGCGAGACAAAGATTGCTCCTACACTGAATGACCTGTGGATCTTCTTCCTGGTCCAGGCAGGAGCGGGTTATTTCCATAATGATACACCGGCATTCTTCTCCTATCTTCTCCACACCGCCCTTCAATTAAGGGATGATTCAGCAGGTGCATTTGTCCGCGGGGAGTACGAACGCTGGTATAAGATTATCAATCTTACTCTAAGCACATACAAGGGTATTGCCGTATACGGAAAATTAAGCAATATACTTCCTTATGAATATATCTTTAACTTTGAGGACCTTGACGGCATGTTCAGGACTGCCAAGTTTGTCCGTCATTACAGCGCAGAGCCGGCAGAGGCAAAGGCGCAGGCTTATACAGAGCTTACTAAGAGGCTTGAAGAGGCTAATAAGTCTTTAGTTGCCGAGATTTTAGCCTCGGAGAAGCTGCGCTCAGGCGATAAGGTAGCTATGAAGAGAGATATATTAGGTTCAAAGACATATAAGAATTACGTGAAATTTATTACCGGCGAATGGAAATCAGCAATGCCTTTATTCTACAAGACTTATTCTGACCGTGCAGGCTGGCTGGGGACGATCAACAACTTCTATAATCCTATTGCCGTCAGCCTGGGGGTAGTCTCTGCTTCGTTGTTAGCCGCTCTGGTTATTAGCGGTGGCATTACCCTTGGAGGCGCATTAGGGGTATTTGGTGTTTTGGCCTTTAACCTTGCGCTGGGTCGCCGCGGATTGGATCTTATAGTCAATAAATTTATGGCAAGAGGTGTTAATCACCAAGCATTCGGCAGGCCGGTACGTCCGGATGCCGGTTTTGAAAAAGCAGAGACTTCATTTAAGTTAAAGGCATTTAGGGTAATTTATTGGGCTACCTTAGGTATTGCTAAGCTTGCCTGGGATACCATGGTTTTCCATTTTGCCCTGATTGCCCATAGCCAGCTTGCCGGAAGCGTTTGGCTTGCAGGGGCACTTAATATTAATTTTGTGCTGGTTGCAGGCCTGTGGCTGCCGTTTGTGCTCTTCTTCTTCCTCGACACCTTCTCGCTTATGTATCTCTGGGAGGCCGGCACCGGATTTATCTATTCTAAGATCCACGGCTTAGGGACGATTAAGAGCGAGGCTAAGAAAGACCGCTTAAAGGGTAATATACTGAATATCATGGATGAGAAATTCATCTCTGAGGGCGCAACTCTTAACGCGCAAGAGAAGAATATAGCCAAGGCCAGGATAATCAATTTTATACTTACTACCCTTCTGGCAGAAGATATGGTCACTATGGATGAGTATAACCGCAACCTGATAGACCTGAATGTTGCCGGTGAAGGTTTACAAAACCTGCCTTTATTCTCGAAATTAGGCAATGCCAAGATCCGTCAGCGCATCTTCCGTTTCTTAAGCCAAATGTTTGATAAAGATATGCCTGCTATGCCTAAGTGGGTTAATCTGCCTACCCTTACCACAATGATACCTGTGGGAGGCAATGAAAGCATAATTTACAACTTTAAGGAGATAGATGAGGTATTGGATACGGGGTATACCGTATTAACCTATCTTATCGATCATCATAAGGGCGAGTGGGAGAATTTTATTGCCAGAATGCAGCGTGAAGGCAGGGCGGATGAGTTAGAATTGCAGCGTATGAGAGACTTGAAATTTGGCGAGCAGCTGGGCAAGGTTAATGCGGAGCTTGAGATGCAGATACGCCTGTGGGTCTCTTACAGATTCCAGCCGTTTGCCCGTACCTTAAACGGATTGATGCATTATGTCCAGGCACTTCGCCTCTATGCCCAGATCGAACATTCCGATTGGAGCGAGGAGAAGATACGCGAAGAGGTAAACAGGAAGTACCAACTTCTCTGGGGCGCGCAGGGTTACGGTGACCAGCTGGCCAACAACGATCCTAAGGCAGAGGAGACCAGGTATCTTGCCGAGATGGCCTATAAGCTTTATGGTTTCATTATAGATATAGCTTATATACAGAAGCGCGACGGAGTATTCTATAGCGTTCTTGCCCGTTATAATCCTGCAAGCGGCAAAATAGAGGATGTCATCGCTAATAAATTGACTGCAGAGTGGCCTCTGGCAAGCGAAGGAAAGCCGGGCAATCAGACCCATGCATTAAGATATGTCCGTAGCGAGAGGACTATGACTATCGATATCAACCAGGACTACTATGTGGAGCAGGCGCTTAAGATTCCTCATCTCTTGACGGTATTCAAGGATCGTAATCTTGACCTGGTCGGTTACCCTGAAGACATATTTACCGAGGATTATTCCCTTGTCGGCAAGTTCCATGCAATCGCAGACAGGACATTTAACGCGTTGGTTCAGCCGGTCCTATTCCTTCATGGCGCACGTTTCCACTACGGACATCCGGATGTCTGGCGTACCTCTGCTATACGCCAGATCGGCGGCGTATCCCGTTCTTATCCTGTTAACGAGGATATCTTCGGCGGTTATGAGCTTACCTTGCGCGGCAGAAAGATCGGTTATGTAATGTGGATAGAGGCAGGCAAGGCGCGTGAAGTCTCCTGGGCTACTACCGACGGAATATTCAGGAAATTCGGAATGGGCGCCACACAGCAGTCATATAACAGGTATTTATATTACCTTAACTCCTCAAAGAACTTTAACATACTCCAGCAGTTAACCCATCTTTACGGCGGCATCGGCTATTATCTGCGTAAGCCTTGGGTTATTGCCGGGTTATTCGCCTACTTGGGCTTTATGCTTATAGGCGGGGTAAGCGGTTTTGCCGCATTCCCGGCAGAGCTGCTCTTTGCGGTATTCGGGATTGTCTTGTTCGCACAGTCAATTACCTTTACCGGATATGCGCAGTACATCATTGATAATCCTACTATCAGAGGCACTCTTGAATTCTGGTTTAAGATATTCCCGCTGATGTCTCCTTTCTTCATGGCACATGTCTTTACCAATGCCGCGGGTGTAGATTCCGCGCAGAAGGGTATAGCTACCTATGTGGCTACAGGCCGCGGGTTCATGCTTAGCCATTTAGGGATTGATCAGGTCTATAGCAATTTTGCTAAGTCACATATTATTCCCGGGGCCATCGGAACCGCCATGGCTGTTTACGGAATGCTCTTATGGCAGAATATAACACTTATCTTCTCCCTGCCTTATGTGGCGATTGTATTCTTTGCAATAGTTGTGCCTATTATATCTAGCCGCGGTTCTGCTCCGATCTTTAAAGTAAAAATGAGTAATTATGCCAGTATCTTAAAGAAAGATGCTACCGAAGGCTTAAGCAAGATTATTTCCAGCTCATTCCACAAGGTCTTCCCGACCAAGGTATCTTTTGCCAATCCTATCAATTGGCTGCGTGCGGTAAGGGAGACCGGGAATGTTGCGATCTTTGTTACGTCATGGGCCTTAATTACAGCCCTTGGGTTTGTCGCAGGGGTCTTAGCGCTTCCTTTTAGCGCAAGAGCCACCACTACCACTTCGAAACCGCAGCTTCCTAAGAAACCGGGTATGACGGTTGACTTCTTAGGTTTAAATAATATGTTTAACCGGCTTACCTATATTATTAATAGGTACATTGTTTATCCTATAAGGCTTGCCAGGTGGGAACAGGTAAATATGCCTTTAAATA